>NZ_JBHTLM010000009.1:0-209773 GCF_042678945.1 Paenibacillus puldeungensis | reverse complement strand
TCTGGGCCGTGTCTCAGTCCCAGTGTGGCCGTTCACCCTCTCAGGTCGGCTACGCATCGTCGCCTTGGTAGGCCGTTACCCTACCAACTAGCTAATGCGCCGCAGGCCCATCCGTAAGTGACAGATTGCTCCGCCTTTCATTATCTCACCATGCGGCAAGATAAATTATCCGGTATTAGCTACCGTTTCCGGTAGTTATCCCAGTCTTACGGGCAGGTTGCCTACGTGTTACTCACCCGTCCGCCGCTAAGCATCTAGAGTGCAAGCACTCTATCAGCTCCGCTCGACTTGCATGTATTAGGCACGCCGCCAGCGTTCGTCCTGAGCCAGGATCAAACTCTCCAATAAGGATTTTTCGAGTGGACGCATCTCGAATTGCTTCGAGAAAATATCCAACCTTAAAATCTATTTATTTTAGAGCGATTAGCTCATTTCGTACTGACGAGAATTTAATTCTCATTTAATACTCACTCGTTGTTCAGTTTTCAAAGATCAACTTCGTTTTCGTTCATCACCGCGTTTCAGCGGCAACTTTTATAATATATCAGGTTTTAATCGGAAAAGCAAGTGTTAATTTTATCAAATTTCATTCGCTCTTCGTCATTTACCTCGCCGCCTTGAGGCGACTTACTTAATATATCAGATCGTGTCGATAAAAACAAATTGAAATACTTGGAAAACAATAAAACACATATAAGTTCAATTATTAATTGTACGGATAAAGGCAGATGGTAAATATTCTTATGATCGCTGCCCGTCCCGGATTTCTATGAATAAACTAAGTAATGGTAGAAATCCAGTCACAAAGGCGAATGAGCCTATGCTTTAGTTCAACCTATATAGACAAAAAAACAGCCCGCATCCCTTTGGGGCTGCAGGCTGACTTTCTAGAGCTCGGCTTTTATTAACCTTGGCTGCCTAGGAAAATGTAACGTGCGACAACCAGTACGGCCAAAATCCACATTAACCAGTGGATATCGTATTTTTTCTTACCAAGTAAATTAGCGGCCGTAGCAAGAATAACGTAGAACACAATGCCGAATGAAATACCGTTAGCGATATTATAGGAGAATGGCATCATCGTAATTGTCAAGAAAGCAGGAATCGCTACAACCATGTCTTGGAAGTCGATTTCACGAATCGATTGAACCATTAGCACACCAACGATAATCAAAGCTGCAGCAGTAGCTGGGCCTGGGATCAAAGCAGCCAGTGGTGCGAGGAACAATGCCAGCAAGAAGCAAGCACCTGTTGTAACAGCAGTCAAACCTGTGCGTCCGCCTTCAGCAACCCCTGCTGCACTTTCTACATAAGCAGTCGTTGTCGAAGTACCGAGCATAGCGCCACCGGTAACAGCAGCTGCGTCAACGAGCATGGCTTTACCAACGCGTTTTTTACCTTCAACAGGATCTTTCATAATTCCAGCACGGGTAGCTGTACCTACGAGTGTACCGAATGTATCGAACAATTCAACAAACGTAAATGTAGCAATTGCTGAAATAATACCGGTATGCATAATGCCGGCCCAGTCGAATTTCATGAAGTTGATTTGTGTGAAATCCGGTACCCATGGGGTTTGTGGGTTATTGAAGGAACTAAAATCAACAACACCCATCAGCATCGCAACAACCGTTGTACCCAAAATACCGAACAAAATAGCACCGCGAACATTTAGCACCATTAGAATACCGATCAGAAGAAGGCCGATTAGAGCAAGCTGAACATCGGTATTCTCCAAACTTCCCAAGTGAATAATTGATTCAAAAGACAAAAGATCAGTAATCTTGTGTGCAGCAATATCATTTCCAGCTTCAACGCTGATCGTCATAAGTCCACTGTTTTTCAGACCGATGATCGTTATAAATAATCCAATCCCTACGGTAATCGCATGTTTAAGGGAATCTGGAATTGCATCGAGAAGCATTTGGCGTATGCGAGTAACTGTCAGAAGAATAAAGATCAAACCGGAAATGAATACGGCCGTCAAGCCCATTTCCCAAGTGAACGGATGATCCGTTGCGGCAGACGACAAGATAACGGAGGCAAAGTAAGCATTGAGGCCCATCCCTGGAGCAAGTGCTACCGGGAAGTTAATAAAGAGCCCCATAGCGATCGTGAAAATACCGGCTGAAAGAGCCGTCGCCAAAAATACAGAATACCAGCCCATCTCAATCTGACCGAAAGCTGTCAGCGTATTAGGGTTGACCGTAAGGATGTACGCCATAGCCATAAAAGTGGTGAGGCCGGCCATAATTTCCGTACGAACCGTCGTACCGTTCTGTTTCAGCTTGAAAAAGCGATCCATGATAAAATTACTCCTCCTTCTGATATACGGAAAACGACAAAAAACCCGAGGCAAATAGTTTCCCCCGGGTACCGTTACATCCAGAAAAAGCGATAAAATAATCGTTCCATCAGAAAAATCGCGAATAGAGCCGACTTCCTGGTTAGAACAGTTCGCTTCTTCTTTTCGTAGCCAGATCATTTACGGTGACCTCGTAGAGACTTCCGGGCCCATTCCCGGAATTATACGAAAAGGATTAAGTTGTGAGTTTGTCGAATATCCGTTTAAGTCCTGCGATGAAGACTTATCCTATGACTTATTCTATGGGCTCGCGTGCAGATTGTCAACAGAAAATACGAATATTCGTCAACCAATTCCCGGTTATTGTTCGCCATTTGTATATACTGGGAGCAACATGCTCTCTTTCCTATCTTAGTATTGGCAAAGTCATTCTTCAGTATTCTACAAATTCCCATAGAATACGCTCTCCAACAGAATACGTTCAATCATGTTGATAGATTACAACTGACAAAACCTACAAATGCGCCAAAAATTGCTTCCGAGAAATCAACATTTCGCATAGGATTAGGTTTGACAATTTCATAGAGATTGCTTTTGTGACGCCCTCTAAAAGTGCCATCTTCGAGCCTTCGATAAATTTGCAATTGCCGAAAAAATTTACACAGAGGTCTCGCCTCTCCACTGTCGTTTATATTAGTAAAAGTCTTCCACCGGTGCTGGCCAAGTCGACAGTCATGCACCCCGATGGACGTCACCCCACTGCCGTTTGGTTAAAGGCTTGATTGTCCCGACTGCCATTTTTCCCTGTACCTTCCCCGTTCTATCCGAAGGTCCCGCATCGAAGAAGCGCTATGATCGCCCGCCAGTCATCAAAAAACGCCCTTTCATCAAAAGATGAAAAGGCGTTGTTGTTCGTTATAAAGCTTGTCTTATTCCCATTCAATCGTAGCCGGCGGTTTCGATGTAATGTCGTAAACGACGCGGTTGACGTTCTCCACCTCGTTGACGATGCGTACGGAGATTTTCTCCAGTACGTCCCACGGAATACGTGCCCAATCGGCGGTCATGCCGTCAATGGACGTAACTGCGCGAATGCCAACAGTATAGGAGTAAGTACGAGCGTCGCCCATAACCCCTACGCTTCGCATGTTCGGCAGCGCCGTGAAGTACTGCCAAATTTCGCGGTCGAGCCCCGCTTTAGCGATTTCGTCGCGAAGAATAAAGTCAGAATCACGAACGATTTTGAGCTTATCTTCCGTTACTTCGCCAAGTACGCGAATGGCTAGTCCCGGTCCCGGGAACGGCTGTCTCCAAACGATCTCTTTTGGCAAACCGCATTCTTCGCCTACTTTACGAACCTCATCCTTAAACAACGTTTTCAGCGGTTCAATCAGCTGGAATTTCATATCTTCCGGCAAGCCGCCCACGTTATGGTGGGATTTGATCGTTTGCGCCGTAGCCGTTCCACTCTCAACGATATCCGTATAGAGCGTTCCTTGCGCCAGGAATTTGAAATCGTCAAATTTCGCTGACTCCTCGTCAAATACATAAATGAACTCGTTGCCGATAATTTTCCGCTTTTTCTCCGGATCATCGACTCCAGCGAGCTTGGAGAGGAAGCGTTCACGAGCATCGATTTTAACAACCTTCATATCAAATTTGCCAACGAACGTCTCCATGACGCTCTCGGCTTCACCTTTACGGAGAAGACCGTGATCGATAAACATACAGGTCAGTTGGTCGCCGACGGCTTTATGGATCAGCATGGCGACAACCGATGAATCAACGCCGCCGCTCAAGGCGCAGAGTACTTTACTGTCACCCACTTGGGCGCGGATATCACGAACCGTATCCTCGATAAACGTCTCCATGCTCCAATTACCTTCGCAGCCACAAATCTCGTAAAGGAAGTTGTGAAGCATTTCATTCCCGTGCACGGAATGCCGTACTTCAGGATGGAATTGTACACCGTACATTTTACGATCTGTGTTCGCAAATCCAGCAATTGGCGCATGTTCCGTGGAGGCATCCACCACAAATCCTTCCGGAAGCTGGGTAACATGGTCACCATGGCTCATCCACACGGTCTGCTTTGCATCGAGCCCCTTCGTCAGAGCCGAATGTTCGGCGAAATCAACATCCGCTTTACCGTATTCGCGTTTTTCCGCACGTTCTACCTTGCCACCGAGCTGATGGGCCATCAGCTGCATCCCATAACAAATGCCGAAAATAGGCACGCCGATATCATACACAGCCGGATCGATGTGCGGCGCATTTTCCGCGTAAACGCTGGATGGGCCGCCCGAGAACACAATGCCTTTCGGCGCGAGCGCCCGCAGACGTTCTACCGGGGTATTGTATGGTAACAATTCGCTGTAAACACCTAAATCGCGAATTCTCCTTGCAATTAGTTGGTTGTATTGTCCTCCAAAGTCCAGAACGACAATCATTTCATTTGGCTTATTCATGACCGAGCCTCCCTCAAATTCTGACACTAATTATACGAAACGACAAAAGAGGTCGTCAAGGAAGCCCGGCCAGGCATTTCATTCCCGCCCATACGCCAAATTTCGGCATTGCTTCAAAAAGTTCATGCTTTCTTTCCGCTGTGTGAGCTCCCCGCCATAATAGAGGGATTCCCAGATCCGTACGAACTCATTCGCCGAAACGGTTAAATGAGGTTTACTTTGGAGCACCTTATCCATGTATTCTCTGGCTGTCATACCAGGTGGCTTAGGTCCGAAAACGATGGCTAGTTCGCGCCATACACAATCCGCCGCCGCCAGTAGCTCTTTGCGTCCTGGGAAGCTGCGCTGCTTCCGCAGCTGATACAGACGAAGCCGCAGTACGTTGGAGCTTAAAGCCACTTGGCGGCCAATCAACACGATCAGCCCTACAGCTACGAGAATTCCGCTAAAGGCAAATGGAGATACTGCCATCTGCAGCTTCTGCCAAGATTCACCGATTATTTCCACCAGGCCTATGCCTAAAACCTCTGCTACCTTCGAGGCCTTAGCGAACAGCGCCATTTCTGTATTTCCCGCGGAGTCCCCTTCAGGTTGCATGGCGAAGCTGGAGGCAAGCTTCCCGCTAAATCCCGGTGTTGGATCAAAAGGAACCCAGCCCGTTTCCGGAAAATATACCTCCACCCAGGAATGTGCGTCTGCATAGGACACGGTATAACGTTTCATTTCTTCATTGTCTGTCGTATCATCCTTAATAGCCAGGTCCGCATGAGGTGTTGTATTACCTTTACCACTCCGGTAAGAGGCAGTGCCAAGGCTGCTCTCTACCGCCACATCTCCGGGTGCAAACCCCTTTACCCATCTTGCAGGAATGTCTCCGCTCCGCAGTAAAACGACCATGGCGGTAGAAAAATGGTCACAATAGCCGATCCGATCCACGAACAAAAATTGATCAACGAAATCCGCACCTGCCGAAGGTGGTTTAGAATTTAAGCTGTACGAATAATGATGCTTCAAATAGGTCTGCACTGCTTGAACCGCATCGTACCTGTTCAGCTTTCCGGCAGCAAGCTCTTCACCAAGCTTTCGCACCCGTTCAGGCAGCATGTCTGGAAGCTGGAGATATCTCTCCTTGATATTCGCCGGATCAGAACCGCTATCTCTCCTAAGCTCCGGCCCCGGCGCCTGCTGCACCGAAGAGGTAATTTCATAGCCGTAAATTTGCTGTGAAGGGGTGGCGCTGTCGATCATTAACGCATCCGCCTGAATATCAAAACGGGGGGTTACTTGGGCTTTTTCATTCCGCTCCCCCGCAAATATCTGTCCAGCCTTTACCGGAAGTCCTCCGGCTAAAAGCGCAACCCGGCCGCTCAACGGCTCTTTGAACATGACCGTTTGATGGATTTCTTCGCGTTCTGTCGCAATGATAGCGGGCACATCACGATTCATAGCAGTTTCATCAGACTGGGTCCAGCCGCGGCCGGTATATTCGCTCTTGCTTTCTCCCCGCCAATACGTACTCCGCGGCGATAGGGCTGTAAAATACGGATCATGTCTAAGTCTAAGCGGTACTCCAAGCTCGGAGTCATCCCGACTGTAGCCTGAAACGCCGAAGACGGTCGCTGCATCAGATTCCCCGCTGAACGTCGCTCCACTCCAGTTAGCCAGACTCTGGGCAACCTCCTGCCAAGGGATGGATCGCGGAGGCTGCGCAGGTAAAAGCTGGCTGAGCAAGGCTGCGCCTGCTACGCAGGCAGAAATGACACCAGCTGCGGTGAACGATCCTATTTTCCAAGGTGGACCTTGCTCCGATTTGTGGAATGAAACAGCTTGCAGAACGAGGCCTATGAGCGTGGAACGAATCATCCCACCGTATACTTGTAGGCTAGCCACCGTTTCGAGAACCAACAAATACAAAATGGTGGCGGACAAAAAAATCAAGATACTCTGTCTCCCAAGGGTCAGCATTTGAACGGAAACGACCAGCAACGTCCAGCCGATGAGCAGAAGCAGTGTCCGTGATTCCATACTTATCCCGTTCAATCTTCCCGAATCCAGAATTTCGGTGAAATCGGAGCTTAGCTGGTTCGCATAATTAACAAACCAGGCCAACCCTGCCGAACCGCTGTAAAAATACAGCATAGCCCCGGCTATAAACAAGGGAGGGATCACATAGAACAGGCCGGTGGGCATACGAAAACATCCGGAAAGCAGCAACGCTCCCGTCAGTATGAAAAACAGACTAATGAACTCCGTTTGCTGCCCCTCAGATATAAAGGAATGCAGCGGATATAGCCATTCTCCAAACAAACCAAAGAGCAGCAGCGACAAAACCAGCCGAACCCCAATATTCGGACCCGAGCTCTTCTTCCCAATGTCTGTATCTGTTAGAGGAGCAGGAGTTCCACCTGCCTCCAGGAGTCTAGGCGATGACATATCCGGCCCCCTCCTTACTCCGGTGCATTGCGGTGCTTGAAGACAGGTAAACAATAGCAACACCACGCTCACGCAACCACGCTTCGAGCTTTCGGTTTGATTCATTTGGGTGGGGTTCACAGGTACACCAAATATCCAGCGATCCGCCGGCTTCTACTAGCGGCGGTACAATTGAGGACAAATCCGCCGTCAACTGGCCCGTAATGAGAGTTAGACAAGATCCACCTGCGGATAGGCCAGCCCACTCCCGCTTGAGCATGTCTGCTGCAGACAGGCTGCTGCTAAGGTCAAGCTCAGCCAGCACTTCTAAAATGTTAGAAAAATTTTGTTCTCCGTAAAGTGAAACCATTCGGTCCATCCCACTGTGACTGAAATAGGACTCGCCCAGCCTCAGCGTCTCCCGCTGAAGCCAGGAAGCTGCCGCGGAAACCGCAAGTTCAAAGTTTTCACTGGATAATAATTCAGTCCGTCCGACTACCGAAGCGCCGTCTGCGTAATCGCCCACGTGTGTGCTCAGCAGTAATAGGCGTGGGAAGTTTCCCAGCTCTTCGGCAATTCTCGTAAGCAGAGTCCCCTGCTTCGCCGAATACTTCCAATGGATTTGCCGGAGCGGATCCCCCGCTTCATATTTTCTTAATCGGCCCGGGGCTGGGGATGCATTCATATGGCTGCGGTGGGGCATTGTCCCTGCTTCGCCCTCAACGCTTCCTTGTCCATCTAGTGCAGGCGGAAACGTATTTAGGGGAAATGGGTATACAACCATCACACCTTCCGTTTTCACGTACTGGGTTCTCCTGAACCAGCCAAACGAATCTCCCCAAGTAAGTCGAACCTCTTTATCCTTGTATATACCGCGGCTTACTTCTTCAATATAATAAGTGCCGGAATATTCTTTTCTTTGCCCGAAAAAAGAGATTTTGCCGACCTGGTCTCCTGAGCGATTTATCAATAATACGCCAGCTGCTGATAGCGCAAGTTCATCTTCTACGTACAGCCAAATAGGCGCCATTCCACCGCTGAAGGAAACCGTCAACGTTACTGCCACTTTATCCCCTGCTACAGGATGCTCCGGATGACATGTTCGGATCACCTTGAAACGCTTCGGTCCAAACCACAGAGTAACCGCTCCTTGCACCATAATAAAAGCAGAGAGCAGCACCAAAAAGAGCGAAGCAACCCCGCCATGCCAAAAATACCAAGTCCCGAAAAGACCGATAGCTATAGCTGCTAAGAACCAAATCAAGCCTCCGCCCCTCATGCTTTTCCTCCTGAGGCTTTGACGAAAATTGGAACATTCGCCCTGGCCAACAATTCTTGAACAAGCCTCTCCCCTTTGAGTCCATTCATTTTAGCTTCTGTCTTCAGCACGAGCCGATGAGGCAGCACTGCTCCCGCTACCGCTTTGACATCATCCGGTATTACGAATGTCCGCCCTTTATAGTATGCCATCGCTTGGGACGCCCCCATCCACGCCAGCGTACCGCGCGGGCTAATGCCCAGCGAAATTTGAGGTTGCCGGCGCGACGCATCTGCAACACTCACCAAATACCGCTTAACCGTATCATCCACCAATACACTGCGAACTTGCCGCTGCATCGCCATCATCTCTTCAGGCAAAAGTATCGGTTTTATTTCTGTGACAGAATGCTGCTCCAGCATACGTCCAAGCATTTCAACTTCCTGTTCAGGCCCCGGATACCCCAGCGACAAACGCATTAAGAAGCGGTCCAGTTGGGCTTCCGGCAAACGATACGTCCCTTCGTATTCCAGCGGGTTTTGCGTTGCCAGCAATAAAAAGGGCTTCGGCAAAGCCCGAGTCACTCCGTCCACAGTCACCTTTCTCTCTTCCATCGCTTCGAGTAGAGCAGACTGCGTTCTCGGAGCCGCTCGGTTGATTTCATCAGCAAGCACAATATTCGAAAAAACCGGGCCCGGACGGAACTCAAATTGTCCTGACTGGCCATGGTAAACCGTAACCCCGGTCACATCAGAAGGAAGCAGATCAGACGTAAATTGAATGCGACCAAAGGTTCCTCCCAAACAGGCGGCCAGCGTTCGCACGAGCATCGTTTTTCCAACGCCGGGAACATCCTCTAGCAAGATATGACCTCCATAGAGCATCGCAACAACCGCCAGTTCGATTTCAGTCCTTTTTCCGACAATAACTCGATCTACCCGGCTAACGAGTCTTTCCAGCAGCTCGCGAGCTTGATCGTGGTTCATTTACACTCCTCCATTTCTAGGCAAGGGCTAGTAATCTATCTATCAGTTTCCCCAGAAACTATCGGAATTAGACATATGAAACCCACGAGGCAAAGAAGTTACTGTGCTTTAATCCGCCTTTCCTCCTGGGAGGAGGAAAGTTTTACGTTTGAATACCCACAAGCCTCAAGTAATGTTCGAAGAGACATCCAGATCGCACCATTTTTATGATGATAAGCAGATCTATACTCTGCTGAAGCTATTCCGGACCGTTCCGACCTGACGATGGATCGCTTTATATCAGCTGTGGCGATAGCCTCTCCCCATTCGATAAGCACGCTCCGGCTTTCATCCGACCAACGAACACTCGCGCCAAGCCGTTCCATCGTTGTACGTATAGGGACAAAAATTTGTCCGTCCCGCATTTCATATTCTCCCGCAGCCAGCCGAGTTTGAACGCCTCCCGCCTCTAGCTTAAGCGGTAAATCTGGACCGAACATCGTCGCATTTGGCACAATATTCTCCTCTACCCATACTTTCGAGGGCTGAAGCCTTGTTTTCTTCTGAACGGATGGACTGACAGCAAATTGAACGGGGACCATGTCAGGCGTCAATGTGCGAAAAGCATAGCCCTTCTTCTTATAAAACTTGATAATATCGGGAAGCGCCTTGACCGTTTCAGCATGGCCTGCCCCGTCATGCATCAGGACAATCACCTCATTTTTCTGCTTTGCCGAAACGACATTGCTTACAATTTCGGAGGAAGGTACACCCCTGCGCTTCGAGTCACCGCTGTCTATATTCCAATCGAACACCTTGTACCCGGCCTGTGCCATAAGGTCAAAGTAAGTTTTGTCGAAATGGCCGTAAGTTCCCCCGGGGGCCCTAACGAGAGATGTTCGAGAACCGGTGATTTCCCGAATTACGTCTTCGGTTGCCTTGATTTGCTTCCAAAAGTGTCCAAAGCTGTCATACAGTTCGTTGTAGTCGTGATTATAAGAATGATTGCCCAGTGCGTGCCCGGCCGCAGCAATCCGCTGAATGACCTCGGGATATCGCTTGGCCTGCTGTCCTAATACGAAAAAGGTTCCCGAAACCTCCTCACTTTTCAAAATACCCAGCACCTGATCGGTTAAGAGGCTTGGACCATCGTCAAACGTCAAGTACACGATCTTTTCGTTAGAGTTAGCTTTTTTCGCTATCCCCTTGGCATTGGGGTGGCTTGTCCCCGGTTTGAAGAGACTTTTCCCTTTTACATAAGTTAAGCCTACAGAAGAGGCATCGATGTGAGCTAAATCTACTCTCGAGGTGACAATCTTCCCCGCGGCATTAGCCGCCGCCACTTCGGGTAAAACGGACTGCTTCACACCGGACAGATGGCTTGTAAAAACTACAAACACCAGCATGAGCGCCATAATACGAATCATTTTTTTAAGACCGTAACTCCATTTTCTGTCCATCTTTTCTACCTCCGCCGCTATAAATAAAATCGCTTTATATGAATCACTTGGCTTTCTGGTAGATTGTATGAAGATAGAGAGGAAAATAGACTTACCTAAACGGCAAAAAAGATCGTCTCCCGCAAAACAAGCTTTGCGAAATACGATCTTTCTTTTTCACACGGGAAAATGGTTCTATCTAGCTGCGCTATCAGCTATAGCTACATACGAAGCGATTTAACAGCCTCCAGCACCTGCTCCACATGTCCCTTCACTTTCACGCCGCGCCATTCCTGAAGCAGCTTGCCTTCCTCATCAATCAAAAACGTGGAGCGAACGATGCCTTCGTATTCTCGCCCATATTGCTTCTTGAGCTGCCATACACCGAACAACCGGCAAACCTCATGCTCCGGGTCTGAAAGAAGAGGAAACGTTAGCCCTTGCTTTTCTACGAATTTGTCGTGGGATCTAAGCGGGTCGCCGCTAATGCCCAGTACACTGGTTTGGTACTGATCGAACATGCTGCCTTGGTCGCGAAAATCACAAGCCTCCTGTGTACAACCTGGGGTCATGTCCTTCGGATAAAAATAAATCACAACCTTGCGGCCGCGAAACTGCGCTAGCTCAATTTCACCTCCACCGCTCGCAGGAAGCTTGAAATTAGGAACCATCTCTCCGATTTGCGGTACTTTAGGTTCAGTCATGCGAGTATACCTCCTCAAACTATTTAAAAATGCGAAAATTGATTGTATCTATAAAAGAAATTATAATGTAATGATGTGTAGTATATCTATATAAAAAGGGCTTCTGATATCTTAGACAAACGAAATTATCGCAATTTTTTGAAAGGAACGAGCAGAATGACGAAGCGCACAAAACGCACGATCCTCTGGTCCGTAATCGGGATTGGGGTCGTAGTGGCCGCATTCGTGGCCTATTATTTTATCGCCATTTACAACCAGGTTGACAACTTTCAAAAAAAAGGGGAGGAATCTCCTTTCTATAATGTTCAGCCTACGGAAACGAAAGCCCCTGAACCTCCAAAATGGGAAGGAACCGAAAGAGTTAACATTTTGCTCATGGGCGTTGATGCTCGCGGGTTGAAAAAAGGGGAAGTTCCCCGTTCAGACACTATGCTGGTCGCATCCATCGATCCTGTGACGAAAAAGGGCTACCTCTTCTCTATTATGCGTGACACTTACACGGAAATTCCGGAGCACGGCTCGGACCGGATTAATACGGCGATTACCCATGGGCCAAAGACAGCGATGCAGGCGGTTTCCGATCTGCTCGGCATTCCAATCCAATATTATGTTTACACTGATTTCCAAGGCTTTATCGCGCTCGTTGACGCCGTCGGTGGCATTGACTTTTATGTGGAAAAAGATATGCATTACACAAGCAAGGCCGACAATCATGAATACGACATCGATCTTAAAAAAGGCCAGCAGCATCTGGATGGCAAAACCGCGCTCCAGTATGTCCGTTTCCGTCACGATGCGATGTCCGACTATACACGAACAGAACGTCAGCGCAATTTCTTAAAGGCTGTCGCCGAGAAAATGAAATCAACCACGTCGATTATGAACCTCCCATCCATTCTGGAAAAGGTGAATCCGTACATCGATACAAATCTTTCCGTGCAAGACATGTGGAAGCTGGCTACGGTTGGCTATGATACCCAAATGATGGCCAGTGAACAAATCCCACCAATGGAGCTTCTCGTTGAGAAGCATGTCGGCGGTTCATCCGTCCTCGGAGTCCGTAGCGAGGAAGAGCTTAAGAAGTATGTGCAGGATGTATTCAATAAGACTGATGCTGCAGATCCTAGCGGAAGCTCTACAGACGGAAAAGACAATGGATCGTCTGATAGCGGTAATAGCAGTAAAAAAAGCGGTCAAACTGGAAGCGTCAGCAAGAACTCAAATGACACCCAGGGCACAAAGACGGCCGATAGCAGTGGAGGTAATTCCTCCGGGAAATGACCGAAGGAATTTACCCTATTATCGAAAGGATGTATGGATGTATGAATCGATCACAATCTGAGCAGTTGTATAAAGAAGCGTTACAGCACATCGTCGGCGGCGTCAACAGCCCCTCCCGTTCATTTAAAGCGGTAGGCGGCGGGGCGCCTGTTTTTATGAAAAAAGCGGCGGGTGCACATTTCTGGGACGTTGACGGCAATCGTTACGTCGATTATCTCGCGGCATACGGCCCGATTATTACGGGCCATGCCCATCCGCATGTGACCCGCGCCATTCAGGAAGCCGCCGCAAACGGAACGCTTTATGGTACCCCGACCGAACTGGAAATCAAACTTGCCGTTATGCTGAAGGAAGCGATCCCTTCCATGGATAAGGTCCGCTTCGTCAATTCCGGCACCGAAGCCGTGATGACGACGATCCGCGTAGCTCGCGCTTATACGAAACGCAACAAAATCATTAAATTTGCCGGATGCTACCACGGCCATTCCGATCTGGTGCTCGTTGCGGCTGGCTCCGGCCCGTCCACGCTCGGCATTCCCGACAGCGCCGGCATTCCGACGAGTATTGCGCACGAGGTGATCACCGTGCCGTTCAACGACGCTGGGGCGCTGAAGGAAGCGCTCGACAAATGGGGCGACGATGTCGCCGCCGTCATGGTCGAGCCGATCGTCGGCAACTTCGGCATGGTGATGCCGAAGCCCGGCTTCCTCGAGGATCTGTGCCGGCTCGCGCGGCAGTACGGCGCCCTCGTGATCTACGACGAGGTCATTACCGCCTTCCGCTTCCACTATGGCTCGGCGCAAACCTACGCCGGACTTCAGAATCACGAAGCGATCCGGCCAGACCTGACCGCACTCGGCAAGATCATCGGCGGCGGCCTGCCGATCGGCGCTTACGGCGGCAGCAAGGAGATCATGGAGCAGGTTGCGCCGCTGGGCCCGGCATATCAAGCCGGGACGATGGCCGGCAACCCGGCCTCCATCTCCGCAGGCATCGCCTGCTTGGAGGTGCTGCAGGGCGTCGGCGTCTACGACGAGATGGACCGCCTCGCCGTGAAGCTGACAGACGGCTTGGCCGAATCGGCCAGCCGTCATGGCGTACCGCTGACGATCAATCGCATCCGCGGATCGTTCTCGACCCACTTCTGCGATCATCCGGTGACCAACTACGTCGAAGCGCAAGACACGGACGGCGAAGCGTTCGCCGCCTTCTTCCGGGCGATGCTGAATCGTGGCGTGAATCTGGCACCTTCAAAATACGAAGCCTGGTTCCTGACGACCGCACATACCGATGCGGATATCGATTTTACGCTGGAAGCCGCTGAGGCTTCGTTTAAAGAAATGATCTCGAAATAAGTTAATGGGCAGCAAGCGTAGATTCTCCATCATAAAACTGGAGTGCAATCTACCTGGCTGCCCTTGTTTTTTCGCCTCAAGACGACCATACTCGCCCTGCGTCCATCACCAAAAGACGCCCTTCCACTGGTAAATGTAAAAACTACATCTATTCCATGGGGAAACGTCGATCTTCACAAAATAAATGCAAAACATACAATTAAACTAGAGCAAAATGGTTAGTTAAGACTCAAACCGTACATTTAGATGCACTATTTACAATTAGTCTCTCGCATTGGAGTAAACGTAGGGATTTAGCTGTACATAATGCAATTAGTTTGGATTACGAAGTCTATATTTCCATCCCGCTGATAGGTTAAAACTATTAGTGTAATTTCAATTATATATTTCAACTATTTAATTTCTTATGCAACAATAGATGCATCTGGAAAAAGGAGGAATGTTACAGTGAACGAAGGACTTGTCTGGAAGCCTGAATTGTACGACGATAAAATGGCGTTTGTTTCGGAGTATGGTAAGGAGGTTGTTAATCTGCTGCAGCCGAAAGCAGGCGAGCGAATTATCGATTTAGGGTGTGGTACCGGAGACCTGACGGTTGAGATTTCCCGCAGCGGGGCCGAAGTGACTGGCATAGATTTATCGAAACCTATGATCGACAAAGCCAGAACCAAGTACCCAAGCCTCCATTTTGCGGTTGGCGATGCCGAGCAGCTTCATCCAACACGGCCCGTCCATGCCGTCTTCTCGAATGCGGCCCTGCATTGGATGAAAAATGCTGCTAAGGTAGCTGAATCCGTTTGGAACGTTTTAGAGCCTGGGGGACGTTTCGTTGCGGAATTCGGCGGAAAAGGAAATGTGGAAGGCATCGTGAATTCTATAACTCAGGTTTTGAAGGAAGAGGGAATCGACGCCGATCAGCTTAACCCGTGGTATTTCCCCAGTCTTGGCGAATATTCAAGTCTACTGGAGCAGCAAGGCTTTCGGGTCGTCTACGCCGTCCACTTTGATCGGCTTACTAAGCTTGAAGGCGGCGAAAGAGCACTTGATCACTGGTTGGACACTTTTACCGACGGCAACTTCTTTTATGGATTGAACGATCAAGTCAAGAACGATTTATACCGGCGGATATCAGATGTCGCACGCAAACAATTGTTTGATGACGGCTGCTGGTACGGCGATTTTAAGCGGTTAAGAATAGCTGCTATTAAGCCTATCCCGAGAGTAGATTAATATTCTCACATGAAAAAAGCAGCAGGGACAGCCCCTTTCATAAGGACTTGTCCCCGCTGCACATCTCATAAACTATAAATTAATAAATACCGTCTTCATTTTCCCGCTGTATTGAACATCCAGTCCCAGCCCTTGCACAAGCACGGCCAGCGGCACATAAGTCTTAATTTCGCCACCGACTTGAGACAAAAAGGCTGGCGACGCCGTATTCTTCGCCTGGCCGTCCACCGTTATTTTTTTGGAGCCAACCTTAATTACTACGGTTTTTCCGTTATAGGAAATGGCAGCCGTTCCTTTGCGGGAATCCCAATTGCTCTTGGCACCGATCGCATTCGTAATCTCCTTGATCGGCACGAACGTTTGGTTGTTTTTCAACTTCGGTGCATAAACGCTCTTCAATTCCTGCCCTTTGACTACGATAGATATCGGTGCAGCCCCGGACTTCGCGGCTGTATCCAGATAACTTCCCCATATCGTTTCGGCCATAACCTTAGCTATCGTCTCATAACCGGACTGATTCGGATGGATATCACCATCGGAATAAATATGCGTCAGGGACATTTCATTGCCCACAAAAGCTTCTGCGATATGTGCGGCCTTTACTTTTTTAGAATCTGCGGTGAACTTCGCCGCCGTCTCATCGACCGACTTCGTGAACGTCTCCTTTACTTTATTCAGCTCATCATAGATGGAGACGCCTGCCAGCTTCGGCACCGGCTGATATTGATCGGCAAGAACGATTTGCGCCGACGGATTGAGTTCGGTTAGGATGCTAATGACTTCCCGAATATTTTCACCGTAGCTCTTCATCACACCGGAAGCTTCGGTGCGCAGTTGATCCAGACTGATGTTTTTGAGGTCCGGAAGCAGCTTCAGCAAATCATTGCCGCCGATGGTGATCGTAATGAGGTCAGCCTTCTCCAGAGTCGCCTTCGCCTCGCTTACACCAGACGCAAAGTCCCCTATTCGCGGATCCTTAAGCCCCGCCTGAATGTCATCCGCGCTGACCGGCTTCCCTTCCTTAATCGCCTTCACATAGCTGTTGAGTCCACCGCTCGTCAGCCCTAGAATCCCATAATTGATTGCTTTCGTTCTACCATGAAACAGTGCTTGCTCTTTCAGACGCTCAACATAACCATAAGGGACGCTGGATAGCTTCATGCCCGGTTCATATCCGGCGGTGATGGAATCGCCAAGCGCGACGATCACATAATCCTTGGCCGGCGTTGAAGCCGATTCGCCACCTGCCATAGCCGGTACAGCAGTCGCCCCGCTTAACAAAAATAAACAAACAGTGAGGAATAAAGATAAAATTTGAGCTTTCTTTTTGCGATGCATCATCTAACTATGACATCTCCTTCTACCATGGTATGTAAAATAAAGCTGCGGCCTTTCTTATCCCCGAAAAAAAACCTGAGGGATCGGCCTCAGGTTGTTCATCATGCAGTAGCTTTCAAATGTTGGAAACCAGGCTGTACCTAATCCATCAGTTTTAATCAAGCTTATTGTCCGGGCTCCCCGTTTTCTTTAAATATTCATCATAACGCCCATCAATTTCTTTTGCCATTTTTCGATAGTTTCGCGTCTCCTCGATGATCGGGTCAAGCGTCGTTTGCACTCGTATTTCGTATTTCGGCGGCAAACGTTTTCGACCTTCCTCCCGGCGTTCCTCTTCCGTGCCACGCTCCCCTTCCGTCAGCATCTCACTGAGCTCTCGTTCCAATTCCTTGTTATCGCCCATACTTTGACACTCCTTCCGGTGATTTATTCATCAAATCATTTTCACTGCAAACAATGATTTGAATGCTCGGTAAAATGTAAATCATGCGTGTTCCGTCTTTCCGGTAGGGGGGGACTACTCCCCTTGCATAAAGCTACTGCGTTATACCGGTCGCATCGGCTGACTTCAACACGTCAAGCAGTTCCTTGTGGATTTTGCCGTTGCTGGCTACAAGATGGCGCACACCGATGTCATAAGGGTTGCCTACGGTGTCCGTCACTATTCCTCCAGATTCCGCGACGATTAGTGCGCCGGCAGCAATATCCCAAGCATTCAGCCCAACTTCATAATAACCGCTGAGCCGCC
Source organism: Paenibacillus puldeungensis (assembly GCF_042678945.1). Lineage (NCBI taxonomy): Bacteria > Bacillati > Bacillota > Bacilli > Caryophanales > Paenibacillaceae > Paenibacillus > Paenibacillus puldeungensis. Next base: position 192,270 of record NZ_JBHTLM010000009.1, on the reverse strand, counting down.
CGGCCGCCACATAAGCCAAGTGAAGCGCCGCTGAACCTCCGGCGCGAAGGCTTTGCGCCTGACCTGCCAGCGCGTTCAGCCCCTTCATATTCGTCGGGAGAGCAAACTCCCGATCCGGATTAAAGCCTACAGCCACAATGCCGTCTGCAAGTGCAGCATCCTTAGATACCAGCGCCCTTTGACCATGAATGTAAGCCCCTTTTCCTTTCTCCGCTACAAAAAGTTCGTCCCGCATCGGATCATATATGACGCCGATAATAACTTCCCCTTTATAAGCAAGTGCTATGGACACGCAAAAGAACGGAAATCCGTGCACGAAGTTCGTCGTTCCGTCGATCGGATCCACGATCCACAAGTATTCCGACTTTCGAGCCTCGGACAACGCCTCAGCCGAAGCTGCCGCGCCGGGAGCTACCCCTTCTTCCCCCAAAATGGTATGATCCGGAAAGTGAGTTAAAATAAGCTTACGGATCATCATTTCCGCACCTTTATCCACATCCGTCACCAAATCGCCTGGAGCGTGCTTTGTGTTCAGCTCGTTGTAGGCACCCAGCCTGCTCTTAATCCATTCCCCCGTCTTGGAGGCACAGTTAATCGCAACGGCCGTCGGACTTTTTCTACCGACCACATATGGAACTTTCGGATTCAATTCCAATGGTTTCACTCTACTTTCATAGTAATCTTAATTATATACCCTTTAAAAACTATACGCCCTCGGAGAAGCAAAGTTGCGTCCTTTTTCCTGTTTTCCACGCGCAACCCGACGACCTGCCCCAGGCGTCCCTATTATGCAAAAAGTTCGTGTCCAAAAGCGGGGTCAAGCCCTACCGGAAACGAACTTCCTGCGTATTTCTAAAATTAAGCGCCAACGATATTGTAACCGCCGTCAACATAGATAACTTCCCCGGTAATACCGCGGGAGAGATGGCTTAACAGGAACATGGCCGTATCGCCAACTTCAGCAGTTTCCGTCGTTTTGCGCAGCGGCGCTTTTTCTTCAACCTGCTTCAGGATAGAGTTGAAATCGCTGATGCCTTTGGCTGCAAGCGTCCGAATCGGTCCAGCGGAAATCGCGTTGACACGAATTTGCTGGGGACCCAGGTCGTTGGCCAAATAACGCACAGCCGCCTGTAGGCCTGCTTTGGCAACCCCCATCACGTTGTAGTTGCGCATTACGCGGTCTGCCCCCATGTAAGTCATCGTTGTGATAGCGCCGCCTTCGGTCATCAGCGGAGCAAGCCGCTGCGCTACTGCTACCAGCGAATATACGCTGATATCGTTGGCCAAGGCAAACCCTTCGCGGGAAGTATCCACAAAAGTCCCCGCCAAATCCTCGGACTTGGCAAACGCAATGCTGTGTACAATTCCGTGCAGTACGTCGAATTCCTCTTTCAGCGTTGCTGCCAGCTTATCAATTTCCTCATCCACCGTTACGTTGCATGGAACAATGAGTGAACCCGGGATCGTCTCAGCGAGCTTGCGCACTCGCCCTTCAACCCGCTCGCTCTCATATGTAAATGCAAGACGCGCTCCTTGCCCCGCCAAACTTTGAGCGATTGACCAAGCGATACTACGTTCGTTGGCAACCCCCATCACAATCATATTTTTTCCGGCCAATAAATCACCCATGATTAACCTCCTCAATAAATACACCTTTATTTTGTACAACTTACCTTATTTGATCACAATTTTCAAGAGATGTGCGTCGCCAGCTTAAGGCGTAATTCGCACGCTGGCACCATCCACGATTTCAACCCCGTCCCCGCTGTATTTCGTGAGTTCCTCCATCAGCTTAAACAGGGCGCCGTCCTTCAGCTTCGCCTCCAGCATCACATCAACCCGCTCGGTGATTGGTGCAATTTTACGCAAAAAATCGATCAGCGGTCCGGGATCGACGTGATCCGCATGGCCGCGGGGATCGCTGGCGCTTTTTGGGCTTGATGCGTGAATTTTCGGGGCCAGCGGCGCTTCAGCCAGCGAACCGGCCTGGGCATACTCGCTTGTCCACGTTTTTAAAATGCGGGGCCACAATTCCGAGGCACTTTCCCCCTCGTTATTTACCCATTGGTGATGGATATCCAGCACCATCGGAATGCGCGTCGCCTCGCACAGCTCCAGCGTCTCACGGGCATTAAACGTCTTGTCATCGTTCTCAAAAGTCAAGCGCTGCTTGATATGCTCGGGAAGCGTCTCTACGTTCGTCCGAAAACGCTCCCCGGCTGAAGGCTTGTCCCCATATGCTCCGCCGACATGGATGTTGTTCTTGGTCCGCCCGTCCAGCCCCATCGCGTCAAGCATGGCGACATGATGCTCCAGATCGCGCAGCGAGGCTTGCAGCACCTCCGGCCGCGGCGTGCTCAACACCGTAAAATGATCCGGATGAAACGAGACCCGCAGATCCTGCTCCTTGACGAAGTTCCCCACCGCAATAAACGATTCACGCAATGCCTCATACGGGTTCCAGTCCGACAGCAGCTCGTGTGTAGCCAGCGGAATGAGCTTGGATGAAAACCGATAGATGCGAATGTCACTCGCCGCACTGTGCCTAAGCAGCCTGAGCGTATTGTGCAAGTTTTGCGCCGCTATCGACTCCAAACGCCGGATAGCGGCGGGACGATCGGCCAGGCTTTGAAACGTTTTAAGCGTCATCGTCTTAGAGGGTGAAGCATTCGGAATGACGGTCGACATCGCCACGTAGCCGAAGCGAACGATCATTTTGCCGCCGCATCCTTGAAGAACATTTCATACGCCAGCGACGTCTGCACGGCTGATTCCTCATCCGTTAGCTTACGCACCAGCTCCAATTCTACCGAGGTAACTTCCTCTCCATTAAAGTTAATCTCGGCAACACAGGCGGTGATCTTTACGATCGCCACCGCTTTATTATCTGGTGAATAAGCTATCACCTTTTGTCCGGTCGGGAATATGCGCAGGTTCTGCTTCGTCATTTTTCCACGGCCGTATTCCAGCAGCTCGTACAATTCCTGTTCCTTCTTGAATTTGCATACCGAGTTGAATTCCGTTTGAAAACCCATGCGCTAATCTTCCTTTCCAGGTTGTTCGATTATGCTAAGCCGCTTATTTCACGCCGTTCTCAAAATCCAGGTTCTGGCGTGCCTCATAGCGTTCGAGCGCCAGTTCAATTAAGCGATCAAGCAAAGCTTCATAAGAGACTCCCGTTTCCCGCCACAAAAGTGGGTACATGCTAAACGGCGTAAATCCCGGCATCGTGTTGACTTCGTTGATCCAAACCGTCTCGTCAGATCTGCGTACAAAAAAGTCAGCGCGGCAAAGTCCGCTTCCCGCAATCGCCTTAAACGCCTTCACCGCAAGATCCCGGATGCGTTCTGCTAGCTCAGTGTCCACAGGCGCGGGGATAAGCATCTGCGATTTGCCGTCCAAATATTTGGCCTGGTAATCGTAGTATTCACCAGATGACACAATTTCTCCCGGCACGGAGGCCAAAGGCTCGTCATTGCCCAAAACTCCGACTTCGACTTCGCGCGCATCCACAAATTCCTCTACAATAACCTTCACATCATAACGGAAAGCAAAGGCCACAGAGTTTAGCAATTCATCGCGTGTTCTCGCTTTTGAAATACCAACGCTAGAGCCCAGGTTAGCCGGCTTCACAAAACAAGGATATCCAAGTTTGTCTTCAACCTCCTGGATCAGAGTGTGGCTTGCACGCTCCCATTCAGATGCGGTGAAATAGCAATACTTACACTGTGCAAGCCCCGCCTCTTCAAACAGCTTCTTCATGATGACTTTATCCATGCCGGCTGCGGAAGCCAGCACCCCAGCTCCTACGTACGGCAAGTCAGCCATTTCAAACAGCCCTTGAATCGTGCCGTCTTCCCCGTTCGTTCCATGCAGCAGCGGAAAAGCGACGTCGATCGCAGCTTCGCCGCTAGCCAGCTTGCTGAATAGTAAATTCATCGCTGCCGAGGTGTCGCCGGCTGCATTCGCCTGCTTCAGATCCTCCAAAGCGGCAAACGGGCCGGTCAGCTTGGACCCAACTTTCCATTCTCCCTGCTTATTAATATAAAAAGGAAGCAACTCATATTTATCGTAATCAAACGCCTGCGATACGGCGAAGGCCGTCTGCAGCGAAATTTCATGCTCTCCCGATTTGCCGCCGTAGATGAGACCTACGGTCAATTTGTCCTGTCCCATGGGTAACCTCTTTTCATTTGTTTTCCTAGCTGCCAGTAAAAGGTTTAGCTGACATGTTCAGAACCGGTCCGCGATATGAAAAAAACGATACACCGTATCTTCGCTCCAGGCATAGGAATCCCGGTAGTCCCAATAGCGGTGTTTGCTCGGCGTCGTATGGGCGTTTACCAGCGGCATGCCGCCGGCGTCAAATGCGGTCACGATGGTACTGTGCTGGTAAGCACCTTTACCGTCCCAATCGTAGATGATGACATCCCCCAGTTGCAGCTGTTCTGGTCGCTCGCGAAGCTCAGTGCGAAGTCCGGAGTTGCTGGTAGCGAGGAACCTTTCAAGAGCATTTGCAACGGACCAGCTATAGCTCCAGGCTTCTTGTTTGCCGACGTATCCTTTGTACCACCAGCCCGATTCTCTTTTTCCAGTATAGTTTATTGGGGCTCCGCCTGCAAAGAGACTTTGGGAGATATAATTGGTGCAATCTACTTCAAAAGCAGCGAATTCCGGGTTAAAGCTGTCCCACCAACGGTCGGCATAGAGCACGGCATCTTCTCGGCGATAAGCCACACTTCGAGCGGACGAATATCCCAGTACATGCCGATTTAAAAACGGACTGGGTAGCCCTTGTTTTGAGTTGTTCGGAGTAAGATCCGTTAGCAGCTGCATTACCGGGGAAGGATGGCGTTCTGGAACCGGTTGATCTACCCGGGAGATCATCCAGCTTCCCCCGTCCCGCTGGAGCGTAAGCCGCTGCTTCTCTATCCGCTCCTCTTGATGATGAACTCCACCCTTTTCGTAATATATTTTTCGTGAAAGCTGCAGATCGACCTCGACCTCGCCATCGCGGTTTTCGATTTCACGGACTAGCTTGGCCCGGGTTTCACAACGCAACGGCGCAGCGCCACGACTCCGGTACCAACCTTCCAGCCTTTGTTTACGTTCACCGCGCCGCATTAAATAATCGAGATCTGTGACGACTGTCCCCGCGCTGGGAGTGCGGTAATCGACTTCTTCCTGGTTTTGCTCGTTTACATAGACCGACAACGTCTTTCTCCATTCCTCCGCCACTGGCAACGCCTCCTTTTTGGGTCACTTCATTTATATGAAAGCCCGGTTTGGAGTATGTACCTTCTAAGGGGGTGACGAAGGGGTTATTTGGCCATGCCTTGGAAGCCTATTCACCCGCACCACATCAGGGATAAATCAGGCTCTATTTCGCATAAAAAGTTCTTTACTCGATGCAAAAGGGACGGTATACTGATGTCAGAAGATCAATTTTTGAAATATGGTTTCATCTAATGAAACAAGGAGGTACTCAAATGTCTGCAAAAGATTTTTTCTCCGCTGCCCGTTCCCTTGAAGTCGGGGGGAAAAGCTACCGTTACTTTAACCTGCAATCCTTGGAGGAGAAGGGCCTCGGTAACATTTCCAAACTTCCATTTTCCATTAAAGTGCTCCTGGAAGCTGCTGTTCGCCAATTCGACGGAAGAGCGATCACGGAGGAGCATGTCAAACAAATCGCTGGGTGGAGCGAAGGCCGCGATGAAAACAAGGAAATTCCGTTTATCCCGGCGCGTATCGTGCTTCAAGACTTCACCGGCGTTCCCGTCGTCGTCGATTTGGCCGCCATGCGCGACACTGTAAAGAAAGCCGGTGGCGATCCGAAGCAAATTAATCCGCTCGTTCCCGTGGACCTCGTTATCGACCATTCTGTCATGGTGGATGCCTTTGGTTCACCGGACGCGCTGGAATACAACATGAACGTTGAATTCGAACGCAATGAGGAGCGCTACCGGTTCCTGCGCTGGGCGCAAACGGCATTTAACAATTTCCGCGCTGTGCCTCCGGCTACCGGTATCGTTCACCAGGTCAACCTGGAATATCTGGCGTCCGTAGCAGCTACCAAAACAGTTGACGGCGAAACAGTCGTCTTCCCGGACTCTCTTGTCGGTACGGATTCTCACACGACGATGATCAACGGCCTTGGCGTTGTCGGCTGGGGCGTAGGCGGGATCGAAGCCGAGGCGGGCATGCTCGGACAACCACTTTATTTTGTGGCGCCGGAGGTTATTGGCTTCAAACTGACCGGCAGTCTGGCAGAAGGCGCAACAGCGACGGACCTCGCTCTTACCGTCACGCAAATGCTGCGCAAGAAGGGCGTTGTCGGCAAATTCGTGGAATTTTACGGCCCGGGTCTGGCCAACATCGGTCTAGCCGATCGTGCTACCGTAGCCAACATGGCACCGGAATACGGCGCTACCATCGGTTACTTCCCGGTTGACCAGGAAACACTGGCCTACCTGCGCAGCACCGGCCGTTCCGAGGAGCAAATCGCTCTCGTTGAAGCTTATTACAAAGCGCAAGGGATGTTCCGCACGAACGAAACGCCGGATCCCGAGTTCTCCGATCTGATCGAGCTCGATCTCAGCACAGTCGTTCCAAGCTTGGCCGGACCGAAACGTCCGCAGGACCGCATCGAACTGACGGCTATGAAGGAAAGCTTTAACTCCATCATCCGTACGCCGGTCGATAAAGGCGGTTATGGGCTCAGCGAGGAAAAAATTGCTGAAGCTGTTCCGGTGAAGCACCCTGACGGCACAATCAGCGAGCTGAAAGCCGGTGCCGTTGTGATCGCGGCGATTACGAGCTGCACGAACACGTCCAATCCGAGCGTTATGGTCGGCGCAGGGCTGCTCGCGAAGAAGGCCGTTGAACGCGGCCTTAAGAAACCGGGTTATGTAAAGAGCAGCTTGACCCCAGGCTCCCTTGTTGTTACCGAGTATTTGCAAAAAGCAGACCTGATCAAGCCTTTGGAAGCGCTCGGCTTCCATGTCGCTGGTTATGGCTGCGCCACCTGTATCGGTAACTCCGGTCCGCTTCCTGAGGAAGTGAGCGCGGCGATTGCCGATAACGATCTAACTGTTGCCGCGGTACTTTCCGGCAACCGGAACTTTGAAGGCCGCGTACACGCGCAGGTGAAGGCGAACTACCTGGCTTCCCCGCCACTCGTGGTAGCTTATGCGCTGGCCGGCACGGTCAACATCGATCTGCAAAATGATCCGATCGGCTACGATCAAAACGATCAGCCGGTTTACTTGAAGGAAATTTGGCCTTCCTCTGCGGAAATCAAGGAAGCGATCAGCAAGTCGATCAGCCCGGAAATGTTCCGCAGTAAATATGAGCATGTGTTTACGCAAAACGAACGCTGGAATTCGATTCCGGTTCCGCAAGGCGAGCTGTATGAGTGGGATGAAAAATCCACCTACATTCAAAACCCGCCGTTCTTCGAGAAGCTCGGCGAAGGCCTGCACGATATCGCCGACATTCGCGACGCTCGCGTGCTTGCGCTGCTCGGCGATTCCGTAACGACCGACCACATTTCACCGGCTGGCAACATTTCGCCGACCAGCCCAGCCGGCCATTATTTGAACGATCATGGCGTCGCCCGCAAGGACTTCAATTCCTACGGCTCCCGCCGTGGCAACCATGAAGTAATGATGCGCGGTACGTTCGCCAACATCCGAATCCGCAACCAGGTGGCTCCGGGGACGGAAGGCGGAGTTACGAAATACCTGCCTACGGATGAAGTGTTGTCCATCTACGATGCTTCGATGAAATATCAGGCCGACGGTCAAAACCTTGTTGTTATCGCAGGCAAAGAATACGGCACCGGCAGCTCCCGCGACTGGGCGGCTAAAGGCACCTATTTGCTCGGCGTTAAAGCGGTCATTGCCGAAAGCTTTGAACGGATTCACCGCAGCAATCTCGTCGGCATGGGTGTATTGCCGCTGCAATTTGCGGAAGGAGCAAGCTGGAAATCGCTCGGCATCGACGGTACCGAGACATTCGATATCGCCGGCCTCAGCAACGACGTTAAGCCGGGTCAAACCTTGACCGTAACGGCCACCCGTCAGGATGGCAGCAAATTTGAATTTAAGGCCATCGCCCGTCTGGACAGCATGGTGGACGTTGATTACTACCATAACGGCGGCATCCTGCAAACCGTGCTGCGTCAAATGATTCAAGCGAACGCTTAAGTATGCTTGACCATCTCCAGCCGTCCGTTTGAAACGGGACCATGAAGATGCAAGAAACGCGAGAGCTAGGGTTCCCTTGCTACTCGCGTTTTTTGTTGCTTCAAGAAAGAGAATAACGAATCGTAGGGAGTTTTACGTCCGCATTTGGGAGCCACTTGTCATCCTTCTATTCCAATCAAAAGACAAGTGGCGGACAAGAGCGACCCGTAGATCGTTATTCTTTTTCTCCCGTTATTCTCCTTCCCTGTTTATGCTTACAAGAAGTCTTTCACTTGGTCAAACGCTTTTCCTCCACCCGGTCCATCCATTCGCTAACCAGAGCCTGGAACAGCCGAGGCTGTTCGATTTGCAGGTTATGACCGGCGCGATCCAGCATGACGTAGCTGGCGTGCGGATATTCCTGAGCGAATTCCCACTGGTTTCGGTAGCCTGTCGAATGATCCTGCCTTCCCGCAAGAATGAGAACAGGTTTTTCATATGGCTCCTCTAACTCCTCACTCACAGTCAGGTCATTTCGTGAAAAAATCCGCTCCATAAAAGCTATATCCCGCACCTGCAGCCCACTGAATATTTCCGCTTTAAAGCGTTCGAAGTTATAAGCATCCTGAACGACCTGGATACGCGTAAATTCGCTAAAGGCAACATTGTCCTTCATGGATTCCAGATACTCCTCATCTTTGTACATCACTTGAAATGAAGGTGCATCTCGCCTTGCGATACCTGCGGAAGGACAAATGAGCAGCATCCCCTCGATTTGATCCGGTCTTTTGGTAAGCAGAGCTCTCGACAAATACCCACCATAGGATTCTCCAGCCAAAGCGAAGCGCTCATCCGGCAGAACTTTATCAACAAATTGCTCTACAATTTCCAGCATATCGTCCGAGCTTTGAATCCAGTCTTCCCCTTTCGTACGTCCCATACCGGGCAGATCCAGGTAAATCCTTTTCCAGCCGAGGTGGTTTTCAAAAAACGGCTCCATGCACCCGATCATCAAATTTCGATCACAGCCCGCTCCGTGAAGCATCAACATCGGAAATCCAGTTCCCCGCACTTCATACTCTATGGTGATTTTATCCAGATGACATTGCATTGTAATTCCTCCTGCATCAAATTTGCATAGATATCTATGTATTAAAAGATACATCACAATTACATAGATGTCTATGTATTTTTCTAAAAAAATCAAAATCGCTGCAAAATGCGCTTAAGCATATTCTCTAGCTTCTCTTGTTCCTCCAGATCCAGCCCTTCATAAATGATTTCATTCAGCCTATTTGAGACTTGGTGGAATAAGGGCCCGATGCTCTCCCCCTTCTCGGTCAGTCTGATCAAGGTGACCCGTTTGTCTTTGTCATCCTTCTTTCTTTCTACATAACCAAGCCGAACTAGTTTATTAACTAGAACGGTAACCGTAGGTTGAGAACGGTTGATTTTCTCGGCTAAAACGCTGATGGGCATCCCGTAAGAATGGTACAGCAAAGAAAGGATATCCCCGTGCGAAGGAGCGATATCCGCAACCCCGTTCTTTTCCAGTTCGGTGACGATCATTTTATTTACAGCATCTCGTATTTTACTAATCATGGAAGCAGCATTATGTTCTATCATACCCCCATATTAATGATTCTCCTTTCTAAGATCAAGATAGAAACCTATCCGGCGTACTTTACACCCCGATTTTTATCTGTTATATTACATGTATAACAGTTAGAACAATTAGGAGGTGACGCCGCTGTGATCATTGAGCTGGATATGCAATCTGATGTCCCTATTTACACGCAGTTGGTTCATCAGATCATCGAAGGAATTGCGAGCGGGCGTCTGAAACCGGGAGAGCCCTTGCCCTCGGTTCGCAATCTGGCCTCCGATATTGGAGTTAACCTTCACACCGTGAATAAAGCCTACACCTTGCTAAAACAGGATGGCTACATTCAAGTGCATCGCCAGAAAGGCGTAGTTGTTCATCCCGAAGGAATGCCTCCAGTTACAGAGGATTTCCTGAATAAGCAGCTTGAGGAGCTAAGACCGATCGTCGCCGAAGCCATCTGCCGCGGAATGACCAAGGATGATCTGCTGAAGACGGTTGAACATATCTACCTGAAGATAACGCAAACCCGAAAGGAGTAAGACCGTATGCAACTGCTGTCAGCATTGATTGCTATTTTAATGTTTTTGCCGCTGCTGGCTGTCCTATCTTTTATGCCGTTTTTGACGAGGGAAACGGTTAGTTTTGGAGTATCTGTGAGTGCAGCACAGTATCACAGCGAGCTGCTGCGGCGGATGCGCAAGCAGTACGCTGCTATTAGTAGTGCCATTTATGCGGTCCTGCTTCTGACTTGCAGCATCGGTCTGCTGGGCCTGGACGGAAACGGGCAAAACGTAGTAATGAGCCTCTTTATCGGAGCTGCCATTGCGATTTCCATTACGATGAACCTAATTTATTATTTCCGAATGAGAAAGCTTCGCCCAACCCTGTCCTTAGACCCGGTGCAAAAATCGATTTTGGCGGTGGACACCGGGTTTCACCGGCAAAAGCTCACATGGTCGAACGGATGGTTTCTTATTCATGTCGCAATTATAGCGATCAGTGCAGTCTTCGTGCTGGCTAACTACAACCGGATACCTGATCAGGTCGCTATGCGGTTCGATTTTGATGGAAATGTCCTAAGTAGTGCCGCCAAATCCTATCGCACCGTCCTGTTTCCAAACATCATGCAGGCCATTATGACCGCGATATTTTTTCTGGTCAATTGGAGCATCCAAAAGAGCAAGCAGCAGCTCCAGGCAGGCAATCCAGAGCAGTCCGCTTTGCAAAATGCCGCATTTCGCCGCAGATGGTCAGCATTCACCGTGCTGTCAGGGCTAGCTATGGTTCTCATGTTTTCATTCACTCAATTAAACATGCTGAACCCTCAAAATACGCAAATTGTAATGCTCCTTAGTATTTTGATGCCCCTCTTTATCGTTCTGTCCGCGTTCATTCTTTCCTTCGTGACGGGCCAAGGAGGCAGCCGGATCAAACTTTCGGAGCATTCTGACGCAGGCTCCCATGCAGCTCCGCCGAACGATGATCGTTACTGGAAGCTTGGAGCGATCTACTTTAATCCACAGGACCCTTCGATCTTTGTGGAGAAAAGAATGGGGATCGGCTGGACGCTTAACTTTGCCCGCCCGGCCGGGTGGATCATCCTGATTGGTATCTTGGCAGTTATTCTTCTTGCCTCATTTTTGCCTTTCATTTAGTCAGATGTCTAATTAAGGAGGAATTTATATGTCCAAATCCAAATCATCAAAATGGCTACAATCTGCCGCAGCGGTTACTCTGGCTGCCAGCCTCGCTTTACCGACAGCGTCCGTGTCTGCAGCCGAGCCGGCTAAAACCTCTGGCCTTCCCATTCGGGAAGCTGCCGCCAAGCTGGGGGCGGAAGTACATTGGAATCAGAGCAAAGGCACGATTACGCTCAAGAAAGGAGATCATGTGCTCGTACTTAACCTTGGAGCAACGAATGCCGTATTAGACGGCAAAACCGTATCTCTGAGTGAGCCAGTACGGATTACTGAAGGACGCGCAATTGTCGATCCCGCACTCATCTCGAAATGGCTAACGGATGTAGTGAAACCGGATACGGCGGATTTGTTCCTGAAGGAGATTCAATCCGGAAATGGGGACAAAGCAGCGAAGTACGTTAGCGAATCTTCCGCTTTTGCCCTTCCTGCGCCAATGCTTGGTAAGCTGTGGAAAAACAATGCCGCCTTGTTTGGCAAAACCGAGCAGCAGCCGGCCAAGCAAGAAAGTGTAAACAGCGTTTACCGGAATGTGACCTACACGTTCAACACTGACAAAATACCGTTCACCCTCACGGTACGGCTGAACTCCGCCGGGAAGGTAGACGACTTATACCTGGCTGTCGCGACGGCTTCAACGTATCAAAAGCCGGCTTATGACAACGCTGCGGCATACACTGAACGGGAAGTGACTATAGGCAGCGGGGCCTTCGCCCTACCGGGCACATTAACGCTTCCAGCCGGTAAGGGACCGTTCCCAGCCGTAGTCCTTGTGCATGGCTCTGGCACCAATGACCGCGATGAGTCCATCGGCGGCGCCAAGCCTTTCCGCGACCTTGCTGTGGGTCTTGCCGCACAAGGCATCGCCGTACTTCGTTACGACAAGGTGACTTATGAGCATTCATTCAAGGTAGCCTCAGACGATAAATTTACGCTCAAACGGGAAACCGTCGATGACGCGCTGACGGCCGTAGAATTGCTGAAGAAGACGGAAGGCATCGAGGCTACCCAAATTTTCGTAGCTGGACACAGTCAAGGTGGATTTGCGATGCCTCTCATCATCGCAAACGATCAGAACAAATCGATCGCCGGAACCATTCTTTTGTCCGGACCTAGCGGCAAATTTGCTGATGTATTGGCCGAACAGCAAAAAGAAATCGTGAATCGCGTCAAAAAATTAGGGATGGACGCTACGCCATATGAGCAGCAAGCAGCGCAATACATTGCAATCGCCAATATCATCAACGATCCGAAGTACACAGTGGACAATATGCCGAACAATTTCCCGCTTCCGCCTGCATACTGGTGGTTTGAACAGAAGAACTATGTTCCCTCCGAGCTTGTCAAGAAGCAAAGCGGACCGATGCTTGTTCTGCAAGGGGAAAACGATTGGCAAGTGCTTATGAGCCAGTTCGAGGGCTGGAAAGCGGCCTTGAAGGACCGCAAGGATGTCGAGTTTAAATCTTATCCGAAAGTCAACCATCTGCTTGCGGAATATGACGGCGTTTCGATCGGAGCGGAATACGCTCAGCCTTCCAACGTTTCCAAAACCATTGTCGATGATATCGCCAGTTGGGTTAAGAAGACTGCTAAAAAATAAACCTAATATGATTGGCAGCTAAAAAGGCAGCCACCTAAGCGACTGAATCATACGCTTAGGCTGGCTGCCTTTTAATGTATTATGTTGTTGAACGCGTGGTAACTTGCCACTCACATAGCCATTCGTCTTGGGACTCGCCAACGTCAATAGAGTGGTTGGCTAGTTGTATTTTGTACATTTAAATTCCCCCTCACCTCAGGTTCGGGAAGAAATAGATGTAAAACATACATCTAAAGAGCTCATTAAGCTGAACATTACGAATTTCACTGCGTTTAAATGTACATTTTACAACTAATGCCCTTGGATCAGTGAATTCGGGCAAAATAGTTGTACTATATACATTTAGCAGGTGCACCCAAAAATTAATGAGTATAAAGTTAGGCCCTGATCGCTTGAACATGGGCAATGCATAGACTTCACAAAGTGGCATAAATTTGAGATAACTCAGGTGATGCCAGGCTATACGTACCTTGCCTACACTGTATTGCTTACGCTAATTTAGCATTACGCCTGCATCATCATACCCATTTCGCGGGCCGCTTCAATCAGATGTGGCCCAAATTCCTCCAGCTTCTGCGGCGTCAGCCGGCTGACAGGCCCCGACACAGACAAGGCTGCGGCAATTTTGCCGGTCCGGTCGAAGATCGGCGCGGAGACGGCGGACGCCCCCGGCTCCCGCTCCTCATAGCTGGTAGCAAATCCGTCCCTACGGATTTGCTCCAGTTGGGCCACATAAGCCGCCTTGTCAATCGCCGGCGGCCAATCCGGGCTGTCCAGCACCGCCCTCAGCACCGTCTCGTCCGAGTACGCGACGAGCACCTTGCTGGACGCGCCCACAAACAGCGGCAGCCGCGCACCGACCGGCGCGACCCGCCGAATCGCCTGATTGCTCTGCACCGCTTGGATGCGCAGCCGATCGGTGCCGTCCCGCAAATACAAGCTGACCGTCTCGCCAAGTCGGTCACGCAGGCGCTCCATCGGCGGCAGCAGCAGTACAGCCGGATCATCGTTATGAGACAAGTGAGCGGACAACTCCCAGATTTTTAAGCCTAGGCGATATTTTTCCGTAGACGGATTGCGAATGATGAACCCTCGCTCTTCAAGGGTCGTTAATAATCGGTGTACTGTACTTTTATGCAGACCGATCTCGGCGGCAATTTCCGTTAGACTTAAATCGCTCCCCTTGGTAAAGCATATTAATATGTCAAGCGCCCTTTCAACAGCGCGTACCGTTAACTTTCGGTCTTCCATCTGGTATCCTCTCCCTGCTTTGTTTCACTATATGAAACACAGTTACATAAATTATATGAAAGTCACCGCTTCTCGTCAATGAAATCCAAGCTAGCAGGAATAACACAACCTTTATCTCTGTCCAGCGTATCGGTTAATCAGGCAACTTCCCCCGTTTTCCATTGACTTTACTGAAGTGCCGCCGTACGATAACCTTAGGAGATTCGTCCTATTTCGACAATTTTCTAGGTGCTACACATTTTTATACTACACGTAAACGCTACCACTCTTTAGGCATATTATGCATTAGTGGCACTATGAACTTTATATCAGGAGGGGATAGGTATGAGCCAAGCAGGCCGGAGTGACCTTCCCTTGCCTTCGGCATTTCACAATAGCGATATTCCCGCAACCGCAAGCCGACGTATCAGCCTCAAGCATATCGTCGTTGCCCTGCTCTTATCCGTGCTGTTTTTCCTGCTATTTTGCTTCATATCGCTGCACGGGTATATCGCATGGGTGCTGTCCAATCCGACGGTCGCGCCGCTTTATTCCAATCCTAAGCTGTCCAAAAATCTGGACTACGAAAACATCGTTTTCCCCGCGGCGGACGGAAGCCGAATGATGCAAGGATGGTACATTCCTGCAGAAAAATCCGATAAAACGATCGTTTTTAGCCATGGCTATGGGGCAAACCGCGAAGAATCGTGGATACCGATGTATGACCTCGCCAACTTTGCTCATCAACTGAATTTTAACGTGATCATGTTCGACTACGGCTTTGCCGCCCAGAACAGCAAAGAAGTCGCTACCGGAGGTAAAAAAGAGGCCCAGCAGCTGCTCGGGGCAATCCAGGTTGCCAAGCAGCGCGGCGCTCAGGAAATCGTTGTCTGGGGCTTCTCTATGGGAGCCGGGACGGCGCTGCAGGCTGGACTGGGCAACAAGGATATCGATGGAATGATACTTGATAGCACCTTCTTGTTAGAGCCGGATACGATGTACCATAACATTCGCCAGCATATCGATCTTCCACGGCATCCGTCGTTAGAAATTATCGGATTGCTGCTTCCGGTTTTGAACGGAACGAGTTTGCGGCAAATTCCTTACGGAGAAGTAAAATCGATGGATTATCCGTTTCCAACGCTATTTATTCATGGTACGAAGGACGACAAAGCTCCTTACCCGATTGCCGAAAAACTTGCTGCCAACCAGACGAATGAGTACTCCGGTGTGTGGATCGTAAAAGGATCGCACCATGAATTGATATTCCGGGAGCATCCGAAGGAATATTTAAGAAAAGTATCTTTGTTCCTTAGCCACATCAAAGCTTCAGGAAACGACCACAGTAAGAAAGCAGGGTCCGAATCGAAATAGCATAGGCCAAACCTCTCTTG
Organism: Paenibacillus puldeungensis; assembly: GCF_042678945.1. NCBI lineage: Bacteria > Bacillati > Bacillota > Bacilli > Caryophanales > Paenibacillaceae > Paenibacillus > Paenibacillus puldeungensis. Next base: position 176,557 of record NZ_JBHTLM010000009.1, on the reverse strand, counting down.
GAATAGGCTTGTAGTAATGACTATAAAACCAAGGGAGGTTAACCGATGCTGTTCGTTTACGGGCCTTATTTGCCTGTGCGCATTTTGGAGGAAATTCGCTTCTGGAAGCAGCAGGAGGCGGAGCATACCGATGTCATCAAGGCGATTGTGCCTAATTTGGAGAGAAATTTCGTGAAGCTGCTGGACGAATGGAAGGTGGTTTTTACCCGAACAGAGGAAGCGGCCGATCGCCTGCTGCAGTACGGCTTGTCCTCGAAGAAGGCTGCTTCAAGCCCGCAGCTTATACAGCAAACCGAACGGCTGCTGGCTGCCGCATGTCAACAATCCCGCGAGTTTATCCGGCAGCTGTACTTCATTCTTGAACACAGCACGGCGGTCAAGTCGATTCCGCTGGCCAAGGTCGTGCTGCTCCACATTATCCGGGAATCCGAATATTTTCTTGGCGTACTTGAAACGTTAAACCGTCCAGGAAGCATCGAAGGCAGTATGGGGGCACCCGGGGGGTATGATCCCTACCGCCTGTCACCGGAGCAGCAGCCTAACGGCGATGCAATAAATTTTCAGTCGGAACCGCCGTTCCAGCCTCAGTCCTTTGGGGCTCAGCCATACTCGCAAACAGTACCGGGCCAGGGTTCCGCCGAAACCGGGGAATCTTTCACAGAGGAAACTGCCAGACAGGAATATGAAGCACAACCGGAAGCCGCCGTTCGGATTCCCACCAAGCCCGTCCCCATCGGCGGTCACACACTCCCCCCTTTGCCTTACCCTTACAACGCCCTTGAGCCTTACATTGACGAGCAGACCATGCGCATTCACCATCAGAAGCACCATAAATCCTATGTCGACAATTTGAACAAAGCGGAGAAAATGCTGCAGGAGGCACGGAAGTCCGGCAACTTCGAGCTGGTGAAGCATTGGGAGCGCGAGCTTGCCTTCAACGGAGCAGGGCACTATCTCCATACGATATTCTGGGATGTGATGAATCCGAAGGGAGGCGGCAAGCCACAGGGCGAACTGCTGGAACAAATCAAACGGGATTTCGGAAGCTACGAAGCGTTTCATCGCCAGTTTTCCCAAGCCGCTGAAAAAGTAGAAGGCGGCGGTTGGGCCATCCTCGTCTGGAGCCCGCGCAGCCACCGACTGGAAATTCTTACGGCGGAGAAGCACCAGAACCTTTCGCAGTGGGATGTCGTGCCGCTACTACCGCTCGACGTTTGGGAGCATGCCTACTATTTGAAGCATCAAAACGAGCGGGATAAATACATCGCCGATTGGTGGAATGTCGTGTATTGGCCAGCGGTAGCGGAACGTTATCAGGAGGCGAGAAAATTGAAGTGGCAGCCGTATTAAACGGCTGTTTTTTGCTTTCACTTAAAACTAAGACAAGGACCTAGCCTGCAGCTAGGTCCTTGTCTTAGCCCATACGTTTGAGCATGGGGAAGGAAGTTCGGTATGGGGTTCCAACCACGTTGAACTTCGTGTTATTGGAATTTGTGTTTCCTCTTCTGTTCTACTACAGAGGGAATTACTGATAACATCTACATTTAAATGTAATTCGTGCAGCTAATTCCGGGAAAATTCTGGATTTTCAGATTTTAGCTGCATTTCATACATCTAAAACGAGCCAATTTGGCTTGGTAAGGTTATTTTGCTTATTTTAGCTGCACTTTCTGCATCTAAATGCTTAAAGCTCCAGGCAAGTCAATGTTTAACTGCACAAAATGCATTTAATCAGCTCTACGACTTCAGGAATTACTGGCGGTACCCCATTTTTCACTCGTTGATCTATACATTTGGTAAATTTACTAGGTAAAAAAACAAATGATGCCTACTGCTTAATTAAAGATAAAAACTCCGCTCTGGATGCAGCATCCGTTCGGAAGCTGCCTCGAACCGCAGACGTAACCGTTTTGCTTCCCGGCTTCTTCACTCCACGGGCGCACATGCATAGATGCTCGCCTTCCACAACAACCATCACACCTTGAGGCTTCAGCACTTCTTCCATAATATCGGCAATCTGCGAAGTGATGCGTTCCTGAACCTGCAAGCGGCGGGTTACCGCCTCTACCAGACGAGCCAATTTGCTAAGCCCGGCGATTCTACCACTCGGGATGTACCCAATGTGCACCTTACCGAAGAAAGGCGCCATATGATGTTCGCATTGACTGTAATAAACGATATCTTTTACAATGACCAGCTCTTCGTGATTTTCCTCAAATGTAACGCCGAGAACATCGCGAGGGTCCACATCATACCCTGCGAAAATTTCCTCATACATTCGTGTAACCCGGGCCGGAGTCTCCAGCAAGCCCTCTCGTTCTACATCTTCCCCGATTAATTTCAAAATCTCACGAACATGATACTCAATTTGTTCCCGATGATCGCCTACTTGTTTATTTACGTAATCTTTAAGCCCTGCCATCTTAAAGCGCCTCCTCCTTTCAAAAAGCATGGTAAGTCATAAGGACGTTGCGGTTTTGACGCAGTTGTTCTTTGCGACCACACTTTTACAGCTCTAATTTAGAGCCCATACATTATTTTTTCTTCTTCGGCCGTCCTGTTGCACCAGGGATCTGGCTTTGGTTCTTCATCATTTGCTGAGCGCGCTGCATCTGCTTGTTGTTTAAATTGTAGCCCATTTGTTTGGCCATCTTTTGCAGCATTTCTGGATCACTCTGCATCTTTGTAAGCTGTCTGCGCAAATAAAACACGCCGATCGCAAAACCGCCGACCAACCCGACGATTAGTGTAATAATTGGAATTACAATATCCATGATTCAGCCACCCCTGCGTTAATGTCCGTGCTGCCGCCACCGGTTTGTCCACGGCGAGCGCACTCACATATAATAGCATTACACCACACTACGATTCAAGCAAGAACAGCTTCGATAAACAACGTTGTTTCGGTAGCCAGATCGACCTCGGTTACATCCAATTCATCACCGGTACCCCGTATAATCCGAATGACGGGGCGTCCAGGAAGCCCACGGTGCTGACTGACGACGACGCCGGTTTCCTTGGTAGACAGTCTGACCGCAGTACCGTTCGGGTAAACAGAAACAATACGCGTAAACTCGACAAGCACATCGTGATCCAGCTCCCGTTCCGAGCAGGCCATCAAACGCTCGCACGCTTCATGCGGAAGCAAGGGGCGCCTGCGAACGCCTCCCCCGCCGATCAGGTTATCATACATATTCGCTACAGCTACGATTTTAGGAAATAGATGGATCTCATCCTTGTCGATGCCGCGGGGAATTCCCCTTCCATCCAATTGCTCATGATGCTGAAGTGCCGTATGGGCGATCAGCAGGTTAAACTCGCGCTTATGCCTAAGTATTTCGTAGCCTCGCCATGTATGATGATTTTTCAAATCACTTTGCAGAGCCCCTTCCGGCAGAGGAATCGTTTTACCGATATCATGTAAAAGCGCACCAATCGCCAAATCTTTGAGCTGCGTATAGTTCAGCCCCATGTTAACCCCGATCATAGATGATATAAGACAGACGTTCAGCGCATGCATATAAGCTGCATTATCCTCGGTTCTGATATCGGTAAGCTGTATAAGCACTTCTTTATTATTCAGCACATCGTTTAACAAAGTATCTATGCTTCCGGTGATTTTTTTGGTGCTCCATTCCTTGCCGGACCGGGTAGCTTCGAGGGTCTCGTTCATTTCCCGGAATACAGCCTTTTTCGTTGCCTCGCTCAGTACATCTTCTATCTCTACATCATCAAAGTCAGGATCTTTGATGTATAGCATCGTGACACCGATCCGTTTCAGGGTATTGATCATGAAGACGGTAAGCTGAATCCCAGCTGATAGCAGTACCGTGCCGGTCGCCGAGTATACCGTTTTCCCCAAATACTGCCCCGGTTCGATATCCTCAATACTGATGAATCGCATGATTTACCCCCTTGACGGGTTGCCCCATCATCTCTCACCATTTCAGCCTAATCAGGAATCCCCATTCGCGGGTAATACCCGCATTCTCTGTTCAGCTGTACGCAATCTCATCAGCACTTCCTCATCCTTCTCCTCGGAAAGGGCATGACTGACCGCTTCTATGGCTGCTTCTCCCCCAATAAGGCTTAAGGCCCATGCAGCAGTGCCTCTAAGCTCAGGTCTTGGGTCATAAAACAGTATATCTATTAATTTCGGCATAGAAGCGGCGTCTTTGAAGTTCCCGAGCGCAATCACTGCATTTCGTTGAATCGGTTTTTTACCCCGCCATGCGGCTGCACTATGACCAAAGCGCTCCTTGAACTCCCGGTTGCTAAGATCAAGAATTGGTAAAAGAAGCGGCTTAACCGTCTCCGGATCAGGTCTAAGCTCCTCACGATGACTCCACGATTTCCCTTTGTTTTTGGGACAAACCACCTGACAGGTATCACAGCCGTATAATCGGTTGCCCATTTTAACCATTAGCTCTTCATCGATAAAACCTTTCGTTTGCGTTAGAAAGGAAATGCATCGCTGGGCATTTAATTCCCCAGGCCCTACAAGCGCACCCGTCGGGCAGGCGTCGATGCATTTCGTACATTCCCCGCAGTCCTCCGTAACAGGCACATCGGGCGGAAAAGGGATGTTCGTAATCAACTCTCCAAGATAAATCCAAGATCCCCATTTTGGTGAAATCACCGCGCAATTTTTCCCTTTAAAGCCAATCCCCGCCCGGTCCGCTACCGCCCGGTCCACCAGGGCTCCGGTATCGACCATACTTTCGATTCTCGCCTCCGGTACACGATCCAGAATAAATTGCTCAAGCTTCTTCATCGCCTCACGGAGCACCTCATGGTAGTCGCGACCCCAAGCGGATCTGGATAAAATGCCACGGCGCTGTCCGGGTTCCGATTTCGGCGGGTTTTCCATTTTAGATGGATAAGCAACGACGATCGAAATGAGCGAAGCCGGCTCTGATAACGACAACTCCGGATAAACACGCTTGTCCAGATCCGGCTCCTCGAATCCGGATTCATACCCTTTGCTGCGACGGTCCAGTAAAACCTCTTTTAAAGAAAGAAACGGATCTGCGGAAGCAAACCCGATATCGTCAATTCCTATGGAGGACGCAGCATCCTTGATGTCTTGCTTTAGCTCCGCCCACTTTTTTAATCCTTCACGGAAGGATATGTTGCCGGAATTTGTATCGTTCACAGACATCCCTCCCTGCCTGAATATTATTTCGATTTTAAAGAGAGAGCCGCTTAATCGCTTCTCTTGCGAGCAAATCGCAATGATTGTTTAACTCGTTGTCACTATGTCCCTTAACCTTGACGTATTCCACCTTATGGATTCCCATCAACCGCCACAGTTCCTGCCACAAATCACGGTTTTCTACGGGCTGATTCTTACTGTTCTTCCAACCGTTCTTGAGCCATCCACGAATCCATCCCTGCTGAAAACAGTTCACGACATAGGCCGAATCGCTGTACACCTTTACGTTGCAGGGCTCTTTGAGTTGGCTCAGCGCCGAAATGACTGCCTGAATCTCCATACGGTTGTTGGTCGTCATTTTCTCTCCGCCGGATAGTTCCTTGCGATGCCCGTTAAACATTAATACTGCTCCCCATCCCCCAGGTCCCGGGTTACCGGAGCAGGCGCCATCCGTATATATCGTTATTTCCTTCACAATCGATCCTCCCAATTATAAACCACGAATTTTGCTGATCGGCCAGAACACGAAGTCAGCCCGTCCGACAATGTCCTCTTCCTGCACGCTCCCAAAAAAGCGACTATCCTTGCTGCGTCCGGCGTGACGATTATCACCCATCACGTAATACTCTTTCTCCCCAAGCTTGACCGCAGGTACATCGTCCCCTTCGATCTTCACATCGGTATAAGGCTCGTCCTGCAGCTTTCCATTAACAAATAGTGTATGCTTTCGCACCTCCACTGTGTCTCCGGGCACACCAACTACACGTTTTACGAGAAATGATTTTTTATCGGTACCGATAGAAGGGTCTTTCAGAACGACGACATCTCCTCTCTTCGGATGTCCGAGGTTGTACACCAATTTATCTACGAAAAGTCGCTCATAGCCTTCCAGCGTTGGCATCATCGATTGCCCCTTAACCATGGACAAATTGAAGACGAACATATTGAGCAGCAGCATGATTACAAAAGCGATCACCACGGTTTTCAAGATATCCCGAAGCTCTGAAACGAGTCGATTTGAAGAAGCCTTCATCCGCCGTCTGTTCTTTCCTTCGCCGTGATCCTCAGGGGTTTCCTCCCCTTTTGAATGTATTATCGGTTCCATGTTGCACCTCGCAACCCACTATTCGTTAAAATTTTAGCAAATATAACTCTCTGATAATAGAAAAGCATATCCCGCACCCATTTGCAACGGGTGGAAGATATGCTCGAGGTTACCTTTATTCTCTATAGGATTATCTGATTAATTCGACCCGGACAAGGTGCGTGCAGCGGCGATGCCAAGCTTTTGAAACGCTTCTAAAAACTTGCTTGCTCCGTAACCCATCGCTTCATATAGCGGCATAATCGCTTTGTTATGTTCATCACCAGCGACCATAATCCGGCGAACATTACGTTGTTGGAACCGCTGTTCCAAGGCCTTAACGAGACCCTTACCTACCCCGCGGCGGCGGTATTCTGGATGAACGACCATCCGGTAAATACATCCGGTATTTTGATCGATCGTTCCGATCAGAACTCCTTTTATCTCGTCCTCAACTTCCGCAACCATAATCAGTTCCGAATCCCAGGACAGTTGTCTGGCAAACGCGCATTTTGTGTCTTCGTAGCAATCTTCCGACAAGGCTACCTGCAAAAGCTCCATCACTTGATTAACGTCGCTCAACTGAAAGGAACGAATAAGCATGCTATGATCTCCCTTTTCTTTACGCAAGATAAAATCATGTAAAAGGCACGGTCGCATTTTTACATCAACCGAATAAATAAAACCAGACAAAAAACGCGAAAAAACTACTTCCTTGTCCATTAAACCATATATATCTCCAGAATACATCAATTTTCTTCTGAAAGCGCTTTATATTAAGCGTTTACATTTAGAAAACTTCTTAAAGAATTCTAAAAGTCCGCAAAACAAGCGAATTTATTATAACACAATCCCAAAAATAGGATTGTTTCACGTTTGTAAATAAAATCTTAGATTTTACGAAATGTTTACATTTCAATGATTTCAGCGCAATTTTGATTCCATAGGCTCCCTAATGGTTTATATGAGAAGTGAGTACTAAAATTTATCGGGAGGTTTAATTATCATGGAACACGAATTAGCGCCACTACCTTATCCTGCAAATGCCCTCGAGCCTTACATTGATGAACAAACGATGACGATCCACCATGATCGCCACCATAACACTTATTTTACTAACTTGAAAGCCGCACTGGAGCAAGCTCCGGAGCTGCAAAATAAAACCGCAGAAGAGTTAATTACCCACTTGGACAGTATTCCGGAAAAAATTCGGACAGCCATTCGCAATAACGGTGGTGGACATGCTAACCACAGCCTGTTCTGGAAGGTAATCGGACCTAAAAGCGGCGGTGCCCCAATCGGTGCGGTTGCAGCAGCCATCGACAAAGATTTGGGCGGATTCGACAAACTCAAGGAAGCTTTCACCAAAGCGGCTACCACTCGTTTTGGCAGCGGCTGGGCTTGGCTTGTGGTCGGAAAGGATGGCAAATTAGCCGTAACCAGTACAGCCAATCAGGACAGCCCGCTTTCGGAGGGGCTAACGCCGCTCCTATGCATCGACGTATGGGAACACGCCTATTATTTGAAATATCAAAATAAACGCGCTGATTATATCGCAGCATTCTGGCATATCGTCAACTGGAACGAAGTGAATCGCCGCTATGAAACAGCGGTGAAATAACGATTGCGCGTGCGCTGGATGGCCTGGCAATGAGCGGGAAATACTATGGTACACCGTTTAGTAAGGAGGAATTCCATGCCTGGAAACAAATCGCACAAGCTAACGAATGATCCGCAGGAAATGCTGCAGGCAAAACATGGGGAAGATGCGCATAAAGCGCAGTTCACCAATTTTGCCCATCAAATTAGCGGAAACGCCCCGATTGACAAAGGACAGGTGTCCGGTGAGCAGCACCGGGAACCGGATACGCAAAACCATATGAAGACGACGGAAAATCGGATCATGGAATAAAGCAAAGAGGCCGCCCTTAAGGGTACGGCCTCTTGTTTTGCTTTACATCAGGAAATGGTCAGCATGATTTCCGTTAATTCGCCGGCGTATATTTGATCCAATCGTAGTAAGCCCGAACCGGCGATCCCGGATAAACGAATTTCCCCGTCCAATACTTGGCAGCGTCGTTCGCTCCGGCCCAGAAATTTACCATAATACTTCCCGGATGGGTGGGCAGCTGCCCCCGGGACCCGTTTTCGGTATGGACCAAATTGCCGTCGACGTACCATTTGATCTCGGTCGGTGACCATTCGAAAGCATAGTCGTGGAAGCCCAGCGAAGCGTCGAAGCCGAGATTTATGACCGTGCTGTGTTCTCCAACGCCGGCCGTATAATAATTAGTCTCCAATTTCGTCGGATCCTTCCCGAGAATTTCGATATCGATCTCGTCATTCTCAGCAATGTCCGGATCCGGATTATGATCATAATAAGTGAATAATGAAGTAACGAGTCCCGTTCCTTTCGCCACCTTCATCCGCGCTTCGATGCGCCCGTAGCCGTAATCCTCCCCGATCGTCGCGTACTCCCCGGAGGCGTACGGCTCGCCGGAGCATTGGCTTGGGCAGCCCGTCTTATCCAGGCGGAGGGCCATGATCCCGTTGTTGAATTCAATGTTGTTCGCCCGCCAGCCTACGCCGAAATCCGGGCCGTTCTCCCAACCGTCCGAGGCATAAAACATTCCCGAATTCAAAGCGTTCAGCGGCTCGAGGAACCCGTTCGCCGCCGATGCCGGAACCGCCGACAGCAAGAGGCAGCAAATCAGGCCCGCGCCCAAGCCGCGGCGTATTTTCCGAAAAAATTCGAGCTTTTTCATATATCATCCCTCCTCAAAGTTTTGTGAGCCAAGCTACAAAGAATGGCATCACTGCAAAACTTACTTCGAAAGCTTATGGATTTCCGCAAAAAATCGCGGGAGATATTGCCTGTTTTGCTCCAGCATTTCCGTCAACATGTCCTCGGCCGCACCGACGGAACTTGTCAGTGGATGATGTGCCAAGGCCAGCAGCGCCAATCCCCGGTCGCCAGTGACGGCCGCTTCGATGGCCAGCCGCTCATAGGTTTTGACGGAGCCGATCAGACCTTTGACCGCCTCAGGCACGACGATCACCGGCTGGATCACCGGTCCTTCGCTCGTGACCCGGCAGTTTACTTCGATGCAGGCATCGTCCGGCAAAAAATCAAGTGTACCCCGATTGGCCACGTTTAGCGTCTGGATATCGCCCGAATTATTGTACAGCGAATTCATCAGGTTGACGGCCGCCTCGGAGTAGTAAGCCCCTCCGCGTTGCTCAAGCTGCTTGGGTTTTTCTTTCAGCTCGGGATCCTGGTAAATTTCGAACAGCTCGCTCTCCAGCCGCTGCACTGTCTCGGCCCGGGTTTCCCCGCGAGAAGCCGCCTTCAGCTGTTCATCCAGCATTTCGCGCTGCAGGTAGAAGTATTTCAGGTAATACGAAGGAATGGCTCTCAGCGTCTGCAAGAGGAGGCCGTTCCAGGCGAACTGCGGAACGTTGCGCGCGGAGTATCCTTCCCGGTTGTCCAGCAGCTCCTCCAGTTTGGATTCGCCGTCAATTGTGACCCGGCTGATCCAATGCAGATGATTCAAACCGACAAATTCGCAATAGATGCGTTCCACCGGCACGTTATACAAGGATGAAAGCCATTTGTAAGCGGCGATCGGCGAGTTGCATAGCCCGATGGCGCTGATGCGGGAATGCTTGTTAATCGCTTCCGTTACCATCCCTGCCGGGTTGGTGAAATTAAGCAGCCAGGCATCGGGACACAGCTCCTCCATATCCCGGCAGATGTCCAGCAGGACAGGGATCGTGCGCAAAGCTTTCATCATGCCGCCCGGTCCCGTCGTTTCCTGGCCGATCATGCCGTACTTCAAAGGAATGGCTTCGTCCCGTGCCCTAGCTTCCAATAGGCCTACCCGCATTTGCGTCGTAACGAACGCTGCGCCTTCCAGGGCGGAACGGCGGTCCATCGTCATCTTTAGCTTGATTGGCAAGCCCGATGCCGCGATCATACGCTCGGCAAGCTGCCCAACAATGGTTAGCTTGCGCAAGCCCTCCGAGATATCCACCAGCACGATTTCGGTTACGGGCAGGGTTGCGTAATTTTGAATAAATCCTTCGATCAACTCCGGCGTATACGACGAGCCTCCGCCGATCACCGCGATTTTCAGTTCCTGTTTCATGCTCAGGCCTCCTTTACCGATAACCCCGACTCCAGCCGTTCGTATACAGATTCGCCGACCGGACGGCCGGATTTCTCCATTGCCAGCAGGATCGCGCCGGCTGCCGGCTCTATCGTGAGTAGGCGCAGATGGCATGCGGGAGCTACCGGCTTCACGCTTTCTTCGATATAAGGGGTAACGAATCGGTGATCGGCGCGAGTCAACACGCTGCCGACCAGCACGAGGTCAAAGCGGTCCTCAGCCATATCCAGCTTGCGGATCACGGTCGTGGCCGCCAGCCCGAGCTCTTCCCCCTGCCGCTGCAAGATCCGCCGGGCCGCCTCATCCCGGTCCGCCACCTGAAACAACAGCTTCGTCAGGTGGATCGGAGCCCCTGCGCCGCGGTCCAGATAGTCGTGGAACAGGCGTTCCACGGAAGGGTAACCTAACGTTTGCAGCACTGCCTCGGTAAGGAGAGTCGGCCTCTCCCTTCCCTCCCAGGCCCGGATCACGGTCCGAAATACCTCCACAGCAAGCTCTCCACCGCCGCCGAAGTCGCCGAACATATAGCCGAATCCACCGCATTGCAGCGATTCCCCCAGCCGGTTAACACCGTAGCAGTTCGTGCCGCTGCCGCAGACCAGGACGACTCCGTCCGTCTGCCGCGTGCCCGCCCGCAGTCCGATTTCCGTATCGCAAACAATGCCGTGAGCCGGGAATCCCAGGCCGGCGATCATCGGACGAAGCACGCGAAAATCGGCTTCCCGGTCCGCCCCCGCCAGTCCGAACATGGCATACCTTATCTGCCGGCGGGTCAGGCCAGCTTGCTCCAGCGCTTCGCTTGTAGCCTCAAGGATGCTTCGCCGGGCCAGTTCCTCCTGCACCTGATGGTTTCCGCACCCACCGAGGCCCCGCCCCAAAATTTGCCCATGTTCATCCGTAACAACAGCCAAGGTTTTGCTGCCTCCGCCGTCTACTCCCAAAAAATAGTTCAAAGCGTTCTCTCCTATTTCAGCTTACGCAGGTTTTCCTGCCATCGCTCCGTCTTATATTTCAGCAGTTTGGCATAGCCTGCCTTCTGCGCATCGGCTTCTGCCTGGTCCAGGATGGCATCGACTTCCGCTTCCGATTTCCCGTTCATCACCGCAGTTGCCATCGCCTTGGTGTAAATATCCAGCACGCTTTGCGCCACGATCCCTTCATCGTTGTCTCCCGCCGGGTCAAGGTTCGTGAATTCCGTCGTGTTGTACTGCGTCTTCCACGTGATTTCCGATTGCCATCTCGACTCCCAGTTTTGCTTTTCCGGAGGAAGCGTGGATTCGAATTTCATTTTGGAGTTGTCGACATACACCGTATTGCCGACCCATTGGAAGTTTACCGTGGAGTTCATCAACTCGTCGCGCCCCTTCGTATCCGTGGTGAATTTTTCCGTAAATAGCGGCGCCTCCTCCTCGTCCGTTCCCTCCCAATAAAGCCCTTCCGGGCCCCACATGGTAATCCGTTGCCCTTCCGGCCCGGTCATCCAGTCCAGGAAAGCGAAGATCGCCTCGGGATCCTTAGCGGAGCGGGTGATGACGTTGACGTTCCACCCTTGCTGCTTATAATCTCCGGGAAAAATTTTGTTCTTGTCGAGACCTTCTTTGTGGATCGGCCAGACCATGATGTAACCGGCTTCCGGATCTTCGGCCGACAGCAGCGCGTTGCCGATCGCCCCATATTCCGTCGGGCTGGAAGCCGCGTATACGGCGATTTGCCCGTTCCGCACCTTCTGCTCGACTTGCTCCAGCTTTTGCGTAAACGCGTCCTGCGTCATCAGCCCTTCACGGTACAGCTTGTTGGCGAACCGGATGCCTTCGCGGTAGACGGGATCGGTAAAAATAGACGTGAGCTCGTTCCCGGAAGGCACCGCCATCATCGCATTGAACGTAGCCGGATGGTTTTCTCCAAACGCCGTCGTCAGGATTTCCACCCCCGCAGCCCCCTGGCCGGCCTCAAACGGCACGATGTCGGGATACTTCTCCTTGACCGTTTTCAGGTAGGCGTACAGATCATCGGTAGTCTCCAGCGGCGGCGTGCCAAGCTCGTTATAAATCTTTTTGTTCACGAGATACCCGGCATTGCCGTTGGGCTGCGTCGTGTACCAGTTCGGGAACTGATACAACTTCCCGTCCGGCGAACGCAGCATGCCTAAGGTCGATTCACCCGCCCATTTTTTCAGGTTCGGATATTTATCCAGGTAGTCATCGAACGGTACGAGCATGCCCGCCGCGCGCAGCTTCTCCACGTCCGCACCACGCTCCAGCCAAATGACATCCGGCAGTTCGCCGGAGACGATCATCGTGCTGAGCTTCTGCTTGGCGTTGCCGCCGGAGCTGATCGGCTCCACGGTAACCTGCTTGTTCTCCTTGATCCACCTTGTCGCCGGGTCCTCCCCCCAATTCGGCATCGTATACCAGTCGTAGTGGCCGTAGAAGGTGAAGGTCAGCGGCTTTATCACCCCCTCCCCGAGCTCCGTTTCTGCCTGCGTCTGCCCTTTGTTCCCCTTGGTGGCTTGCCCGCTGCCGCCGGAACACGCGGTCAAACCGAGCGCAATCGCCAATAGGGCGAACAAAACGAATATCTTGTTTTTTCTCCAATGCACCATGCAGGACCCCCCCTTTTTTTCTCGGAACTAGCCGTCGTGACCCTTTCAAACCCAAGGGCTACTCCTTTAAAGATCCGATCATGACGCCTTTCACAAAATACTTCTGCACGAACGGATACACACATAAAATCGGCACCGTAGCTACCATCATCGTCGCCATGGACAGCGATTTGGTCGTCACCGTCTTCATCCGGTTCAAATGGCTCGCAGCTGTGGAGTCCATCTGGGACATCTGCTCCATCATGATGTTCGAATTCAGAATCTGCTGCAGTTTGGTTTGAATCGGCAGCAGATCAACGTTGGAGATATAAATGCTGGGAGTAAACCAGTCGTTCCAATGGTACACGGCGGTAAACAGGGACAAGGTCGCAAGCACCGGCCCGGAAAGAGGCAGGATGATCCGGAAGAACACCCCCCAATTCGAACAGCCGTCGATGCGGGCGGACTCCTCCAGCCCCGCTGGCATCCCTTTGAAAAAGGTACGGAAAATGATCATGTTCCACACGCTGATCAGTCCGGGAATGACCATCACCCAAAACGTGTCAATCATCCTCAATTCGCGAATCAGCAAGTAGGTGGGAATCAGGCCGCCGCTGAAAAACATCGTGACGATGCAGACAACCATGTAAAATTTCCGCCCCACAAGCCAGCTTTTGGTCATGCCGTAAGCAAAAATGGCCATGGCTAAAATGGACAACAGCGTGCCAACGGCCGTTCTCAGCACGGATACCGCGAACCCGCCCACCAGCCGTTCGTCCCTGAAGACGACGGCATAGTTCTCCAAGGTGAACGCGCGCGGCCAAAAGGTGATGCCGCCGCGCATGGTATCGCTTCCGCTGTTGAAGGAAATGACGGCCGCGTTCCAGAACGGGTAAAATGCGGCGAAACCCAGCACGATCAGCAAGGCGTAAATAACCGTGGAAAGCGTTTTGTCACCCAAAGTCAGCTTCATATGTCTTCCCTCTCTTCAATATACGGAATACGAGAGCTACCATAAGCTGTTTCCGGACCGGCGAGCCGCATAATTGGCGGCGGCGAGCAGCGCTACGCTGAGCACGCCCTTAAACAGTCCGACGGCGGTAGCGTAAGAGTATCTGGTGTTCTGAATCCCCACGCGGTACACGTAGGTATCGATTACGTCCGCCACGTCCCGCAGGACCGGATTGGAACCAAGCAATAAAATGTCTTCGAATCCTGCGTTCAGCAGATTGCCGATGTTCAAAATCATAAACACGATGATGACCGGCATGATCGAAGGCAGGGTGATGAAAAACATTTGCCGCAGTCGGCTTGCGCCGTCCATGGCCGCCGCTTCGTAAAGCTGAGGATCAACGCCGGCGATGGCGGCCAGATAGACAATAGAGGAAAAGCCGATCTCCTTCCAAACCCCTGTCGTCACCAGGATGGTCCAGAAATACTCCGGAATCGATAAAAAATTGATGGGATCGCCGATCAGGTTAAGCTCTTGCAGCGCCAAGTTCAAACTACCGTTGTCGGTGGACAGGAGCGAAGTGACGAACCCGGAGACGATGACCCAAGAAATGAAGTGCGGCAAATAGCTGATCGTTTGGACGGTTCGCTTGAACGTCCGATTTCTTACCTCATTCAGCATCAACGCCAAAAGGATCGGAGCAGGGAACCCCACCGCCAGCTTCAGCAGGCTGATAACCAGTGTGTTTCGGATGATGCTCCAAAATTCGGGGGCCTGGAAAAACATTTCGAAATGCTTGAAGCCAACCCAGGGACTTTTCAGAAAGCCTTGGAAAATGCTGTAGTCCTGGAAAGCCATCAGCACTCCGTACATCGGGATGTAACTGAATACGACGATAAATAACAGCGCCGGCACGACCATCAGCTGAACATCCCACTGTCTGGAAAGCTTTGTGAATAGCTTGGGTTTGGATTCGGATTTGCGACCGAGGTTCTTCACTCCTTTTCGTTCCCTGCGAATGCCTGTTTGCAGCGGCGTTCCCCCCTTTACAGCTCCTACGCGGCCGAATTGTTACGACTGCGTAAGGTTATCTGCCATTTGCCAATTATTTTATAGGCTTATACAGGGAATTTCTCCCGTTAAACGTCTGAAAACTGACGATATTTTACTGTAAATTTAAAATTTTAAGAAAAATTGTTCTTTTTGAAACTTTTCGTGTAACATTCATGTTACTTTCATGGAATTGTGCAAAACGAACAGGGTGGGATCAAGGATTTGATTTGTTGCGAATTCGGGCGTGTTTGGGAGACATACCGAAATGCTTCCGAAATAAATGGTTGAAGTTGGACAGGCTGCGAAAACCGCATTCCATGGCGATGTCACTGATTTTCAGCGGCGACGTTTCCAGCAGCATTAGCGCCTGTTCCAAACGCAGTTGGATGAGGTATTCCAGCGGGGGTGTGCCGACGGCCCGGCGAAAAATATCGCTGAAGCGGGACGGGCTGAGATAAGCGGACGAGGCCAGTTCCTCCAAGGTCCAGGGATGGGCTAACCTTTCCTCCATGGCGTGGATGACCCGGCGCATCTTTTCCAACTGCATAGAACCGATTTCCGCCCTGGACCTGCTTGCCTCGTCCGAGCGAAAGTGGCGGTTCACGCAGGACAGGAAGCGCAGCAGCGAGGCGTGGACCATGGAAACATAGGAACGCTGCTCCCGTTCATGTTCCTCCTGCATGGATTCAAGCAGGGTGCGCAGCTCGTCGATATACGGCGAATTCCTGTTCAGGAGATTGGTGAAGCGGATGCCCATATCTTTGAAGGGGGCGAGGATTTCGGGGTCGTACCGGAGACTGCCCGCGAACCAGGACATATCGAATTCGATGACCAGAATGACCAGGTCCCGCAATTCATACGCGCAGTGCAAATCGTTGGAATTGATCAAAAGGATGTCCCCTTGCCGGAATTCGAACGTTTTGCCGTTGATGATATAGTGTCCGCAGCCGGATTTGATGTAGTTGATCTCCAACACGTCATGCCAATGCAGCTTCTGGTAGTGGGCATTGACTCCGATCGTTTCCGCGATGAAAAAAGGGTACCTTTTGTCCAGCACAACTTTTTCTCTGGGGATAGCTTCTCCCGCTCCGGCCAATTTCACGATTCGATCACTCCTTTACTTATAGTGCGAGTTCAAAAAATCGGCATTTCTGTACCCGAAGCGTATTCTTCCGATGTGCGCTTTTCATAACGCTTTGGCCGGCTGAATTCAAGATCCGACGCCGGATCTAAGGAAGTTGAGGCTATGTATAAATATACCATTAAAGAAACAAGACGGGTATACAGATGATATTGCCTCCGCAAACGGACTAAAAAAACCGCACCCAGGTACGATACCCAAGTGCGGTTTCGGCGTTTTCGCTTATGCTTCCTCAAAATGCCGGTTCAATATCCGTAAAAAGACGTTCGGAAACGCCAGGCTGTCCATATCTTCTCTAGTAATCCAGCGGTACTCTACGAGCGGCTCAGCGGCAGACGTCGAGGCTGCGCCGCTCCCCGCGTCATAGGCCGCGGCGGATTCGGCGACGGCGGCGAGAACGGCGCCTCCGCCCTTCGCCGCCGGGGCATTCTCCGCGCTAAACCGGAACACGCGGAGATTCCAGTGGATGTGACTGAACGTGTGCTCCGCGTTCAGGAAAGGCCCTACCGGCCGGGCCATCACGCCGGGCCCGGCTTCGACGAGCGCCGCGGTCAGGCGATCCATCGCCGGACCGTCCGGCAGCCCGGCGCCTTCGCCAGGGGCGGCGTCGGCCGGGATGTGGGGCAGCTCCCACATTCGTGCGAGCAGCCCCGTGTCCGGGCGCCGGCGCACCAGCACGCGCCCGGCGTTCTCTCCGTCGCCCTCAACGAGGGCGACGAGCCGGTACTCCGGCCGCGGCGGCTTAGCCTTGCTCTTCACCGGCAACCGCTCCTCCGCGCCCTCAAGCCGCCCGGCGCAGCGGGCCATGACCGGGCAAATCAGGCATTGCGGGGATTTTGGGGTGCATACCAATGCACCCAGCTCCATCAGCGCCTGATTGAAATCGGAGGCCCGCCCTTCGGGGATCAGCTCTGTCGCCAGCTCCTCCATGAGGGTGCGTGTCGCGGTCTTCATGATATCTTCCTCAATCAGAAAATACCGCGACAACACCCGCATGACATTGCCGTCGACCGCCGGCTCGGGGCGGTTAAAGGCAATGCTCATGATCGCCCCTGTCGTGTACGGGCCGACCCCCTTCAAGGCGGCGACCTCCGCCTTGTTGTCCGGCACGGCGCCGCCATGCCGCTCAACGACCTGGCGCGCTGCCGCCTGCAGGTTGCGGGCTCTTGAATAATACCCGAGCCCCTCCCAGCATTTCAGCACGTCTTCCTCCGGTGCCTCGGCCAAATCCTGAATCGTCGGGAACCGCTCGATAAACCGTTGAAAATAAGGAATCACTGTATCGACACGCGTCTGCTGCAGCATAATTTCCGAAATCCAAATATAATAAGGGTCGCGGTGCCTGCGCCAAGGCAGGTCCCTCTTGGAGCGTTCATACCACTGAAGCAGCTCCGTACTGAAAAAAAGCTTGCTCTGCCAGAGCTCCTTGCTATCCTGCATCTTGATCTCCTTTTATCCAAATAAACTATCGTTCCACCACCGCAAAAGCGGAGGCCAATTGTCGCTCGTGTGTAATGCTAAGATGGATGGCATAATGCTTAGGCTCCAGTATGCCGAGCCGTTGCCACGCTTCCCCCGATAACCGAACCGACGGCTTGCCGTTTGCATCCGGCACAATCTCCATATCGGAAAATCCGAGAATGCGGCCAATTCCACAGCCAAACGCTTTGCTCACAGCCTCCTTGGCTGCAAAGCGCCCCGCCAGAAACTCCGCCGGCCTTGCTGTTCTTCCCGGCAGTTCCCACTCAGCGGGCGTTAAAATACGCCGCATCAGCTTGTCGCCGGTGTCTCCGCCCAGCAGTCGGCTGATCCGCTCGATCTCCACGATGTCATGCCCGATTCCGTAAATCAACGCCATCTCCTTCTTTCTTTTTACACGGAACTCTAATGAATACTAAGGCAGCCGTGGCAGCCACATAACCGCCAATCACATTGTAACAGGGAAGTGAAGGTGAAGCGAGTCCTGCCAAGGTGGAGATGGTTGGAGATAGAGTCAACCCTTTTCCAGCTACTGGATTTTCCTGTGCTATACTTATGATAATACCAACAAGCGTAACTAAGTCTGAAAGGATGATGATATATGCCAACTGATTTTCAAATACTACTTGAGAGTGGAGTGCTGCTGCGCTGCACCCATTTCTCGGCTCAGCAAAACCCTGCTGCCAGTCTGATCATCATCGCTCACGGTTATAAGGGCTTCAAGGATTGGGGCATGTTCCCCTATGCCGCCGAGCAGCTTAGCCAGAAGCACGAGGTAATCACCTTCAACTTTTCGCATAACGGGATTGGCGAAGATCCTTTTGAATTCACCGAGCTCGAAAAGTTCGCCGTAAACACTTACGACCGCGAGCTGGCCGACCTGGATGCATTAATCCAGTACCTCCGCAGGGAGGAGCGATTCCGTGAGCTGCCGTTATTTTTAATCGGACACAGCCGGGGTGCTGGTGACTGTCTCGTTTATGCGCTGGACCATCCGGGCGAGGTGAACGGGGTTATTTCCTGGAACGGAGTAACCAATCTTGATCTTTTTACAGCAAAGCAAAAAGAAGAAATACGTGCAAAAGGCCGCAGCTACGTCCTGAACGGCCGGACGAACCAGCAGATGCCGCTGGATGCCGTTATTCTCGAGGATTTGGAGCGGCAGAAGGATCGCTACGATATCCTTAAGCGCCTGGAGAATAGCCCGAAATTCCCTCTCATTTTGATTCAAGGCTCCGATGACGGATCCCACCTGCGCCAAGGCTCGGCCAAGCTGATCAGCCTGAGACCGGATGTAGACTGGGTGCAGATTCCCGGCGGCAATCATACCTTTTGCGCGGTTCATCCCTTCAAGGGTACAACCCCGCAACTGGAGCAAGCGCTTCAGGCTAGTCTAGCCTTTATTTCTGCTCAAATCTCCAAGGCAGGTTGCGAACCATCGAAGAACCGGGATAAGCAAGAATAGTCAAGAAGCACCTATGATGATCGGGGAATGCGAGAAGAGGGCAAACAGATGGATATCTATATCCCTGTCCAACCGACCGCAAACCGAGTTAAGAATAGAAAGCGATACATGGTGATGAATACGCAATGGTCCATAGTAGAGTTGCAACATTTAAATGTATTTAATACAGCTATTTAGCCTGTTTCAGCCTCCAAATGCAATTTAATTGTAAAAAGTGCATCTAAAAGCGCCAACCACCCGGGATATTCACCAATTCCCCCCATTTAGATGTACATTATACATTTATTTCTTCCGATGCGTAAAAACGGAGCAGATTAGTTGTATAAAATGCAGTTAGTCGCTGTGCTATCGGCACACTATCGTAACTGACAAGCATCGAATGAAGCAATATAGTCTGAAGGCTGGTAACACTGATGTGGATCATAGAGATGGGTCTCGCGATCACAAAGCGGCTGCCACGTGCACCACGGGGCGCTGCCACACGCATCACGGAGCGAGCGTACGCCCGCGGCATTGACTCACAGCTCCAACAACAAACACCCCGATCCGGATATTCGAATCCGGTTCGGGGTGTGCTTTTATTCGTAACGCAGCGCTTCGATTGGATGCAGCTTGGAAGCCTTGTTCGCCGGATATAGTCCGAAGAATATGCCGACGGCGGCTGAGAAACCAAAGGCAAGGAGAATCGCCCATAAGGAAACGACGAAAGGCCAGCCCGATATGAGGGCAAAGACGTAAGCCGCCAGCAGCCCCAGCAGAGCGCCGAGCGTCCCGCCGATAAACGACAGGATGACTGCCTCGATCATAAACTGCAGCATAATTGTCCCCGGTGTCGCCCCGATCGCCTTGCGAATCCCGATTTCTCTTGTTCGTTCGGTCACGGAGACGAGCATGATATTCATAACTCCAATGCCGCCTACCAGGAGCGAAATCCCGGCAATAGAGCCGATGATCGTTTGCAGGATAGAAAACGTACTCGCTACCTGCTGTTCAGCCTCTTTTGCCGTTTGCGACGCATAATCGGTTGGGTCTGCGTTTTTGTTATCCGCAAGCCACTTCTTGATCTCCTTAATCGTCTCATCCATCCGGTCCGGCGAGGAAGCAATCACTTCCACCGATCCTAATCGGTCGCTGTTCCCGTTATCATCCTCGGGCATACATGTGATTGGAGCATATCCGGTATACTGCGGGCCGCCCATACCGCTCAAGATACTCTCTTGCGGTTTGTAGACACCGATAATCCGGTACGTCCCCCCCGAAAGGACCAGTCTTCTGCCGACGGCCCCTTTGGTTGATCCGAACACTTTTTCCGCGTATTTCGTATCAACTACCATAACCTTTTGGCGGGACCTCTCCTCCTGGGTGGAGAAAAAACGCCCGGCAGCCATGTCGATCTTCTGCATTTTCACCATCTCGGCGGTTGTACCGGTCACGCTGAAGCGCAAGGTCTCCTTCCGGTATTTGTTCGTCATTCCATACGACATGGAAGAAGTGACATAGCGTACGCCCGGCAGCTTACGAATTTCCGATAGATCGCGCAGCCTTATATCGGTATCAACTGTAGGTTCGCCTTCATTGTAGTTTGGATAAACGACAAAGTAACCGTCTTTATAGGTGGATACGGTAGATATAATCGAGCTCTGACCCGCCTGGCCGATCGAAACAACCGTCACCACGGCGGCAACGCCGAATACGATTCCGATCATCGTCAGGAAGGAGCGGAGCTTGTTCATCCGCAGGTTGTCGAGCGCGACAAGAATGCTCTCCCAAATGCTCATGACAGCCCACTTCCTTTACGCTTGTCATTCAGGACATGCCCGTCGCCGAAGGTGATGACGCGGTCGGCATACTCCGCAATATCCGGTTCATGGGTAACAAGCACAATCGTTGTTCCCTCGGCATGAATTTCTTGAAACAACGCCATAATTTCTACAGAGGACTTCGTATCCAGGTTCCCTGTCGGTTCGTCGGCAAGCAAAATCGGTGCATTCATCGTTAGAGCACGGGCAATAGCTACCCGCTGCTTCTGGCCGCCGGAAAGCTCGTTAGGGCGATGCTTGATCCGTTCACCCAGCCCTACCTTATCAAGCAGGTCGAGCGCCCGCTCGTTCCGTTTTTCCCGGGGAATACCCGCGTACATCATAGGCAGGGTCACGTTCTGAAGGACCGTCTGGCGAGCGAGCAAATTGAAACTCTGAAACACAAAGCCGATCTTCTGGTTGCGAACCTTGGACAGCTCATCCTCGTTCAACGTCTGAACCTGCTGCCCATCCAACTCATAGCTGCCGGACGAAGGTACATCCAGGCAGCCGATAATGTTCATAAGCGTTGATTTACCGGAGCCGGACGAGCCCATAATTGCCACGAATTCTCCCTTTTCAACCTGCAGATTGAGCGGATGGAGAGCTTGCACTTCAAGAGGGCCATTTTTGTACACCTTGGTAATATCCCGTAAAGTAATCATTCCGTCTTCACCTTAGCGCCGTCCTGAAGCTTATCAGCCCCATCCGTCACAAGGTGATCGCCTTTATCCACACCGCTGGTAAGCTCGATTTGCTCGTCGCCCTCTTTCCCAATCTTGACCTTCACTTTAACGGCTTTACCGTTTTCTACTTTATACACAAAAGGTTGGTCCCCGTCATATTGCACCGCTTCAGTCGGTACAAGCAGCCGCTGCTTATCGGGGATAACCATTTCCACCGTCACGTTGTAACCTGGACGAAGCTCCGGCGACGCCTTATCGAGGGTAACCGTAATCTCAACAGTTGGATCCTTCGCCGTGGCCGTAGCCAGCTCCGCCGTAGGAGCCATATAAGTGACTTTCCCGCTATACTTGTCCTCAAAAGAATCACCGGTAATCGTTGCGGTCATCCCTACATTCACTTTACCTGCATCCACTTCATTCAAGTTCGCCTTGACCTTGAGCGTACTCATATCCACAATCGTTACGACTTCACCGCCCTGAGCTAGCGCCTGTCCAGCATTCGCGGAAATCTTCGTTACGACACCATCGGCAGGTGACTCAACCGTTTGTTTGTTGAGCTGCTTCTCCAAGGCAGTGATCGTGATCTGACTGGTGCGAATTCGCAAATCGTAAGAGGTCAAATCAAGCTTCTCAGGCACGGCATCTGGATTTTCGCTGTGCACCTTTTTAAAGTTTTCAAAATTCTGCTTTTTGGCCACCATACGCTCCGACTCCGTAAGCTGCATATTGATCTGTTCCTTCTCGATCTGCTCCTTAACGTCATCCATATTCAACGCCAGCAAGGTTTGTCCCTTTTTGACATGATCGCCAAGCTTCACCTTCATCGATTTGACGACACCATTTACCGGCGAAAAGACGGCCGTTGTCTCCCCCGGAACGAGCTTACCATTCGTAAATACCTGCTCGGCTAGAGTGCCTTCCGTAACCTCAGCAGTACTAACCAAGGCTGCCTTGTTCAGTCCATTCATATTGACAAAAACTAAAGCGATAATAGCAAGTCCTAACAAAACACCCCAAAACCATTTTTTTTTGAACAAATCCATCACCTATCCTAGTGTTATATGAAAAAACAGCATTAAGCTACATCAGTAGCGAACCGATTGAGAACAAAAGCCAGACGCCAACGATCCACACGGCTACCTTTTTGCGCGGCCGGTTCATCATCACTGCGGCGCCAAGTACATAAAGAACCAATCCCCAAATACTGAACGGATTGAGGAGCGATAAAATGTGATACAACTGGCTGGACTTATCCGAGACCAGCGCTCCCAAGCTCAGTGTGATATCTGTTGCGGACTGTACGTCCATCGTCCGAACCATAATTCCCGTCAGCAGTCCGCCCAAAATCCCAGGTATCGCACCAAAAGAAGCTACGGTGACCAGCTGCATATATTTCGCTTCCCCACGTACGATCAAATTGAGCAGCATCAGCAGCAGCCCTACAACAAATAACATCCCTACGGTTACTAGGGGGGTAACCACCAAAGAGGTAACCTTGGACATCTGGAGGGTCGTATCGATCATCGACGGATCGATATTTTGCTTCTTCAATCTATTGATCATATCCTTTTCCACCACTGGCATTTGCAAATACATCATGACCACCGAGATGATGAGCAGCGCCACAGAAGGAAAGATCCAGGCTGTTTTGCTTTTTTCTTTTACCCTTTTAAATGTAGCCTCGGGTGAAAAGAAGATTGTAAATAAGTTCTTCAACAGAAAATCCTCCTTAAAATTTTCAAAGAATAATTTTGAAAAAATATGTAAGTTGTTTCATTATGTATACGGGACAAGTAGAGAAAAGATTCACGTGATGCTCTAGACTTGACCGCACATTATACAAAAGGCCCATCTCTCTAGGTTTATACTTTGAGAAATGGGCCTTCTTCTAAACAACGACGGCTTAGATCCCTGGAATCGAGCTGCGTTTATGCTCCGTTTTCAGGTAATAGGCTTCCAGTCGTTCCTTTACGGCCGGATCGATTTCTTTTCCTTCCAGGTAGTCGCTGTTATCGTCGTAACTGATGCCGAGCTCCTTCTCGTCCGTTTGCCCTTCCCACAAGCCGGCGGTCGGCGCCTTTTCGATCACGCTTTGCGGTACGCCGAGACGGACAGCCAACTGACGGACTTGCCGTTTGTTCAGCGAGCTAAGCGGCGTAATGTCCACTGCGCCGTCCCCCCACTTCGTATAGAAGCCGGTAATCGCTTCGGAAGCATGGTCGGTTCCAACGACCAGCAAGTTCAATTCAAAAGATAGGGCGTACTGCATAACCATCCGCGTACGTGCCTTCACATTTCCTTTGCCACCAGGGCTCAGATGACGGGGCTGGCCGATTTTTTTCAGACCGTGCTCCACTTCCAGGGCGATTTCATCAACGGCCTCCTGAATGTTTGTCTCCACTGTATTTGTCAGTCCAAACGCCTTTGCTACCTCATAACTATGCTCAATGTCCTCCTGCTCTGCATAGGGTTGGAATACGCCTAACGTGATGTACTCCTTACCGGTTTCCTGCGTCAGCTCGTCCGTGGCCTTCTTGCACAAACCGGCGGTTACGGCGCTGTCGATGCCACCGCTGATGGCAATCAGCAATCCGCTCGTACGCGAGTTCTTCACATGCTCCTTCAAAAAATCAACGCGGGTACGAATTTCTGCATCGACGTCGATGCTCGGCTTAACGCCTAATCGTTTAATAATTTCTTGCTGCAGACTCATTAGTTATCCCTCCGTATCTCTTCTCCAATTATAAGTGAGGTTTTTCCTCATGTGATATGTAAAACGCCCCTACAGTGCCGGGATAACCGAACTATCGGGGCGATGCAACGCAAGTTCGTTATCAGCGAACCTTCATACAAAGAATTAGCGACAAAGACGGTCGAAAGCGCTAGTCAGCTCTGCTGCGATTTCTTCGGCAGAACGGTCCTCAATTTGATGGCGCTCGATGAAATGAACCAGCTCCCCATCTTTCATAATAGCAATAGACGGTGAAGATGGCGGATATGGTGCAAAATATTCACGGGCTTTTGCCGTTGCTTCCTTATCCTGACCGGCAAATACGGTGAACAGGTGATCCGGAGTCAAATCATGCTGCAAGGCCTTGGCAACGCCAGGGCGACATTGCCCTGCCGCACAGCCACACACCGAATTGATTACAACGAGAGCCGTTCCTTTGGCAGTAGGCAGCTTTTCCTCCACTTCCTCCGGTGTCCGCAGCTCCTGAATTCCCAGCACGGTCAATTCGTCTCTCATAGGCTGAACCATGTCTCTCATATATTGGTCAAATGACATTGACATATTCTAACACTCCTTTTACATACTAAATGGCTCGGAAGCAGTAAATTGGTTCCTGTAGCCAGATTATAATTAATTATACATTCATAAGAAAGGAAAGCAACTTTCAAACATAGAGAATTTACCTGCATCCCCGGCTGGCGAATCTTATGTAAATGGGAAAAAAACTGTGAACGACGTCCCTTTCCCCTGCTCCGAATGAACGCTGATTTTCCCGCCATGGCGCTCTACAATGCTGAGGCATAGGGCTAGTCCGAGCCCGGTTCCTTGCTCCTTCGTTGTATAGAATGGTTCGAACAGCTTCTCCTGCTGGTTGGGGGAAATTCCCGGGCCCGTATCAGTTACGAGCAGCTCCACCCCAAATTCTGTAAGTCTCGTTTCTAAAGTGAGCTGCCCCTTCGTCCCCATCGCCTCCATGGCATTGCGGGAAAGGTTCAATATGAGCTGCTTGATCTCCTTCGCATTCAGGAGTAGCGGTGGAACGAGCTCGCTGAGTCTTATTTCAATCGTCTGTCCGCGTAGATTAGCGTCCGCCCACAATAAAGGCGACAACTCCATAATAATATCGTGCAAACTGCACTTCTCGCTTTCAACCGGACGGTTCTGAGCCAGAGACAGGAAATCGTTAATAATGCCGTTAGCCCGGTCCAACTCCTCCATGACGATTCGATAATAATGGTCAAGATTTGACGGGCTCTTCTCTCGCATAAGCTGCAGAAACCCACGCACCACGGCCATCGGATTGCGAATTTCATGCGTGATGCCCGCCGCCATTTGGCCGACTAGACTCAGCCGTTCTACATGACTTAGTTCCGTGCGCAACGTTTCCAGCTCAGTGATGTCTTGAACGATAAATATCGCTCCGATCATTTCTTCGGACCCGCTCTTTTGAATTGGCGACGTGCTGGTAAAAAAGATGTGGTCACTGCTTTGCAACAGCTCCGTAGTTTTTGATTTTCCTTCCAATGTCTTCTCGACCTTGGAGGCAAGCGTTTCAAGTGGCACCCCGCTCAGTGCATCATCCATCTTCCTCCCCAGCAACTCTTCCCGTGTCGCGTTCGTGTAGACTTTTCGATACAGTTGAAGAAACGTGTCGTTTACCGATATAATATACCCTTGCGGATCCAGTAAAATAATGCCAAGCGGAGCGGCGTCCATCATCTGCTGCAGCTTCTCCGCCTCCTGCAAATATTCATGCGAGAGCTGCATAACCTGCTGACGAAGCTTTTCTTTCTCCAGCGTATTCTCTATCATGTAGACGAAAAGGCCTCCGACCAGCATGGTGACAACGACATTGATGCTTATAACAATTAGTGCGTTTAAATCAGAAATCAGTGCCTGTCCCCCTACCAAAAAGGTCGAGGACCCGATCATTAGCTCGCCGCTTACAAAGAAAAGGGACAGAGTGATCAGTTTTGCCTGTCGACTCGCTTTTTTGAAAAATTGGGAGGTTGCAAAAACGAACGGATACAGCAACATGCCCGTTTCCAAAACAAATCCGCTAAGTGTGTAGTTTTCTGCAAACAAGGGGTAGATTAAAATTTGTAAAATTGCAAGAACGGCTCCATCCCAGAGCTTGCCATAGAGTACAAGTGCGAACAAAGGTAGTATTCCGAAATTAATGGGGACGACGTTCCAAAAGTGTGAGGCAAAAATAGAGCAAAGCAGCGTGCTGAGTGTGCAGGTATAAGTCAGTCCGGCTACATGGGTTGGTCTTTGATGGATGTTGCCATTTTGCTGAAATTGACAGCCCATTCTCTCATAGGAGAGTGGAAACAGAAATGCCGGTAGGCTGGCAATCAACAACTGTAACAATATTTCTTTGACGGCGTCCACAATCTCCCTCCTCTGGCGGAAGAATACCACTCTAGTTTCGATTAAAACATAGCCGACAAAGTTTTACAATAATTCTTATTTGATAAAAATATGCGCAAGATATTACAAATAGAAAGGGTGTCGACATGAAGAGGTATGATGTGATTGTCATCGGAGGTGGCCCTTCTGGCTTGATGGCGGCAATCGCCGCCGCGGAGCAGGGGGCAAACGTTGCCCTGCTTGATAAAGGGGACAAGCTCGGACGAAAACTCGGTATTTCCGGAGGAGGACGCTGCAACGTCACGAATGCTAAGGAAGTCGACGAGCTGATTACTTATATCCCTGGAGGCGGGCGTTTCCTCTATAGCGCATTCTCTTTATTCAGCAACCGGGATATTATCGCCTTCTTTGAAAAGCTGGGGATTGCGCTAAAGGAGGAAGATAACGGTAGAATGTTTCCGGTATCGGATAAAGCAAAATCTGTAGTCGACGCATTGATCGGCAAAGCACGTTCTCTGGGCGTCCAGCTGCTGGTTCATCAACCGGTCGAAAGCATCAAATTTGAAGCGGGTCATATAGAAGGAGTCAAGCTGGCGTCAGGCGAACTGATTAACACCGATTCGATCATAGTGGCGACGGGAGGAAAGTCGGTGCCACACACAGGCTCGACCGGAGACGGTTACCCTTGGGCGGAGGCTGCCGGACACACGATTACAGAGCTGTATCCTACAGAGGTACCGATCATTTCGAAGGAGCCCTTTATACAAAGTCGGGAGCTGCAAGGTCTTTCCCTGCGAGACATCAAGCTGTCCGTGCTGAATGCCAAGGGCAAGCCCGTCGTTTCTCACCGAGGGGACATGATCTTTACTCATTTTGGTCTCTCCGGCCCAGCCGCCCTTCGCTGCAGCGGTTTTATTCGCGGGGTCAAGCAAAAAAACGGCGGCGGCAACGTTGTTATGTCACTCGACCTGTTTCCGGGCCGGTCGGCCGGAGAGCTGGAAAGCAGCCTAAAGGCGCTTGCCTCGAATGAGCCGAAGAAGGCGCTAAAGAATGTATTCAAAGGTACAATCCCCGAACGGCTTTTGCCGCTTCTGTTCGAGCGGTCCGGCTTGACCGGGGACACCACTTATGAGCATCTTCCAAAGGAACCTTGGCTAAATTTCTTGGCCGTGCTCAAGCAGTTTACGCTCAAGGTTACGGGCACACGTTCCTTTGAAGAAGCCTTTGTTACCGGCGGAGGTGTCAACCTGAAGGAAATCGACCCCAAGACGATGGGCTCGAAGCTGATGCCGGGCTTGTACTTTTGCGGCGAAATTCTTGACATCCACGGCTATACCGGTGGCTATAACATTACGGCCGCTTTCGCCACCGGGTACACCGCAGGTTACCATGCCGGGCAAAGGACTGTAGAGATGAAAGGTTGACCGAATACATGCGGCATTAGGCTAGGTATCGTCCATTTTACTTCGAGTTACTTTCGAGCTAACGCTATGCCCACTTTTCCATAAAAGCTGGCCAGGATTCCGGTAACAAGGATGCCGCCGAAGATCGCGACTGGTAGTCCCCACCATACCGGGAACGCCTTGATCCCAAAGCCTGCCGTAAAGCAGATAACCGCCGGCATCAGCAGCATCAGCATCGACGGTGCGGCGCATTGGTATTCCATGCCTTTGTCCAGGGGCAAAATCTTCATCAGCTCCCGGGCAAAAAAAGCTCGACGGTGACTGTTTAACCAGAAAATCAGCAGTAATAGCACCAGGATATACACGATCGTATTTCCTGGATACGGGGGAAGAAGGATGGCAGCCAGGCCTGCCAGCGTAAATTGAATATAAAGCTTTAGCTCGCTTCCGCGAAAAAAGGATTTGACCAGCGTCTCAGCAATTCGGGCCTCTGGACTGCGCGAAGGCAGCATACGGCGGACATGGCGAAACAGCCAAGGCTTAGCGTTTTGATGCGGAGCTTTAGGTCGGTCCACTGCCGACGCCAGCAGCAAGGCGGTCAGCTTCGTTTTTTGCCGCTCCTCCTCACGGACCTCGGCATCGAAACGGCCCTGAATCCGAAATCTGCACCATCCAAGCGCTCCTGCAACCACGATGCTAAGCGCAAAATATACAGCGTTGCTCCACGGTCGTTCGATCCCGGATAACGCCCAAGCCACATATATGGTGGATAGCAATGTCAAACTAAGATAACTTAATACGATTCGTCGCCAGCCCTTTGTCAACACGGCTAGTATATTAGAAGCCAGCATAAGCACTGCTTTGATAGTGAACGTTCCCGCATACAAGATGCCTATTTCCGTAGAACTGAATCCATAATGCCGGGCAAAAACCGGCCATAGCAGCAAAAAAGCCGCCCCAAGGAACAAGGCTTGCTTCACCAGTCCCACCATACAGCCGCGCAGCATAAGCCCCCTGATCCAGAGAGGGCGCTGCCGCAAAAACAATACATCCCCGGCTTCAATATAAAGCGATAGGCCTGCAAAGACGAAAACGAAAAATAGCAAAAAAAACGGTACGAGCAAATAAGGCAGCGAAGCGACCCAGCCGGGCAGTTGCTCGCTCCACAGCCCGTAATAGGCACGTCCGCCCAGCAGCAGCCCTGGTATGCCGATGTACAATAAGATGGTTAAATCAACGATGGATCGAAGGATCTTAAACTGCTCCCGCATGCGATCAGTCCATCTTCGCACAAACAATTTATGTGCGGTCATTGAAGTTAAGCCGGACATGGAGATTCATCATTCCCTTTCTAATTAGTCAGTACATCAAAGCAGTCAAACAGCGCTGCTTCCGGCATGGAAGCAGCTGACCGGATATCCTCCAGCGTGCCGCTCGCTTTGACGCTCCCGCCTGAAATGAGAATAAATTCATCGCAAATCCGTTCCGCCGTATCCAGCACATGCGTCGACATCAGCACTCCGGCGCCGCGGCGGCGCTCCTCTTCAAGCAAACCAAGAAAATCCTTCGTTGCTCTCGGATCCAAACCGATAAACGGCTCATCGACAATATAAACGTCCGGCCGGCCCAGAAAGCCGATCATCAGCATCATTTTTTGCCGCATCCCCTTCGAGAACGATCCCGGGAGCTGATCCTTGGCTTCCATCATTCGAAATTTCTCCAACAAAAAGATCGCTTCCCGCTCAAAATCGGGCTCCTCCATGCCATAAACGGCTGCCGCCAACCCCAGATGCTCCCAAAGCGTCAGCGTATCATAAAAGACAGGCTGCTCGGGAATGTAGGCATAATGATCCGATGCTCCACTAAATTTCACCGACATTTCCCCGTAAGGCAGGAGGCCCAGAATCGCTTTCAGCGTCGTGCTCTTCCCTGCCCCGTTCGGGCCGATCAGTCCGGTAAGCCGACCGGGCTTCACCGTTAGCGAAACATCCCGAATCGCCGCCTTTCCCGTTTCATAGCCCGCCTTCTCAATTGTTACTTCCAGTAGTGATTCTTCCAAAATAATCTCCCCATGGTCATATTTCTACGTTTCATAGTAAATCCAATATAGAGTATAAGCAAATTTCACCTTTAAGGCTGTGTCATTTTCATAAAGCGGCCATACTGCCACTTAGGGCCAATTCTTGGGATTTCTGGTCGCGTTTCATGATTGCCGGGTTAAAGATAAGGAGCATCAGACCAATGACCGCCATTAGGCTTCCCGACAGTATGAAAGCAGGCTGCGGACCAAAAGCCGTTACTAAAGAGGCTCCGACCATCGGGCCGATGACAGAGGCTGCCGAGGTGATGCTGGTGACTGTACCAAACACACGCCCGGTCAAGGTTTCGGGAGTTCGCTGCTGAAGTACGACCTGGAACGGAATCAGTGCCATGCCCGCCCCCATACCGGCCAAGAAAAAGATAAACAGAATAAGGGCATAACCCCAGGCGTTAATCGGTCCAAGCACCGCTACAACGCCCACAAGTGCAAACACGATGCCAAGCAGCGCAGCGCCCGTGCCCATTTTAACCAGCGGCGACCACCGGGCTAGTAATTGAATGAGCCCTGCTGCAGCCAGCGTACCGGTACCACTCAGCGTGATACACCAGCCTAACATATCGTCTGAAATACCCGGAATTTCACGGAACAGCACAACGGACTGTGAATCCGCGATCTGCAGGACTAGCATAGCCATTCCCAAGGTCAACGTACCAAAGGCGATGATCGGAATACTGGCGATGATTTTCATGCCTGCGGCCATTTCATGCCAGAAGCCGGTTTTGTTCGGTTTTTCTGTTTCTTTACTGCTGTCCGATCCTTCGATGTTCGTTTTTGCGGGCTTGCCCGGAACCCCAAACAAGATGATTGCAGAAATCAGGAAGGATACCGCATTAATAATGAAGCAAGCCGAAATGCCAAAGGCAGCAGTCAGCATACCGCCCAAGGCAGGGCCCACAATTTTGCTGCCTTGCTCAATAATCGCGCTGTAGGACACCGCCTTTTCCATATGCTCGGATGGAACAAACTCCTTGATTTTTCCGCTCTTAGCTGGAGAGAAAATAACATCAAAAACGCCTTTTGCAATAAGCAGTGCGTACACCTGCCAAATGTCTGTTACAAACACAAGCCCGAGCACGATGATTACGCGCGCAAGGTCAGAAATGATCATCAAACGCTTCCGCTCTACTCGGTCCGACAGCAACCCGGCTAGCGGTCCCCCTAATAACATCGGCAGCAGCATGCACAGAGAAACAGCTGTAATCTGCCACGGAGTGGCGTTCCACTTTAAGCCAACCATCGTCAGTAAAGCTAGCAAATACAACCAATCCCCCAAATTAGAGATCAGCTGTGCGGACATCAGACACATATAAGCGCGATTATGAAGCAGCCCTTTCCCGTTCGCTTTTCCGCCCGCCGACAATTCCTCTTTCTTAGAAAACAGCATCACTTTTCACCCATTCCTTTATCGTTATGCTGTTATCTTAGAACTTTTGCCGTTTTGTTCCATCCGTCTCCGGAATGATACCAGTTTCTGGCTTAGGAATGAAATTTAGGCCGTTCTTCAGGACTAGAACAAAGCAAAAAGTGGTATTTTTGCGAGTTGGAATCAGTTTACATCCTAAAAGCCGCAAATTGTGATAAATTATATTTTTTTTATTTGCTGAGTGTTCTAAGATATCACTAATTTCTGTTATGTAAAAACATTCACAAATATAAAATAAGGCGGGATGAATGAATATGTTGAAAACCGAGGAACGTGGAACTGACTTGTCGCTGCATTTATACCGGGTCTTTGCCAAGTCATTTAAGAGTGTTAACGAGCACGCAGTGACGGGCAGCAAAATCCAGGGTTTTAATCCTACGGCTTTCGCAGTTTTGGAGGTCCTATACTATAAAGGATCGCAGCCTATTCAACAGATCGGCGCTAAACTGCTGCTGCAAAGCGGGAACGTAACTTATGTGATCGATAAGTTGGAGTCGGCCGGTTTGCTGCATCGCACTCCATGCCCACGCGACCGCCGGGTCATCTATGCGGAGCTTACTCCAAAGGGCAAAGAGATGATGGACCAGTTATACCCGGAGTTTGCTGAACGCATCAATCATGCTTTAAGCGGTCTAACCGACGAAGAGAAAGAAACGATGATTGATTTGCTTAAAAAAATGGGAAGAGAAGCAGAGAAGCTTGCTCCATTAATGCGGAAATAAAATTGTACAACCCGGCCATATGCAAATAGCGCGAGTCCAGAAACGATTGATATCGCTCCTGGTTACTCGCGCTTTGTATTTCCTGTAACAACCATGATCAATGAGTAGGATCCATATCCTTTTTCTTATGGTGATTATGCGCATCCCGATGCCGCTGATCATTCACCGATTGCTGCAATTGCTGCGCTTCCTGGCTCGTCGCCGGACTATGCTCCAAATCCTGTACGACGTTGCTTAAGTTTTTATCCGCTCCGCCTTTATGCCGTGTCATCCGTTAGTCCTCGCTTTCTCGTTAGGGATTGGTCATGGGGGATAGAGCTTGAGCACATTCATGGATATGCCTTACGTAATCTCCGGTCAGCTCCTGGATTTGTTCGGTATTCTCAGCCACGGTTTGCCCGGCTCGTTCCACATCAACCAACTCCACCTGTACCTCCCGACGATCCAGATAAGAGCACTGAAAATCAAATGAAAAAAATTGATGACCGGCCGCGTCGATATGAATCCGAAGCCCCTTGGGATCGGCCGCATCGGCTTGCACCTGGGCCGAATCCCCAGGATTCAAGTACTCCGGAAGCTGCTTCTGCCATGCGTCAACTAGGGTGCTTTGATCGACATTCATCTCTTTATTCATGGTAACACCTCCCCTTTCTTCGTTAAGGTGCGAAGAAGTGGGAATTTTTATACGTTATATAAGTTTAAACCCATGTTTGCCCGAATGGAGCCAGGTGAAATGTTCTCCATGTTCCAGCGCTCCGCTGGTGTGCCGGCAAACAGGTTAGGCTCATGGGTGATGACGATGAGGGAAGCTCCGGCGGCTACCGCATCGCTGCACAGGCGGATCAGTATCCGCAGCCCGTTGTAATCGATCCCGGCGGTAGGTTCATCGAGAATGTAAAGCTGCTTTGGGCTGATCATTGCTGCTGCCACACTAAGCAGCCGCTTCTCCCCGCCGCTAAGCAAGTAAGGCGAAAGCTCCGTTTTCTCGCTCAAGCCTATCGCTTCGAGCATTTGACAGGCGCGGAGCTGCAAATCCTCAGGCAGCGGATCAGCTGGCCGAAGCCGGAACTCGGAGCGCGGGCCGTAGAGCAGCTCATCCATCACCGTGTGCGCGACGAATTGCTGCTCCGGCTGCTGAAAGATGTACCCGATGTCAGATGCTAGACGGTACAGCGATAAGCTGGAAATATCCTGGCCCCGCCAAAATACGGTGCCTTTTGGCGGACGGATCAAGCCCATGATCAGTCGGGATAACGTCGTTTTTCCGGAACCATTCTCCCCGCAGAGCAGCCGCCATTCACCGGGCTGAAGCGACAGCTCCACATTTCGCAGCACCGGCTCCGCCTTGCGGTCGTAGGCGTAGGTTAGGCCGCGCACCGTGAGCAGCGGGGCTTGCGATGCGTTTGGCGGCGCGGCGAGGTGCGACGACGTAGATGCTGGTGAGGACGAAAGTGCCGCGGGTGGCGCTTCGGCCAAGCTATCTTGTGCCTCGGCAGGGGCATACTGCTGCGGCGCAGCAGCCTGAGCGACCGCAGCAGGCGCGGCCTGGAGCAGGCCAAGCTGCGCAAGGCGTGCTCGCTCGCTGCGGAGCAGCTCATCGGCCGGACCGTCCGGCAGGACGGTGCCGGCCTCGAGCACCACGAGCCGCGGGGCCGCGCCCGCGAGCTCGTCGATCCGGCCGGACAGCGTCAGCACGGTCCGGCCCTCGCCATGCAAGCGGCGCAGCAGCGCTTGCAGACGCCGCCGCGAGGCGGCGTCAAGGCTAGCCGTCGCCTCGTCGAGGACGAGCAGCGACGGCGTCAGCGCCAGCACCGCCGCGATGGCGGTGCGCTGACGCACGCCCCCGGACAGGGCGTGCACGCGGTCCATGCGCCGGGACGCAAGGTCCACCGCGTTCAGCGCATCAGCTACCCGCCGCCGGATTTCTGCGGCGGGGACGCACAGATTTTCCGGGCCGAAGGCGACTTCGTCTTCGACCCGTCCCTGGACAAGCTGCGCATCGGGGTCCTGAAAAACGACCCCGATGTGCCGGGCCACCTCGGCGATATCCGCCTCGGCAGGGTCAAGACCGCAGGCACGCAGCTCCCCCTGCCTGATTCCTCCCCCGGCCCGCGGCAGGTAGCCGCTAATGAGCCCGGCCAGCGTCGATTTTCCGCTGCCGCTCGCACCGACGATCGCAACCCATTCGCCGGCGTTAACCGTAAGGGAGACATGTCCCAGCGCAAGAGAGGCATTCGGCTCGTAGGCATAACATACATCCTTCAGTTCCAATGCCGGCCCCAGCATTTTAGGATTCCACAGCCCGACTTACTGCAAATCTGCGAAGCAATCCACTGCGCGACAAGGCGTCACCGAGCAGCTTGGTCAGAAGGCCACACAGTAAAATCCCGCTCATGATCCGCACGCACAAAGCGACGAGCAGTACGCCGGTTCCCCATTTGGTATAGCCGAACATTTGCGCAGCGAAGAAAAACCATACGGGCACCATAGCTCCCCCGGTAAACATCATCACCGGCAAACTCCAGTTCTTGTAACGAAAAGCAGCAAACACAGCCTCTGCGATGATCAGGTAACAAGCCGCTGCCGCAAAGCAAGAAAGAATGCCGTAGGCTGAGCCCATAAATGACTGCACGACCGCTCCAATTCCATATGTAATCAGCGCTGTGCCCGGTTTTCGAATGATATAGTAGGCTAGCAGTCCATAAATCATATACAGTCCGGTGATCGTAGAAGTTGCGATCGGTCCACCCAACCCGTTCAAAGCCTGGTTAACCTGGGATAAATAAACGGTCATGACGGCGTTGGCTGCGGCCAGCATCGCCATCAGCACGATATCCAGCGTCGTAAACTTGGCAAAACCTTTTCTGCTTGATTGCTCTTTCATTTCAATTTCCATCCTCTCGAAACTCAATTGTTAACCTCAAATATGAATTTAGGTTAACAATCACTTCGCGTCAAGTCCTTTTTTGGGACAGCTCACCCGTTTTAGCCTCTTACAAAAACCAAAGAAACGCTGTTACAAGCGAGCTTAGGCATATTAGCCAAATTCCTGCAGGCTCTAAATTTACTTCGCGAAGATATGTCCTTTCCGAATATGCGCCAAATCCTTTGACATCCATGGCGCCCGCTGTCTGTTCCACCCGCCGGATGGCACCAGCGAATACGGAATACAGACTGCCCTGCCACATTCGAAGACGCTCAAGCCTCCCCCGCGGCTCCCTTCCAAAGCGGATTTTACGTGCAGCGGTGGACACCTTGCGCTCCTCGGCCAGCAGCGGTAAAAATGTCAGCGCCATGGATACACCAAACACAAAGCGGTAAGGCAGTTTGAGCCGGGTCGTCATGATCACCACGAAATCCTTGGGGTCCGTCGTCTCCATATACACCAGTGACGATAGGAAAAGACAAAACAAACGGAGCGTCACCGCCGCTGCCGCCGCAAGCGCACCGACCGAAAGCTGCAGTGGTCCAGCAGAAATTACGGCTCCGCTTGAACGCGCCGCTATCGCCGTTAAAATCATGAGTGGTATTCCGAATTTTGCAATAAACAGTATTCTATTCCCCAGCCTACTCCAGCTTATAGTAGCTCCAAACCGTGCGATCCCAATTAGCGTGAGCAGCATAACACCCAGCCATAACGGCTCGTCCCAATGCATGGCCAAAATCGCTATACATAATGTCGCCACCAGCTTGCTTAGCGGGTCCAGCCTTTCCAGCAGGTTTCGCTGGGATGAACGTGATAAAGCCATCGCTATCTTTTCCCTCCTGAATAATACTCTCTCTTTAGCAGAGAATACATCAGCAAATCGACAAACCCTGTTTCCAACCGCTGGTATTCCCTTAGCAGCCCTTCCTCCGTAAACCCAAACGCCTCCACCAAACGGCGGGAAGCCCGGTTTCGCGGATCAATCAACGCTTCAATGCGGTTTAACCCCATCGTCTCATATCCGTATGCAAGGAGCATTCGCAGCGCCTCTGACATGTAACCATGTCCCCAATATTCCAGCCCTAAATCGTAGCCGATCTCGCCGCGATATGCTCCGGACAGCTCCCATACATTGAAGCCGCAGCTGCCGATCAGCTTCCGTTCCTCCTTCAGCTCAATGCCAAAACGCAACGCGTCCTCCGTCTCGGCCAGGCCGTTCAGAAAATTGATCATCTCCCGAGTATCTTCTACCGAAGCAAACGGAGGCAAATTTATGTACTTCACTACCTTGGGATCACTCCAATATTTGAACATTACAGCTGCATCCGCAGATTCCATAGGCCGCAGCCGCAATCTTTCGCCTTCTATGACAGGTATATTCCCGCTGCATCTATACAACAGCTTTCTCCTCCTAACTTGAATCAAGAGCACCTATCAATAGCTAAACATAACTGAATGAACATCGTCAAAGGGAACCGCAAATTTTGCGAGGTCATGCGATTTTCTAACGTACTTTTCGGTGATACTATAATCATGTAAAAAGAGAGACGATTCCAAACCGAGTCGTTAAACCGGGTAGGTTTTGAAGGAGGAAGCTAGAATGGTTTTCAGGGTAGGTTTCACCGCAGTCGTGACGGCGATTCTGCTGTTGATTGTCGTTTCCGGAGGTTTGCTGATCAAGTTTGCGGTTCGGCAAATTGCCCAAATGCGGCTGCAGACGATGGAAAGTATCTATGAATATTTGGAGCGCACCGGGGTCTATACGAAAGAACGGTTCGATGCGCTGGACAAACGCCCGGTCCAAGTTACTTCCAAGGACGGCCTGCGACTAAGTGGGTACCTGCTTGAATCTTATCCGGGGTCGAATCGATTCATAATCATCGTCCACGGCTACACCGTATCACTCCATGCGTCGACGCAATACATCGATATGTTCGAGGAAGCCGGGTTTAATATTCTATTGATCGATCAACGTCGGCACGGCAATAGTGAAGGCGAATACACCACTTACGGTTATTTGGAAAAATACGATGTACAGGCTTGGGTGGACTGGATTTTGGAACATTACGGGGAAAATAGCGTAATTGGACTGCACGGTCAATCGTTTGGCGGGGGGACGGTACTGGAATATTTGGGCATTGCACATCCAACCGTCAAGTTCGTCATCGCGGATTGCCCATATTCCGATTTAACTAAATTGATGCGACATCAAATTACCAAACTATACAAGCTGCCTGCAGCCCCTATTCTGCCGTTGGTTAACAGGCGATTACAGCGGAAGGCCGGATTTAAGCTTAGTCAGGTCAGCCCTATCAGAGCGGTGAAGCGGAGCGGACTGCCGGTGCTGTTCATTCACGGCACAGAAGACAACTATGTGCCCACCTATATGAGCAAAGAGCTCTACCAACACAAGCCAGAGCCCAAAAGACTGGTTCTCGTCGAAGGTGCGGTTCACGCAAATGCATACGGAGTTAACCCTAAGCGTTATACCGAGGAAGTCCACAATTTCATTTCGGATGTCCTTGGTTCAGACGCTACAGAAGCTTCCTATTTGCCGAGCATTTGATTTTGGGCGAGAACAATATACTGATCCAGGCGCTGACTCAACTCTAAAATAGTCCCGCTATTGAAATTGTTCCCAGTCGCGGCACTCATCAATTCGGAGCGCAAATGCTCGATCGTCGCCTTAAGATCATTGCTTATTCGATTATTAGATCGGCGAGTGCTGCCATAAGATTGAGATACCATAGAAATCACCTTTTCTATTAGGTTAAACCTATTTTACCGCATGATGCCAAAAAACATATTTTGCAAATTTGATAAAATTTAGCACTCTGTGTCGGAGTTTGTAATTTGATGTCTTAAAGAGCTAACTCCTTAGCTGCTACATCATTTATAATAGCCTTATCGCTGCCGCTGTAGCTTATTTAACGATGCTTGCTTGCTCGGGCGGTGGCATGAAGGAGAGGGGGATGCTGTCATGTTTGAAGCAGGCCAATATTCAGGCACCCGCGAGGAGCGGGATCATGCGGTGCTGTCGCAGCTTCGCGGTCTGATTTATGGGGAAAGCAGTTATGTGGCCAACCTGGCCAATGCCGCAGCTTTGCTGCGTTTTTATTTGGATGAAATCAATTGGGTCGGATTTTATTTATTTGACGACCACGAACTGGTGCTTGGGCCTTTTCAGGGCCTGCCGGCCTGCATACGGATTCCACTAGGAAAAGGCGTGTGTGGTACGAGTGCGGAGCGCCGTGAAACATTAAGAATCGACGACGTTCATGCGTTTCCAGGGCACATAGCTTGTGATGCGGCTTCCATGAGCGAAATTGTCGTTCCGATCGTGAAGGACGACCGCTTGCTTGGGGTGTTGGATATCGACAGTCCTATAAAGAGCCGCTTCAACGAAGCGGACCAAGTGTTTCTGGAGCAATTCGTAGCTGTTCTGACCGAGCAGTTGCCTGCTGCAATCGGTTAACCACGTACATCCGGTTAGTAAGAAAAACCTAGCCCGCGGCTAGGTCCTTATTTAAACCATATGTTTACGCGCATAGGGAAAAGAATTGGGTATGGGGGTCCGTCCGTTTTTACCCCATACCCATTCTTTTTGTACTACTTCCTACTTCCTACTTTCCACTTCCTGCTCCCGTCAGCTTTTTGAATCTGGCCTGTCTTTGATCCGGTCTCATGTCCACGAATGTAAGTCCCTGCCTTCGCACCATTCACCACTAAATGTATTTAATACAGCTATTTCTGGGTCAAATGTAGATTTTGGAATTTTAGCTGCACAATATACATCTAAATCAGATCAATCAGCTTTGGCGAGACTGTTTTGTTTATTTTAGCTGCACTTTTTGCATTTAAATGCTCAATTCTGCCAATATGGCGACTTTTAACTGCACTAAATACATTTATTGGGTTTAAAGAAACAGTGAGTTATACGCCCCCCATTCCTACTCGTTGATCGACAAACATGGCTACTTAGAACGAGGTTCGGTATCTTTCTTCACCTGCCGCCTCTAGTTACAACCTATCCCTGTCTGAATTTCTAATGATCTCAAGCCCTTCCATATGCCGCTTGCTCATCAGCTTCCGCTTCTTGCGGTTCTCCTTCGTATCAAAGACGATGTCGAAATCATAGTCGTCCGGGTACAGCTCTTCCTTCTTGATGTAAGGCTTGAGCCGTTTATGGTTTACCTTGATACGCTGCTTCTGCACCATCACCTCAACGATGCCCCTATGATCCTGAGCCTCGCTCACGATGCCGATCTTTCCCAAGGAGGTCACAATGACTGCATCGCCAACCTCAAAGGGCCGGGATTTCTTCACCGTCTCACCTTCAGCTGCATCGGCCTTATCAGATGCCTCGCCTGAACGCGACTCAGATACGGGATCTGAGCCACGGCTTGCGGTTTCACCATCAGCTGCGCGCAGTCCTTTGCTCGTATCGGAGTCTCTATCAGTTCCTTCGGGTGCGCTTGGCCCCCACTCTCTGGGTTGCTCAACGGGCTGAACAGCTGACTGCGGCAAAATATCGTCCCACAGCATCCCGCTGCTCGCATCTTCTGTAGCCTGGCGGCTCACAATTTGCTGGGAACGCTCCACAATTCCGGAGGCAATTCCGAGCTTGCGGGCGATTTCGATCGCGTAGCTTCGCCCGGCTTTCCCGATCGTCAGCCGGTATAGCGGTCGCAGCGTCTCCGCATCAAACTCCATCCGAGCGTTCTGAAAGCCCGGCGCACGAGCTGCGAACGTCTTCAGCTCGTTGAAATGCGTCGTCACAAGCACTGTAGCGCCCTTCCGGCTGAATTCCTCCAGAATGGCGATCGACAAGGCAATGCCTTCGCCCGGATCCGTGCCTGCTGCCAGCTCGTCGATCAGCAGCAGCGTAGATGGTCCCGCCGTCCGCAGCATGCGGACCAGAGCTCCGATTTGCGCAGAGAATGTGCTAAGCGATTGCTCCAGGTTTTGTCCGTCTCCGATTACCGCCATAATCCCCCGGTAAACGGCGAAACGACTTCCCGGTTCGACTGGAACGAGCAAGCCCGATTGAAACATTAGGGTTAATAAACCGACTGTTTTCAGCACAACCGTTTTTCCGCCCGTATTCGGGCCGGTAATAATGAGCGTCCGGTAGTTCGTGCCAATTTCCAAATCCAGCGGCACCATCGTTTGCAGCAGTCTAGGATGTCTTGCACCACGTATGACGGTTCCTCCATCCTCGCTAATTGCTGCCTCGGCGCCCTTAATCGCTGCCGCATATTTCGCTTTGGCAAAAATAAAATCGTACGTACCGGTGATGTCGATGTTCCGAATGATCGAGGCTGATTCGCGCTCTACTAGCCCCGCCAGGTATCCCAAAATTTTAGCTTCCTCTCGTGCCTCCTCTCCCTGCAGCACTTCCAGCTCTCCTTGCAGCGAGGACACCTCATGCGGCTCGATAAACACGGTTTGCCCACTGGTGGATTGATCCAGCATCCGGCCGTTTACCTGCTTGTAATAGTCCTTTTTCACGGGAATCACATACCTTCCGCCGCGAATACTGACGATGTTCTCCTGCAAAATAGCGGCATGACGGGCCATGACGGACTGGAGCTTCTTCTGAATCCGTTCCTTGACCACGGCGATGCGCCTCCGAATCTTCTCCAAATCCCGACTTGCCTCATCTGTGATGACCCCGTAGCGAATGCAGCGCAGTATTTCCTGCTGCAGTTGGGGCAGATCCTGCAGATCAACAGCGTACGTTCCGATTCGCCAAGCCGCTTCCCCTTTGGACGCCATATATTTCTTGAGCTGGGCGCAGCTGTGCAGGAACGTTTGAACGGCCATCAGATCCTGCTCCGTAAATAAATATCCCGTCCCCATCAACGATACGACCAGTTCAATCCCTTCAAGAGAGGGGAGCGGCACACTAGCGCCCTTTCCATACAAGGCAAGCGCCTCCGCCGTTTCTGCAATCGCACGTTCGATCGCCCGATTCTCCTCCATCGGAACGAGGCCGGTGATCCGGTTCCTGCCTTCGTAGGAAACTGCGTAGTGCAGCAATTCTTGCTTAATATCTTCATATTCCAGCATGTTCAGTGAAAAGTTCTCCATGGTTAACCTCCTAAATTTCAGCCTGATGAGTAAACCTGTTACAAACCGACAAATGCAAACAGGGCAAAAGACAGCACGAATGCCATCCTTTGCCCAAAATCCCCGCATAAAGCCTGTTTATTGCATAAATACAAAAAAAGCCGTGCTGAAAACAGCACGGCTCATGAATGCAATAAACAGGCAGCGATAAGGCGCTGCATGATGTTCCGCGTGTGTTCTTAACTAAATGTCATAGACCGTAACAAGAGAATAGGAAAC
Organism: Paenibacillus puldeungensis; assembly: GCF_042678945.1. Classification (NCBI taxonomy): domain Bacteria; kingdom Bacillati; phylum Bacillota; class Bacilli; order Caryophanales; family Paenibacillaceae; genus Paenibacillus; species Paenibacillus puldeungensis. The sequence continues at coordinate 134,963 of NZ_JBHTLM010000009.1, read as the reverse complement.
TACAGCCGCAATAAAAAGCATAACGGCCCATTTCTTCATCTTGGTAACGATCCTTATGAAATTTGATTAGTTAAGAACATTCACCGACATCAAAATCTCTCCTATTTACGAGGATAAGACTAATTTACCAAAAACTATCTTCAGAAGTCAATAACCGCCTGCCCAGCTGACTTATCACCATATTATTTGGTATATCTTGTTAAATGAGTGAATCGAATCATTTTCTTCTCGCGTTTTTTTCATGTATGATATTAAGGGCGTGAAAATGTAAAGGCAGTATTAAATATCATGATTCGCGTTCAGCGGAAAGGAAAGGAAGGAAAGAACGTGGCACAACTAGGACGCATCCGGCTATCCAGCACTAAGCCGTTTGTCTTTTTCTCCGTCATCATGATTTTAAAAATTTATCTGGTCTGGACCTCTATTTTCGATGGAGTCGCTCCTTGGGGGCCCTTATTGAAAGAAATTCCGTTTATATGGATCTTGTTCTGTCTCATTGAATGGTTCTCCTCCAAACGAAAAATTGGTCTTTATTTAACTGTCAATCTGATCATCACCGGTATTTTCTTTGCGGCAATTATGTACCATAAATATTATGGAGTTATCGTGACTTACCACGCCCTGGAGCAGGTCAATCAGGTAACAGCGGTTAAAAACAGCGTATTTTCGCTGCTTGCTCCCTATTATCTGCTGATCTTTTTGGATATCATTATCATCGGTTTCTGGCTATTCCGAAAAAAGAGAGCCGAGAAGCTCAGAGCCTTTTTCAATTTAAAAACTGCCAGCAAAGGCGTCATCGCAGCGATCTTCAGCATTTCCATCATCGTCTGCATCTTCAATGTATGGCCAAACCGCGCCAGCATGAACGAAATTAAACAGGCTGAGAAGATGGGCATTTTGAACTACGAAACGTATGCTATCTTTTCCAGCAAGAAAGAGCAGATTGTCGACAGCAAGCATATTACTCAGGCCAAGATCGATCAGTTGAAAGGAATTACTCCCGTGGCGCAGCCGAAATATTTTGGGGCGGAAAAGGGTAAAAATCTGATCATCATTCAGCTGGAGTCATTCCAAAACTTCCTGATCAACTTGAAGATTGACGGGCAGGAAGTTACGCCGGTGATGAACAAGCTGGTCAAGGACAACATTTATTTCAAACATTTTTACCAAATGGTCGGGCAGGGCAACACCTCGGATGCCGAGTTTGTCGTAAACACCTCGTTTTACATCCCGTACAATGAGGCTGCAACGCAAAACTACCCGGGCAAAGAGCTGCCAAGCCTGCCGAAGCTGATGAAGCAGCAGGGCTACGACACCGCGACCTTCCATACTAATGTAGTGGAATTTTGGAACCGCGGTGAGCTGTATAAAGCGATCGGCTTTGACCGCTATTATGACCAGAAGTTTTTCGGTACCGAGGACACCGTTTTCTTTGGACCGTCGGATGAAGTTCTGTACAAGAAAACAGCCGAAGAACTGGGGAAAATGCAGCAGACCGGCAAGCCGTTCTATAGTCAGGTCATTTCGATGACCGCGCACCACCCGTTTACAACGCCGCATGAGAAGGATAAAATCAAGCTGCCGGATCGCTATAAGGACAATATGGTCGGGGACTATCTCCGCGCCCAAAGCTATGCGGACTATGCTCTAGGTAAGTTTATCGATGACCTTAAGCAAAGAGGAATATGGGATAACAGCGTAGTCGTCATCTACGGTGATCATCTCGGTCTCCCGATGTATTCCTTGGATAAGCACGGGTTGGAGCTGATGAAGGAAATATACGGCCGTGATTATGGGTATCTCGATATGATTAACATCCCGCTGATCATTTCCGCACCTGGCCTTCCACGTCCTGCCGTGATGGAAAACGTCGGCGGGCAGACCGATATTTTTCCTACTGTAGCCAACTTAATGGGGGCAACGCTTGACAACCAACTGCATTTTGGTCAGGATATATTGAATCAAACCAATTACAACTTGCTGCCACAGCGTTATTACTTGCCGACCGGCTCATTTCTTAACGACAAGGCCTTGTTCATTCCGGGCGTTTGGTACGATGATGGTACGAAATACCCACTCGCTAAAGACGGTGTGAAGCAAGCGCTCACTACGGAGAGTGAATACGACAGGGCACTGGAGTTGCTCCGCTTGTCGGACAGCTATGTGCAGCAGTTGCCGAACCGAGTGAAAGATAAATAAACTAGCTAGTTATGCATAAGAGCCGCAGGGATCCATTATAAGGATCGTCCTGCGGCTCTTATTTTATTCGGATTAGTATTTGGCCTTTACTTTCCTCTTATTCACATAGCAGGACTAGCTACTCTCTCTAATGCACGCTCTTCCTGTCCATTCACATCGGCTTCTTTCATCCGCAAAAACTTGCGCCCTCTCCAGCGGAATAACGAAAGTACACCACGCACGTATTCGTCGGTAATCATGCAGGCATATATGGCGATGATGCCCCAGCCCATAGAAACTCCAAACCAGTAAGAGCAGCCCGTGGCGATCAGCCACATGAAAATTAGCGATATGACCATCGTAAACTTGGTATCACCTACGGCATTCAGCGAGTTCCCGATAGCCATGTTCACCATTTTACCAGGCTGCAGCAGCAAATTGAGCCATAGCAGCGAAGTGCAAAGCGTCAAGATCTCGCTATCCTTGGTAAACACCCCCAGCAGGTACGGGCCAAAAACAACGAGGATGAACGCGTTGACGATGACCAGTGGAAGACCGACCATCAGCACCCGGTAAACCGCGCGGTACGCCTGCTTCGTCTCTCCGGCTCCGTATAGGTGAGCGATTTGAATTTGCGCGGCCATTGCCAAGGAGAAGCCGAGCATGAAGCAGAACGATTCTAGCGTATTCATGTACGTCCTCGCCGCCAGCTCGGTGGAGCCGAGCACCGCAAGGAAGGAGAAGATCGCGAGCTGGGAAAATACCCAGCTTGCCGAGTTAACGCCAAGCGGCCAGCCGATGACCAAAATCTCTTTGAACAGCCCGCGGTCGAAGATCGCCATGTCTTTCATTACGATTCGCCGGTTGAAGGTACCGACGAAAATCAGCAGTAAAACCACGGTGGCGATCAGTCGACTAATCACTGTAGAAATGGCCACCCCGGTCAATCCCCAGGCCGGGAAGCCGAATGCACCGAATATGAAGCAGTAATTCATCATGATATGAATCACATTCATCCCTACCGCCGTATACATCGGCCCCTTCGTGTTGCCTGTATTCCGAATCGCGGTACCGAGCATCGAGATCAGCGCGGTAAGAATCATCCCCCCGCCTACGATCGAAATATATGTCTTGGCCAGCGGCAGCAGCTCCTTAGGCAGCTGCAGCATCGTTGCAATAGGGCCGGGCACCGCGATAAGCAGCACGCTGAGGAATACACCGATGGCCGCGGTTACTTTGAAGGCGATAATAGCTACCGTACGCGCTTCCTCTTCTTTCTTTGAACCTATTTTTTGCGCAATGACGATCCCCGCCCCGCTCGCCACTGTAGCGAATAACGTCGTTAAGGCGTTAAACAATTGATTGGAAAAGCCGACAACTGCCACCGCATTGTCGGAAATGCGGCTAACCATAAGCGTATCGACGGTTCCGAGCAAAATCTGCAAAAATAGCTCGATAAATATAGGCCAGGCCAGCAGCCAAAGCGAAAACTTGTTTTTTTCGCCTGAGTTTTGTTTTTTCATTATTACAACCTCCCGAAGAACGAACCACCGATCAAAGTGTCCAAATGTATCTTGTTAACATGAACACATTATAGATGCTATACTGAAATGAATGTATCAACGAATCAACTCAATCTTTCAATATTCCAACCTGATAGGAGCTGGAAACTTATGCCGCCTATTATCGAATTTACGGCTCCGCCGCTGCCACACTACATCGTAAGCGGCTCTTCCCTCGTCCCGATTGGAGGCAAGCATCCCAGTCGGTTCAATATCGGTGTTTTTGATCTACTCGTCGTGACCAAAGGCTGTCTCTACGTCGGTGAGGAAGGAAGAGATTACGAGATTACGGAAGGCCATGCCATGATTCTCCGCCCGGACAGCCACCACTACGCGTACGAAGGATGCCGGGAGGAAACGATGCATCATTGGCTGCATTTTCAAATTCTAGGGGAATGGCGAGTCATGGAGGAAGAGGTATATCGGCAAAATCTAGGAAACTACTCGAGCCGAGATAACGCAAATCCATTATGCCTGCCCGCATACAGTCCAACATCCTATACCGTTCCGCTTCCCCAGTTTACGAAGCTGGCTCAGCCGCAGAAGCTGGTCGATGTGATGAACGAATTGATCGAACTGGGCCATAGCATTCATCTGGATAGTGTCCGGCTTAAGCAGCAGGTTTTGTTTCAAGAGGTGATCATGCAGCTCTCCGCAGCGATTGGCCGGGATGGTCCCTCGCCTCAATCAGCGTGCGCGGAACGGGCCGCGTCCTACTTGCGTGAGCATTTTCGAGAGCCGTTTTCGGCAAAAGCGCTTGGTGAGAGCATAAACTTCCACCCTGTGTATATCGCGCGGTGCATGCAGAAGGTATATGGTTGTTCTCCTGCCGTGTATTTGCTCCGACTCCGCATCCAGCAGGCAAAGCTGCTGCTGCTGCAAACGGATTTGAACGTGGAGCTAATTGCCGAGAAAGTCGGTTTTAATCAAGCAGCTTATTTTACGGCCTGCTTCACCAAAATGGAGGGCTTGTCTCCGCGTAAATATCGTCAGCGATTTATATGGACTAAAGAATAGTGTGCTCCAGATGCCGGAAGCCGGAGTGGCCGGAAACTTTAGAAGCCCATTATACGTAATAGTTGATATGACACATTTGGGTGAGAACAACGACAACTTGTTAACGAAAGGTGGGAGAACATGAGCCGGAAACTAATCCGAATCGTGACTGTATTCTGCACCATTTTATTCGTCGGCGTCAGCGGTCTGTTTGTAGGCACTCCCCGTGCGGAAGCAGGGTATTGGAACGACCTGGTGAATGGGGTCAAAGAATTGGGAGAGCTTCCCTCAGATGTGAAAGAGCTGAAGGTAAACTACCAAGTAACCCTGGACAAGCTGGATGAAGCGCAAGGGACGCTTGAAGCATATAGGAAGCAGAACGAGGAATTGATTGAGCGTAATAAGGAGCTGGCGGCTACGGTATCCGCTTTAAACGAAGCACAGCAGGTCCGTGAAGCAAACGCCCGGAAAACACGAATTATGCTGTTGACTGGCGGTGCGCTTCTGGCCGGATATTTTATTATATTGCGGGTGGTGCGCTTGGTACTGCGCCGATGACGGACAAGGGCGATTCGCCAATCCGCTCATGGTGATGGGGGAACTACCAGCAGCGATTCTGCAGGAAGGGGATCTGAAGTTTTGAACATTATTCGTGATGAAAATGCGCCCGTTACTTTTTGCGGCCAAGCGGTAACCTTCGAGCTGGGCGAATCGGAAAAGGTACATGTGCTGCACCCTGGGCAAGTGATTGCTTATCGGGGAGCTGTCCAGAACCGCAGCGACAAGCTGATGAATATGAAAGGGATTTATCGAAAACGAAAGTTCATTCGAGCTGATTTCACAGGTCCTTGTCAGTTCGTGACTTCATTCCCTCCCTCGGTCGCCCTGCAAATGATTCAGCTTCATGAAGATAGCGATCTGCTTTACGATTTCCGCCATCTGTTCTTATATACGGAAGGCGTTCGTATGGAAACACGTGTTTTGAGCGTGAAAAATATGATGATTACCCGGGACGCGGTCAAAATGAAATTTTCCGGCAGCGGGCAAATCGGCATTCTGACTCAAGGGCAGGTCATAGAGCTTCCACTGCATCCCGAAGAGGCGCTTTACGTCGAAGCCGGAAGTATTGTCGCCTATCCTGAAAACGCCAAGCTGGAGTTGTCCGTATACGGCAATCATTTGGCCAGTCAGCACATGCGCTATCAGTGGAAAATAACCGGACACGGTTCGGTGCTGGTGCAGACCGGCTCTGGACATCACGAGCTGGAGAACAGCCTGCATGATGACGATGGAATCATCAAGCGTTTTCTACGCGAGGCCCTCCCTTTCGGCGGCGTCATTATCAAGTAACTAACCTGCCGCAGTGGGTCAAGTTCCCCCGTCGATGGCATAAAAGAACCCGCCTGGCAGATCTGCCGGGCGGGTTTGCCTTTGTAGATGTAAAAAGTGCAGTTATTTCGGAGCTGAAAAGCTATTTCCCCGTAATAGATGTAAAACCTGCATTTAAAATGCCAGGCTTTACCCTCAACTCTCCAAACAGGGCTATTTAAATGTACAATATGCAGTTATTGCCGAAATGCGGAGCCAATCCAAGCGAATTAGCTGTATGAAATACAACTAGCATAAAATTCCTAGGCCTGCCTAAGCTGGAGCAACACCTCGATGGCCAGTATAACAGAACAGATGACTGAAATCATCTAGTACTTTCCGAATTCCCGATCGCTCAGCGCGATGCGGCTTATACATAAATGGGTCCAGTCACCGACTCATTTCTTCGCCGGATCAATATCCTGCGCCCGCAGGCCTTCCCAAATGTTCGGAATGTCCACCTGCTCCGGATGCTCAAACACGAGAAATGCGGTTGGCAAGTAACGTTCACCGTACTCGGATGACGGTTTGTTGACGATTTCCCCGCCCTCTTTCACAAGCACCGTGGATGAACCGCCATCGAGGTTGGCGGCGATCACTGCGCCGTGGTCCAGCATAATCTTTTGCACGTCATAAAGACTTGCTCCAATACTGTACCCTGGCTGACGTCCATCAATCACAACAAAAAGAATTGCTCCATCTTTTCTCTGGCCCATTGCCGTTCGCGGAGCGATGCCCCAGCCTTCTTTTTGGCTGCGAATCTGCCCCTTGCCGTTTACAATGATCCGAGGCTGGAAGGTGACTGCCTCCTGAATGCCCAGGTCTTGCAGCTCATTTAGCGTATATCTGCCGGCGATCATTTTGCCTTGCTTGTCCAGACCGACAATTTGCGTAGATGCCTTTCTGCCGACTCCGTTATAATACAGCTTCCCCTGGGAGATCACGACACCGATCGGCTTAAAGCCGTTGCCCTTCCAATTCGGATCGGCAAATCCTCCGCCATTCACCCCTGCGATCGCTCCGGTTCGGGCAACCATGCTGGACACCTTCTCCCCTTTTCCACTTCTCGCGGGAACCCCCAGGCGAATTTTGGTAGGATCATTCACCGTAAGCACATATCCTTCGTAGCCCTTTCCGGACACCTTCTCGATCTCGATCAACGGCTTATTCTTCTCAACTGTGGTTCGGGTGATGGTATGGGTGTCCTTCTCATCCCCCATATGCTCAAACTCCGCCTGATAGGCGGCCACTCGCTTATCCAGTTCCGCTTGCCCGATTATATATTTTGCCCAGTGGCGATGCTGGGTTGTAATCAGCGTATCGGCGATTAAATAACGCATATCATTTCCTGACGGCGTGAGGAACAACCAGCCGATGGCCAGTATCCCAAGAAACATCATAATGAGACAAAATCGAAAGAAATAATGAAAAAAACCGCGTTTCCGACGTTTATGAGCTGTTTTCCGATTCTTTATGTTTTTGTTGCCCCGCTTCGCGGAGGACCGACTGGGCAATGATGCTGTTGGCATGATGATTTCTCCTTACTCTCTATTTGAATTGCTATTCTTGTAAACGTTCGAATCTTGCAGAAAGTTTCATAGGACAAACGGACGCATCAAAAAAGACTCCGTGCATATCCCTCACGAAGTCTTATCATAACGCATTTCACAGTACTTTGTTAAATATCCGGGCTACTCGCACCTAGCCTAGTCCAGACAAGGGGTGACTATTGCCTTTACTCTACAAACATCACCGCGAAGTGCATAAAGCTGCTGAAAGCCCCTTCTCCTTAGCATACGTGCTGCCTTCTTGATAGTGTACTTACTGTCTGATAAGATGAGCACTGGCTCTTCTGGAGATAGCTCCTTCCTCCAAACAAACGGAAGACGCCCTAGAGAAATGTTAATTGACCCATTCATATGGCATTCCTGGTAAAAGGAAGCGTCGCGAATATCGAGTTTGATCACCTGTTTAGGCAATTCTGTATCATCGCATAGTGTGTTTGGATCAATAAAGTTCAGTCCTTTAACAGGCCAGAATCGCCAGAGCAGCCATACGCCGAGCGCTCCTAACAAAATGTACCCGATCAGCATCGCTTTATTCTATATCCCCGGGCCAAGCCAACATTCCGCCGACCATATTGATGACATTATAGCCACCTTCACTGAGCAGCTCACATGCCATAGCGCTGCGCCCCCCGCTGCGGCATACGACGACATGCTCCTGCTCCGGGTCGAGTTCAACATGTCGGTTGTAGAGCTGACCAAGCGGAATATGTTTCGCTCCCGGGATGTGGCCTTCCGCCCATTCCTCGGGCTCACGCACATCAAGAATATTCATCCGCTCCCCTGACTTAAGACGCTCGGACAACTCTTGCGGCGTTATTTCTTTATCTAACTGGAAAGACATAATTCTTCCCTCTCCTCTCACAAAAATATGTCTGCTATAACGCAGCTTAGCAAAACAGCATCTGCCACATTAGCGGCATTTTACGAGCAGTTCCACCGCTTCTTGAACCAATTTGCCGGTATCCCCGCCTTGTTCCTGCTCTTCTAAAATACACTGCTGCAAATTTTCCGCAACCATCTGTGCCATTGCTTTATCAGCGGCGTTTCGAACGGCAGATAGCTGACAGACCACTTCCTTACACGGCTTTCCTTCCTCCATTAACCGGAGTACACCGCGAACCTGTCCTTCAATTCTCTTCAATCGGCGCTTCATGTCTTCCGAATACGTGTATTCCAAGACAATGCCCTCTCTTCGCTGTAAAGTGGAAAACATTTTGTATAGGTCATACATATACCCCTACGGGTATAATTCTATGGATTAAACCTTTCTATGTCAAGATGTCAATGAAAGCTGACGTGCGAATAGAATATTTTGAGCGACAGGAGTATGATAAATCCTAATTATATGATTCGTGTCCCTACAACAATAGGAGGAATAGGAAAGATGGATTTGTACGACGAGCAAAAAGAATACTGGAATCGTGTTGCTGAAAGCAAACAGTTTACAACTCCGTTTGAGCGGAATGAATTTGCCCGATACGTCAGGAATGCAGACCGAATTCTCGATGTGGGCTGCGGCTACGGCCGTACCCTTCAAGAGCTGTACTTATCCGGCTATACGAACTTGCTCGGGATCGACTTTTCTGCGAGTATGATTGCCCGTGGCAAACAATTGTATCCCCACCTTGACCTAAAAACGTTGGATAACCAAACCATTGACCTGCCGGATAGCTCGGTGCAAGCCGTCATTATGTTTGCCGTGCTCACCTGCATCGTTAGCAACGAAGAGCAATTGTCTTTATTCCGCGAAATCAGACGTGTGTTAAAACCAAGCGGTATCTTATACATTAACGATTTTCTTCTTAATCATGATGAACGGAACTTGGCCCGGTATGAGGAGTATGCGGAAAAGTACGGTACGTATGGCGTCTTTGAGTTGCCGGAGGGTGCGGTCCTTCGTCATCACGACTTGGCATGGGTTAAAACATTAACGGAAGGTTTTGAACCGCTTCAATTGGAACAGGTCACCTATACTACGATGAACGGAAATCACTCCAACGGTTATTATTATTTTGGCAAAAACATCAAGCAGGAAAATCCGTAATCGCTGAATTGTGAAAAAAAGCCCTCTAACCTGTCAGAAAAGACAAGTAGAGGGCTTTTTAATATTATTTACTTTGCAATGTCAAGGAAGCTGTACAGCATTTTAGCAATTTCCGCACGGGTTACATATCCCTTTGGATCAAACTTGCCGCCGCTTTTACCCTGGATAAGCCCCAGGGACTGCGCTTTCGTTACGGCGTCTTTGGCCCAAGGAGACACCTGATTGTTATCGGCAAAAGATTGCAGGCTTGATGTCGATCCCGTCGGCTTTTTGGCCATAAGCTCAGACAGCTTGATCAGAATGGATGCAGCCTCTTCCCTGGTAATCGTATCTGCCGGACGGAACTTGCCATTTTGCCCTTGCACCAATCCAAGCTCAGCAGCCTTGGCTATAAAGGAAGCGTAGTAGGCATCCTGCGATACATCGCTGAAGTTGCTAGACGATGATTCAGCAGTGCTGCTGCTATTACCTGCAGCGAGTTTCAGAGCCCGAACTGCCAATACTGCAAAGTCGGCTCGTGTCACCTTTGAATTCGGTGCAAAACGCTGCTCATCCACGCCGGTGATGATATGTTTGGCGGTCAGCTTTTGAATGTAGTCCCGCGCCCAACTCCCAGTCAGATCATCAAAGGACTTATGATACTCAATAATCGCGTATTCACCCATTTGGTCTGCCGTGAAGCGTACTACATTTCCGCTGAAGATTCCTCCAATGTACTCTGCTTTGCCTCCGCTTAAGCGATAAATCCCGGCATACTCCGGATCAAAAGCTTGGCGCTGTGCATCGCTCAGTGTCCGTTCAATTGTAATTGGCCCTGGTAACTGCTCCACTTCCGTTTCCTGCTGACCTTTTACTTTGGCCATAGTTACGCTATAGACCAGATCTCTTGATTTAAAACCTTTCGCAGCGTTCGCCTGCTGATCCATGGATGCCTTTATCGCGGAATTCAATGTCGTATCCACGCGAAGCACAAGCTGATCCGCATCGGTTAAGACCTTCGGCAAGGAAGTACCTGGAAGCTCTACAACTACGGAAGGAGCGACCACCTTAATCGTCTGCTTCCCGCTCTTCACCAACTCAAGGCCCTTTGTATCCATCGTCAGGTTCAGATTATTTCCTTGATCCTGCGATCCGCTCAGCTTCAAAATAATCGTATCCGCGCTCTTACCTTGTAAAGCTTTTTCAACAGCCGAGTTGTCCAGCTTGTAGCTTCCATCCTTGCCTGGACTTAGCTCAATCGTGCTTTCCGTTACCTTTGTACCCGGCGTAGGATTCGGATTTTCGGATTTCGAGCCAGAACCGGACGAATTATTGTTACCGGTTGATCCATTGTTATTTCCGCTATTGCCGTTGCCATTCCCTTGATCGTTGCCGCCTTGATTTCCACCTGGAACTGCTCCTGTTGAGAAACCCCAAATATCGGACAGGACGCCGCCGCTGTTCTGATCCTCGGCTTTGACGTACCACTGGTAATAACCTTCCTTCAGGTTGTTCCAGGCTACGGAGACATTCGATCCGCTTTTTACTTTATTTTTGACTCCAATAAGCTGGTCGCTGTAAACCTTCACTCCAAAATAATCCGTCGCCACCCGCTTGGTAGCCGGCTTAAGATCGAGCGGAAGCGAGAACTCATCCTTTTTCGGTTCCGCTTTAGGGTCATAAAAATTGTAATCATCCAGATAAGGAGAATAGGTTTTGATATGGAGCATGTTATTTTCCATATCAAACTGCATGAGACGAATATAACCTAACCCGCCTTGCTCAGCTCCTTGGTAATCGGCCAGCATTTGATAAACCTTGCGGTCTGCCGTACCATCACCGTTGTCGTCCAACTCATCGACTTTTAGCTCGGCATCATGGTAATGACCGCTCAATGCGGCAATGACGTTCTTGTTCGGCTTCACGACTTTTTCGAAAACTTTATCTGCAATCGGAGCCCGATTGCCGGATACAAGCAAGTATTCATGCAGTGCGATGATCGCCTTCCGCTCCGGATACTGCTTGATTACCTGGTCCATCCATTCGATTTCTTTGTCCGCAAGTCCCCAGCCCATGTACACGATAATAAAGTCGTTGCCTCCGGCCGAGACCAAATCATAATGCCCGCGGTTGTTGTCATACGAGCCCGCAAAGGTAGGCATTTTCTTAAAGCGATCCTCACCAAAATACTTCCAATATTCCGTATAGTCATTGTTTTGATGGTTGACATCATGATTTCCTGCCAGAACGCCATACGGAATATTCGCATCCTCCAGCACCTTCATATCCCGGTCAGCCTCTTGCCACTGGTACTCCTGATACGATTTATCGACGATGTCCCCCGTATGAATCACATATTTGATGTTCATTTTCTGTGCCTGATCGGCGATCCATTTTACATTTTTCTGATAAATATACGGATAGCTCTCCGAGTAATACTGCGTATCGGACATCCAAACAAAAGAGAAGTCATAACGATCATTCGTCACGGGGGATCCAGACCCAGAGGCAGCTGGGGCAATCTCATCCTGTACCATAATCTGAATTTTGTTGCCGATAGCATACTCTCCGGCCAGAACCGTAGCTTTCAATTCGAAGTCTTCATTCCCGGCGATCACATGGTCGAGCGACTTCCACGCTTTATCGGCTTGACTCCAAGCATATAAACTGACCTTGCGTCCTGCAATAGAATGCCCTCTCCACTCGATGTCCACAGGGTCCGTCTTTTTTACCGAAGGGTCAAGCTCAATTTCATATCTTTGATATGGGAATTTGTCTACAGCATCATTCACTAAGTATTTGCCATCGACGGCACGAATCTGGGCATACTCATCCTTCGTCAACGCCGTTTCCCCGCTCGGAATCATTTCTTTAGGCGGCTCCGTATCCGCCGAATTTTTATATCCTGTAAAGCCCTGCGCCCGGTTTCCGTCATATTTAAAGCCCCGGTAGAAAGATACGTTCATATCATCGCCAGATGGATCCTGGACCTTAACGGTTAGCTGCGGGTTTGCACCTACATTTGCTTGGCCGTTGGTTGGCGCTACAAGCACGGGAGCCAGCGGATTTTCAGAGGGTACACGGAACGTAACCTTCTTGTCCGCTTTATTGCCTATTTTGTCGCTGGCGCTGATTTGCAGTGTATGCTCCCCGGGATTCAGCTTGCCTGATGATGTCTCGTAGGGCAGTTTGATCGCGTTACCGTCCAGCTTGACCTCGACTTTGTCGAGTCCCGCATACTTGTCTGCCACTTTTGCATCGATCGTAAAGCTTCCGCGGTATTCGCGTCCATCCGCTACGGTTGGTTCAATCGACGGCGCGGTATTGTCTACGATAACTTTGGAGGCGACTTGCTCAGTCCCATGCTTTAGGGTAACTCCATGCTCGCCGTCGGTTATTTGACTTGTATCCCAAGCGAAAGAAAGTGACTTAAACAACTCGGGTTTAAGATTAAAGCGGAAGCCCACCGATTCGTATCGGCCTGAGCTGTCGCCCATTTTGATCTCTTGATCCCTGGTCGGATAATCAGAGTTCCAAATTTCAGTGCCGTCGGCCAGCAGCAAACGGACATTTTTCACCTCAAAATCGTCCTTATTCTCCTCCTTGCGCGGATCAAACGGAGATGACTTGGAGGCGGCACGAATGAAAATCACGTTATCTGATCCGCTCTTCAAACGATCTGCGGAAATCGGATAGGACATCGTCTGCCAATCAACAATCGGATCCATGAATGTATACAGGATCGATTTTTCGCCTAATTCTTCCGGGCCCATCGTGACGGCATTTTTAAAGTAGTAATCGACACCCTTCACATCAAATACAAAATAGGCGTCGTGTTCCAGAGCTGCAGATATGCCCGTTGCGAGTGATTTGCTATCTACCGAAAGCTCCAGGTCATTCGGTCCAGCTCCTTTAGCCGTGCCTTTAATAACCGTTGTGCCGTGAACGAACTCTTTGTCCTTTACATTAAGACGCAGCGAAGAGTTGTCCGGTCCGCCGGTGATCGTGATTTGCTTCGGTTCCGTCTTTGCCTCATGTGTTCCGTCTGAGACAACGAAATAATAGTAAATAGATTCCCGCCCAATTAAATAGGCGGGGGATAAATTGAAATGGTACAGACTATTCAAACCATCGTTATAATCCTCGAACAGGTTGTATTTGATATATACAGGCTTGTTATCGGAGTCTGGTAAAACTCTACCGAGATAAAGCTCCATCGAGGTAATTCCCACATTGTCAGAAGCTTTAGCCTTCAAGTTCACGCTGGCGGACTGATCGGTTTCTTTCACGGTCGTTAAATCTTCGACAACAGGCAGTACATTATCCGGCACAACGTGAACAGGTGTGCTAGGCACCTGAAAGGAATCCACTGTCCCCGGAGTTGGTGCTTTCAGACCGGAGCTGATCTTGATCATTTCAGTAGTGCCGTTCATGGGGTATTTATAAAGAAGAGCTTTGTCATCCAGTGTCTCGTCTTTGGCTATTGCACCGGCATATTTGATGGTTGAGTCATAATAAGCGGCGGATATTTCTTTTTCCGTGTTGGTCTTGATGGCTAAGCCGCGAGCGCCGCTATTTGCCATGCCATCGCTTTTGACAATGAATAAGTTTTTGTTCAATTCAAGATTGGTCTTATAGAAATCATTGAAATCCTTGGCTGTGTAGCTGCTGTTGACGCTGTTTTGGACCCAGAACACGACGGTCTGCTGGGAAGGAATGCTGAAGTTCGGCTCCGTGGCAGCCCATGTTACATCCGATGCCGGACCTTTATCTGGATAACGATAATACAACTTATAGTTTTTAAAATTAATCGGTTGATCAGTGTTGTTGTACACTTCTACAAATTCATAGGCATCCGTTTTTGTACCGGGAACCTCCAAGGTATTAGGTACCGCCTCCGTGATGAGCAGCTGCGGTACCTTGGCAGCATCAAAAACCGGTAGATTCACATTTACTGAATAAGACTCCGATTTGCCGCCCGCCACGATTTTGTATTCCAGCTTGGGCTCCACAAGCGCAGAAACAGGAATTTTCGCAGTGTAATCCGTTTCGTTTTTCACCATAGGCACTACTTTGTAGCGGTCTTGAGAAGCTGTTTTGTACTGCAGCTCTACCGGCTTCTCTTCGCCCGTAAATTTGACGGTGGCCTTGATATCCAGGTCCTGCACATCTGTGCTAGTGACTGGTGTATGCTGGATAACCACATCGCCTTCACTAGGGATCGCAACAGGTATGAGCTGATTAGGCTCGACTATGCCCGGCGTAGCCGGTAAGGTACCGGATGTGCTTAGCTTGTCCATCTCCGCTTTGCCCTGAGCCGGTAAACGGAAAACGATGCCCATGTTCTCTTTGACATCGGTAGCTTCATACTTAGCAGAGGAGATGACAACGTCACCAGATACGCTTTTAATTTGGAGCGTACGTGCAGAATTTGCCATTCCGCCTCCTCCACTGATCCGGAATAAGTTGGAATTTTCTACTAATTGATTTCCGGTCAATCCGTAGTTGGCAGTAAAATCGCTCGCTTGAAGTGTATTATTGTTACCGTTCATTATCCAGAACACGATAGGCTTGTGAGCCGGGATCACGATATTTGGATCGCTCGAAGTCCACTTATCTTTGTCGTAATAATAAAAATAGAAATCGCTAAAGTGGATTGGAGCATCCGTATTGTTGTACACTTCTACATACTCGTAAGCGTCTGCGCTGTTTTTATTCTTCGTGTCCGGAACAAGCTCCGTAATCAATAAAGATTGAACCGCAGGGGGTCCCGCAGGAGCTTGAGGCAATATATTAACCTTGTATGTATCGGTTTTTGCAGAAGTAGAAGCTTCCTCATCGGTAGCAGCTATGTAATACTCAAGCTCGGCTCCGCTCAGCTTGTCTGCCGCAATCATCCCCTGTGCGTTTGTACCTGTTAGCACAAGTGGAACACGTTCTTCACTGCTGCCATTTACTTTGTAATATACGGCAGCCGTCACCGTACTGCCGCCTCCCGTAATGTCGGCTTTCACGGTATAGTCGCTTTGCGCCGGGATGCTTGCTGGTGCGTTATGGCTAATTTGCAGGCTTGCCGCTTGCCCCATCTCCGCCGCATATCCTGCTGGAATGACCAGTCCAAGTACCAGGCATCCCATCATCACCACGGATACCCACTGTTTTAACTTCGCTGAAATCCTCAAAATCCAAACACTCCCCTATTCATGTAAGAAATCTACCATTAAGCGATTATTATAGATTCCAATTGTTCTTGGCATGTTAGGAGAGTGTATCAGAAGTGCAAAATGAAACAGGCCCGGTAGCAAACAGTAACGGTCTTCCCCCTCCGAAATCGAAAAACCATGATATGCACTGCTTCATTATGGACCAATTTCTAACCGAAGGGGGACGTGCTCAACAGATCGCAGTGTTTCTGGATGCAAATGGCAATGTGTTAGGATAACGATATACAAGATCCATTATGTTATAATTGGATAAAATAATAAATAAAGTAAGTAACAGTTTGGACATAATCACTCAAATAATTTTTATATACTTTTCGTTTTGCTATATCCCATAGTTAACCGATGTTTATGAATGGAGAAGGTAAAATGACAAATCTAATTTTTTCAAAGGCACTTAGTATGCATGTAACGACATACGAGATTTTAAATGACCGAGGGCGTAACTTAGTTCTCCTTTTAAATGAATTGTTTGATTTCATTTTGGACTACATAAATTCCGATAAGCTGGAGATCCATTTTGAATTAATGAACGGCAAGCAAAGAACACTCAAATTCAACAAAAAGAATCTAAATATGGCATATGATCATTTATTACAAGGTAACATGCAAAGGCTAATCATTTTCTACCCTGCTGAATATGAAGGAAACTCCAGTACTTGCGATTCCGAGTTTATTTACTTACATTACCCTTCTTTATTTAAAGTAGCTATTGGTTGTAATCTGGCAGCTACTTATCCTAAGCATTTCATTAATAACTTTTTTAATGATTTTAACATATCTTTAAATGAAAGACTGTTTAATAACTATATTCACACACCTATACAAACGAAATTTATTGAATTATTCAAAAAAGCTATTGTATCACTTAAGGCAGTTACAGGCTATATTACCTATGAGTCCGAATCAGTTGATACTCCAATGACATCTACATTCGAAGACCATTGGGGTTTAAATATTTTTCAACTGCCAGGTTACACTCATAGGTTAAGAGGCTATCATTGGGCTAATTACCTAAGCCAACAGCATGTTGAAATTTTAGGAGGGCTAGATTTCATTCAACGAAATGCCCCTTGTCCTTTAGTAGAAACTATAACTAACCATGAGCATTTAGGTGTCTATCTTCAGCTAACAAAAGATGTGAACGATTACTCAGACGAGAACTTGATTAAATTAAGGAAGTTTTTATGGCCCTTGCTAAATGTTGATGAAAATAAGTTTGAAGTACTCCATGGAAAACCACGTATAATTAATTATGAATCTGGTCGAACCATACGATTAGTTGAGCCGCACACTCAACTGGCTTAAGCCATATTAAAAAAGCTATCCGATGGATAGCCCTGCATGCGTATACCACTTAGCCCTTTTCGCTGCTTGCCTTTCGGCAGTACTTCAACCGCAATCTCCGCCCATTTAATCGAGCCATAAGGCGATGTCATTCCCCCTACGAAAATAAGCGCCTAAAAGGCGCTTATTTCTATCTCTTAATATTTGTTTTTTTACTATCGTATGCTCTGATATCTATTTCCGAACAACGGTGTACCCTTTATCCTGCAACAGCTTGATAATGCCATGCTCGCCCAGATAGTGTGCTGCGCCGACCACGATGAAGTACTCTTCTTTCTTTCCGTTCTTCAGGTAGCCATCGATTTTTTCGGCCATTTTGGCGTTTCTGTCAATCAAGAGAGCTTTGTTGTATTCCGGATCAGTAGCCAGGCTGTTAGTCAGCTCCAGCAACTGCTCGTCATTGCCGGTTTTCCACATTTCACCCATTTTCTTGATGTCGTCCTGCAGCACACCAACACTGTCCATTGTTTTGTTGAGATTCTTCTCCTGCAATTCCTTGGACAAGCCATTGAACATGCTCAGTTGAGATTCATAGGATTCCAGCTCCACGACCGGAATTTTGCGCTCGATCGCTTTCTTGATAAAATACAGATCGACCCCTGCATCCGCTTGGTATCCGGCCTTCATCGAATTCAGAGCACTAATCGTAGATTCAACGACCCATGGTTTATAGGCATCCAAGGCATTGGCTTTCATTCCGTTATCCTGCAAAATTTTGCTCACCTTGTCATACGTTTCCTTAGACACATGATCCTTTAGCGTCGTTCCATCCTGATATGTGCCCATGTTCATGATCAGTTTTGTATGCGCGTCGTCGGCCGATTTGCTCAGATCAATCTCAACGCCCAGATAGTCGGCCTCCTTAAACGCTGTTTCAAACTCCGGACGCAGCGGGTAAAAGCCATCTTCCCCAATATGAATCGAGCCTACCAGGTAGATCGTATTCCCGTTGTTCTCCACTTCCCACATGAAGCCGCGACCACCGGCTTTCGCAGTTTCTGCCCCCTTGGAAATGAGCAGAATCGTGCGCGTTTTGGCATCCCAGCGAACCTCATATCCTGCTGCATCACCAACTACCCGAACGGGCGCATAGGTCACGCCGTTGATTCGTTTGAGCTTGCTTACTAGCGTAATCTTTTTGCCATCCACTACCGCGTGGATCTTGCCATCTTCCGCATCCGTAAGCTTCGCATTCATAGCCTCGAGCGTTGTTTTCAGCGGAACAAATGTTGTACCCTGATCAAAGACCGGTGCGCCCCCAGCATAATGAACGATTTGGTCTCCCACTTTTACTGCCGACTGCTGCGGAGCAGCCATGGCAGGAGCTGCCGTGGCCATCATCCCTGCCGAAATTGTGATCGATAATAGCATTCGTTTCCAATTTTTCATGTTCAATTCTCCTTTGTCGTGAGCTTAGGCTCGTGTTTTTTTTAGATTTTATAAGCCTTCATTGCTTTCCGAAGCTCTTTCATGGTTGGGCGTTTACCATACAGCAGCACGCCTGTGCGGTAAATTTTCGCAGATAACCAGCCGAACAAAACGATGGATGCGCCAAGCACGAGAAGCGACAGAATGATCTCCCATGCCGGCGGATTTCCCATTCCGACCCGAACGATCATTGAAACAGGAGAAACAAATGGGATAAAGGAGCTAACCTTCATGAGTATTGAATCCGGGGCTTGCATGCTGAAGATACCAATGTAGAACGCAACCAGTGAAAACATCGTAACCGGCACAGTCGCTTGGCCCAACTCTTCCGTCCGGCTTACCAGCGAACCGATTGCAGCGAACAGCGTCGCATACAAGAAGTAGCCAAGAACATAGAACACTAATCCAAAGATAAGTACTTCAATGCTAAGCTGCGACAAGTCTAGCTGAAAGTCCGCTAATACAGCCTTGTTGTACGGCAGTGAAATGTTGATGAAGACAACGCCAGCAAACACAAAGATTTGCAGCAAGCCGATAAAAAACATTCCAAGGATTTTGCCGAACATCTGTGCTAACGGTGAAACACTGGTAATCAGAATTTCCATGACCCGTGAGCTCTTTTCTGCCGTAACCTCAGCAGCGATCATATTACCCGTCATCGTAATGGTCATGAAGAAAAGAATGACAAGAATGTACACGACAACATAGTTAATAACGCTAGGCTTTTGCGACTCTTTTCCGGAATCACCGGACTTATTCCCGTCCGCCTTCGGCACGGCTTTCACCGAATCGATCTGCACCGGAGCATTCAGAGCCGCAATTTGAGCATCACTCAGCGATCCCTTTGTAATAAATTCAGCCTTTACACTTTGCAGCGCAGCCTGCACCGAGGTCTGCAGTCCCATCCCCATGCTCGCGGATTTGGAGGTATAAGTAACCGTCGGGAAAGCCTCATCCTTAGAAGAGGCAAATTGCAAATACCCATCGATTTTGCCGGCTTCCAAATCTTTTTTGAACGTTTCTTCGTCCGCTTGCTTATAATCTACCAATGAAAAATTCACGGATTCCTTCTGCTTTTCGGTATAAGCCTTCAAGGATTCAGCGAGCTCAGGTTGGCCTGTGTATACCAAGCCAATTTTAGTAGGAGCGTCATCCCCGCCGGAAAATGCTTTTATGAAATACGGAACATGAAGGCCAATTGTCACAAGCAGAGCCAACACCAACGTCGTTACGATAAATGATTTTGTTCTAACCTTATTTAGAAATGTAAAGCCGATGACCGTCCCCAATTTATTCATTCGACTCACCTACTTCCTTAATGAAGATCTCATTCAAGGTTGGTTCCTTGATTTCAAAATGCTCAACCTCCGTAACCTCCATCGCCTTGCGCAAAATGGTTTGCGCCGCTGCGACATTGGATATCCGGATCGAATATCCTCTCTCCTGACGTTCAACCTTCTTTACGTCTTCGATCTGCTCAAGCCCGGCTACTTCGCTAGCCGTATACAGCAGCACTTCTTCACGTGGATAACGCTTTTTAATCTCCTTGAGGTTGCCCTGCAGTACTGTGTTGGAGCGGTGCAAAATGGTGATATTCCGGCACAGTTCCTCTACATGCTCCATGCGGTGCGTAGAGAACAGGATGCTTGTGCCCTGATCGCGCAGCTCTTTGACTGTCTCTTTCAGGAGCTCGACATTGACCGGATCAAGTCCGCTGAAAGCTTCGTCCATAATGACGATTTTCGGCTTGTGAACGACCGCGGCGATAAAGCCCATTTTTTGCTGGTTCCCTTTGGATAGTTCCTCGATCTTCTTATCGTAGTACTCCGGTACTTCGAAGCGTTCGAGCCAATACTTCAGGCTTTTATCGGCTTCTGAAGCTGACATGCCCCGCAGGCGAGCCAGATAAATAATTTGGTCACTGACTTTGACCTTCGGATACAGCCCTCTTTCCTCCGGCAAATAACCCATCAAATGCTGCAGCTCTTTTCCGTAAGGCTTGCCGTTATACGTAATGCGGCCTCCATCCGGATAGATCAGCCCCAGCACCATGCGCATGGTCGTCGTTTTCCCGGCACCGTTTGCGCCGAGCAGTCCATAAATTTCGCCTTCCTCTACCTGCAGCGAGATTTCGCTGACGGCTGTTTTCTCACCAAATTGCTTCACTACCTTTTCCAAAACCAAAGGATACGCCATACTCCCACTCCTCTTTTTCAAAGTAAAATATATATGTAAAATTGCAGGATACGCTATTGCTAATTAGGACTGCGGCTAGATTTACATTTCTACTGAACGGCAGCAGCCGGACGATGTCCCTCAATCCACAGCTCCATAATTTCTTCAAGCTCCAGACTGCGACTTTTGATAATCTGCAGACCTTGCTCTGCATACAGCTCATCAAGTAGAGAATCTTCTTGTACAACAAGCTTGCTGATGGATGGGCCATCTTCTTGTCGGATCACTTTGCCTGGGAATTTGCTTAAACGAGCAGATTCATCATTTCGCACCCAAATCTCTTTCCAGCTCCCCAGAAGCAAATCTTTTTCCACCATGTCGAGCACTTGCCCCTGATACACAAAAGCGATGTAATCGGCCAGCCGCTTAATCTCTTCCACAATATGCGTAGCTAGTATGATCGTGACCTCCTCTTCCTCCATACAATTCCGGAGCTCATCGATCATATGCTTCCAGGCGAACGGATCAAGTCCCGAAGAAGGCTCATCAAGTAAAAGCAGTTTCGGTTTAGCAGCTAGTGCTGCGGCGATTTCGAACTTTCTCCGCTCCCCCTTGGACATACGGCTTAACCGTTCCCGGCGAGGGACATCAAAGCGAGTCATCAAGCTCTCAAAATATTCCTCATCCCAGGAAGGGTACCAATAGGAACGAAAACGAGCCGCCACCTCTGCCGTCATATAGTTTTCTTCTATTGCTGAGATTTCGGGAACATATCCGATTTTTTGCCGCAGGTCTATAGGAAGCACCCCGGTATGAGCCTCACCATACCAGCGAATCTCCCCTTCATCCGGACAAATCGTCTGGAGAATCATCTGTATCATCGTGCTTTTGCCAGAACCGTTAGGTCCCACAAACGCAACGATATATCCTTTAGGAATCTGGAGATTCAGAGGTCCTATCGTTTTCCTGCGGCCTTTTTTTACCGTACCGATCAATTCTACGACTGTATCCTGACTCATCAATCCGCATCCTCCTTGCTTTGAGGCGGACTGTATTTCCGCTTCAAAATATCCATAAATAGTATCTTCAGCTCCTCATCCTTAAATTGCAGTGATTTTCCTGTCTCTACGGCCGTTTCGAGCGCCCCATTTACTACGGTTCGGCGGTATTCGTCGCGTTCTCTCGTACTGACATTGGCCACAAAAGTTCCCGTCCCTTGTTTGGTTCGCAGCAAACCCTCGTTTTCTAAATCTTGATAAACACGCCGGACGGTGATCACACTGCAATTCAAGCTCCCTGCAAACTCGCGTATCGAAGGCAGCAATGTCCCTTCCTCTATTTGCCCACTCACAATCAGTGATTTCAGCTGCGTTTCAATCTGATGGTATAGCGGTGCTGCACTACTTTCATCGATCTGAATGGGAATCCACACCTTTCCTACTCACCTCCGCTTTCAAGGCCAAACCATAATCCGGTTCGTCTATGCCAAATCTCTCTTCACCAGCTTGCGCTGTGTCAGGTTACAGCACACTATTAACACCAGTATTCCCAGGGCCAACACTCCCCACATCAATGGCGAAAGGAGCGAGTATTGCTTGGACATTTCTATCGAGAACAGCGTTACATTTCCACCAAACCAATCGATGACAAAAGCTAGTAGTCCTACGGCGATCATCGAGACCAAGGTCATCCACAAATAAGCACGGCCTTTCATGAGAAGCTCGAAACAAATATATAGTCCGTTCATCATTAGACCATATCCGGTCCAGGTTAATGCCATAGCGAGAAATTGTCCAAGCCCCAACTCGCTTCTTAAATGCGATGAAATAAGGTAAATCGTCGTATAAAAAAATATTCCGTTGAACAGTAGCGCCGCGATCAGCTGCAAAATTCGGCTTTTCATGATAACTGGCAGCGGAATCGGCAGCGTGCGGTAATACCTTAGCATCTGGGTATATGAGTCTTCTTTAAGGTAGCTGAATGATCGACGCGAGAAAAAGAAGCCAGTCACCGGAATGAGCATCAGCATTAGAAAATCGCTCACCGGACTTATATAAATTTTTGCTTCATCGGATGGCCTGAACATCACACTGATCATCAAACCTGTATAGAGCATAAAGATGACATTCCAGATGAGGTACAACCGATCTCCCCGCAGGTCTTTCTTTAAAATGATCCAAGCACTTTTCCAACTATCCAATGCTCTCAACCTTTCTTATCCCAGGATCACCGCCATAATAAAGCTGGCTTCACTGTGCTTACTGTTTATATCTTTATACACAGTATATACTCTGTAATATTACCCGTCAATCCGTAATTTTCCAAATGGGGGCAAATGTTAGAACGAAGCGCTACAGTGCGGTCTGGAACAAAAAAAGCACGAGCTCGCTCAGGCGTATTGCCTGTCGACTCGCGCTTTTTAGATCAATGCAATATGGGATTAATCAAGCATGGCTCAACGCTTAGGCCCCCAAAATAACTTCCCACACCGGTTTGGTATGTCCGCCGGGGTACATCAAGTAGAGCAAGACATAAACCGCTACCCCTGTAATTGCTGTGCAAAACCAGATAACGGAAGTCGTTCTTCCCCACTTTCGGTGCTTTGCATACTTCTCCTTAAAGCCAAGCACCAGCGTGGTTAAGCCAAATACTGCAGCCACCGTTGCCAGCACAATGTGAAAAATAAGGAAGGTTTGATAATACATCTGCAAATTATCAGGTCCCCCCCATGACGTATTACCGATAAACACCGTCCGGGACACATATATGATAAAGAATAGCAATGCAGCAACAGCGGCCGCAATCATCGTCTTCTTATGCGCATCCCGTTTTCCTTTAATAATGAGTCCCCAGCCGATCGCAACCAAAACCGCACTGATAACGATAAACGATGTACTGATCGTCGGGAACAATGTGTACAAGTCCAATTTTCATCCTCCTAAAAGTTTTATGGGCGTTGCTTCTTGATAAGTCATCGAATAAAACTTGCTTCGTGAGCACCTGCTTTGTTTTGTGGCCGTACCTCTGTCCGCTGACCCTCCACCAAACGGGATAAGGGTAATTTATGGCCCTATTTAGACATTTAAGCCTCTGATCTGAAAAATAAGGGTATTTTGTGTACCTATTTTACTCATCGGGCCTATAAAAACACCATTTGGGAGCTTTATAACCGAATTAAGGCCAAAAAGTTCCCCTATTTAAGCCCAAACTACTAAGATTACTTAAATAAGGCCATTTTTTCCCCCTATTTGTTCAAACCAGGACAAATGGGCGCGATTTGTTCTACATTTCATGCCGCGAAGTACTTGCACATCGGCTACTTTACAGTTTCCCCTGGAGTTAAAGCTACCGTGTCCGAGGGTAGTGTAGCAATCCCATTACGCTCATCCTCAGTATCCTCCCGGTTCTCTTGCTTGTACCACTGGAAAAATACATACGCCAGCATCGAGGCAAAAATCAGCTCTTGTATAAATTTCATCATAATGCCACCGATCTGCTGGTCAACCTTCGGCTCTAAATAGCCAAAAAACTGAGGACCGCCGAATTGGCTAAGCAGCATCGAAGGATCTCCTGATACGCAGTACCCCATGGCTCTCGCCCAAACACCAGGATCGCTATAAGTCGCATAAAGCGGCTCGCTGGCAAAGATAATCAAACCACACGCCGGTGTCAGCAGCACCATGTTAAGAAAAATAAAGCCCATTTTTTTCAATCCCTGGACCCCGGCTTTTTCGGGAAGAGGATTGACCAACGTCCACCACATGAGGATCGATGCGATAAACAGGATGACATAATACAGCCGATGAATGCCAAAGTGCAGCATCACATAATCATGCACCAACGGAATGTGATAGAAGGAAAATAATCCATTAAACAATACGGCGGCCACTACAGGCTTCGCAAAAAACTTCAGCCCTCGCAAAGGGCTCCGACCAAGAGCTTGCACTATAAACCGCCACACCCAGGTTGGAACTCCCAGCATTAGCAGTGGCGGAGCCAAGAGGTAAGAGAACGCCATGCTCACCATGTGAAAGCTGAACATCATATGTCCTAGCAGCTCGATTGGACCGCCTTGAGCCAAATAAAGCAGCAGCATGCCGGTCAGAAACAGTATTTTTCGACTTACGGATACTTTCTCGCCACTAGCCCATTTCTCCCCCAGCGGTCCGATTAAAACGAAATATCCAGCCGAAATCAACAGCATAATAGCTAAAAACACTGGGCTCCAAACATCCTTAAAATTAAAGTATTCTAATCCTAGCAATGCAAAACCTCCCTTCACCGAGGTGATTTTCTGTCCAATTTGTGAACATAGTCCCATATGTGCACAAAAACGGCTACAGCGCCCCAATCAGGACGGTACCGTTTTTGTGTGAAACATTCCATTCATTTCATTATTTCGGTTAATACCTAAAACCCACAAAAGAGGGGGACCCAAAAAAACAAGGCCCACCTCTTACTCCTTTACCACCACATCCAGTATAAAGCCGCAACAATAGCTGTTCCTGCCACGAAAAACCCACCAGCCATAAATACAATCGGGATGAGGTGGCCCTTATCCTTCATATGCATCCAGTAACCTAACTGAACTAAAACCTGCAACACTGCCATCACGAGGAGCAAAATTACAGTAAAGGCGATGTTGACGCCCCCAGCAGCCACCGCCGCAAAAGCGATCAAGGTCAAAGCAATCGAGAAAATAAAAGCAATGATGTGCTTTTGAGGCCCTTCATGCCGATGACGGCGTTTGACCGATTGCACGCCATTCGTCTCCTGGTTCACCATCTCTTATGCTCCCACCTTTCCAAGCAGGTAGACCACCGTAAAAATGAATACCCACACCACGTCAATGAAGTGCCAATAGATGGCTGACACGTAAATCTTCGGGGCAGTTACGAGGGTCAGGCCTTTCTTGAACAATTGTCCGATCAGCAGTGAGATCCAAAGGATTCCGAACAAAACATGTGCCCCGTGAAACCCGACCAGAGTATAAAATGCCGAGCTAAAGGCGCTTGTCGTCATACTGTAATCTTCATGGATCATATATTCGGCAAACTCGTAAATTTCCAATACCAGGAAGCCAAGACCAAGCAGCACGGTTGCACCCAACCAGCCAGCAAGTTTCTTCTTATCGAACCGATGCATCGCTTGGATGGCGAACACACTCGTCAAACTACTGGCAAGCAAAATAAATGTAGCAGCTGCGGTCATCGGCAGATTGAACAACTCACTGCCCGATGGTCCATCGGCGACCTGATGGCGCAGTGTCAAGAAAGTTGCGAACAACGTTCCGAACAATACAGCCTCCCCACCGAGAAAGAGCCAAAAGCCGAGTATCTTATTGCGGCCCTCCAGCGTCGCTTTCTCCGGTTCATGAGGCAGTACCGCCTCCGTATGCGTCGTATGAGGTGTCGTCATGCTTGGGCCCCCTTCCCGTGTTGTTCCTCCGGCTCAATGTGCCAGCCATGATCGTCATACAACGAGCGAATCAGCATAGAGCCGAAGGTAATCGCCAATCCAATCCCTGTCACAATGTAATTGCCGAAGAGGAAATTCAACAGCTCGTTTCCGAAGTCGTCTTTCGTAAACATGAATCCGAGACCGGCAATAAACAATCCAACGGACATCACAAAAGGAAGAATTGTCGCCGACGGCATATGAATCGGACCTACCGGTTCTGCCGGGGTCATTTCCTTGTTGCCGGCCATCTTTTCTTTCCAGAAAGCGTCAATACCGCGTACAAGCGGAGTTTGCTTGAAATTGTATTCCGGCGGTGGAGAAGGTATCGCCCACTCCAGCGTGCGGCCATCCTCCCAAGCATCGCCTGCTGCCGTAGCCGGTTTTCTCGCCGTCAGTGCAATATTCACCAGCAGCACGATGACACCGACGCCCATTAAGAAAGCACCAATCGTACTGATCAGGTTGAGTA
Organism: Paenibacillus puldeungensis; assembly: GCF_042678945.1. Taxonomy (NCBI): domain Bacteria; kingdom Bacillati; phylum Bacillota; class Bacilli; order Caryophanales; family Paenibacillaceae; genus Paenibacillus; species Paenibacillus puldeungensis. The sequence continues at coordinate 108,168 of NZ_JBHTLM010000009.1, read as the reverse complement.
AATCGAAGCCTTGGTTTGGCAAATAGGTGAAGATACGACGTTGCATCCCCATCAAACCGAGGAAATGCTGTACAAAGAATGTCATATGGAACCCGATAATGAAGGTCCAGAACTCAATTTTTCCGAGCTTCTCGTCCAGGATGCGGCCAAACATCTTCGGCCACCAGTAGTGCAGGCCTGCAAACAAGCCGAGCACCAAACCACCGACGATAACATAATGGAAGTGAGCAACAACGAAATAAGTATCATGGTATTGATAATCAGCAGGTGCGGATGCCAGCATGACGCCGGTAACCCCGCCCATTACAAAGGTAGGGATAAAACCCGAGGCAAACAAGTTCGCGGTAGTGAAGCGAATTTGTCCTCCCCACATCGTAAACAGCCAGTTAAAGATTTTGATCCCCGTAGGCACGGCGATGAGCATCGTAGCGATCGAAAACAGCGCATTCGCCACCGGCCCCATACCCGTCGTAAACATGTGGTGAGCCCATACCATAAAGCCAAGGAACGCGATAAGAATCGTTGCGAATACCATAGAGCTATATCCAAACAACCGTTTGCGAGAGAAGGTAGAAACAACTTCCGAAATGACGCCGAAAGCCGGCAAAATCAAAATATACACTTCCGGGTGTCCGAATATCCAGAAAATGTGCTGCCAGAGCACTGGATTGCCCCCGTTGCCGACTTCAAAGAAATTTGCTCCTAAAATGCGATCGAATGAGAGCAGTACAAGGCCAACCGTTACGGCCGGAAATGCAAACAAGATCATCGCCGAAGTGACGAATGTCGTCCAGGTAAACATCGGCATCCGCATAAAAGACATTCCCGGTGCACGCATCGTAATGATCGTCGCCAGGAAGTTGATGCCGCCGATTAATGTACCGAGACCGGCAATCTGCAGACCGATCGTATAAAAGTCTACCCCATGTGTTGTACTGAATTGTGTAGTAGAGAGCGGCGTATACGAGGTCCATCCCGCATCCGGAGCTCCGCCCATAATCCAGCTAAGATTCAGCAGCAAACCACCGAACAGAAACGTCCAAAATCCGAGCGCATTCAGGAAAGGAAAGGCCACGTCCCTGGCTCCGATTTGCAGCGGAATTACCGCATTCATAAGTGCGAAAATAACCGGCATAACGCCTAGAAAAATCATCGTCGTTCCGTGCATCGTAATCAATTCATTAAACTGTTGTGCAGTAACAAAGTCATTCATCGGTTTAGCAAGCTGAACTCGTATCAGTAATGCTTCAATACCGCCGATGCCAAAAAACAATCCCCCTGCAATTAAATACAGAATGGCGATCTTCTTGTGGTCCACCGTTGTCAACCAGTCCATCAAACCTTTGTGCCGCTTGACACTGTGAGCATGAGCCAAGGTTTGTACCCCCTTTAGATTTCCCTATCGATAAGGTTCTCCGGTAAGAGAAGCCCAAAATCAATAGGATAATTTACTGTTGGCTAAATAGTCGGCGATCGCTTCAATTTGAGCATCCGACAGACCGAGATCCTTTTTCGGATCAGGCATTTTATTGCCCGGTTTGACAGCCTGCGGATCCGACAGCCACTGTACCAAATTATCTTTTACCGGTTTGCCATCGCTGGGTTTACCAGACGCTTCTGAATTATGTAGTATGCTGGCTACTGTTTCTCTGCTGCCGATTCCGGTCAGGTTCGGTCCAAGCGGCCCGCCTTGGTCGCCGATCGCATGGCAGGACAAACATTGGCTCTTGAACACTTCGGCTACAGCAGGATCCTCGATCGTTTGCACCGGCGCCTTCATTGCTTGGGCCCATTTGTCGAACGACTCCTGGCTAACCGCTTTCACCTTGAACTCCATATAAGCATGGGATGGCCCGCACAATTCTGCACATTTACCGAGGTAAACGCCTTCTTTGGAAGCCTCAAGCCAGGCGTTATTAACTGTTCCGTCCGTATTCGTGTCGGTTTTACCTGCCAGTGAAGGAACCCAGAAGGAGTGCAAAACATCGGCTGTCTTCAATTCAAGGGCAATCTTCTTGCCGGTTGGAATAATCATATCTTGGGCCGTCGTAATCCCATAATCAGGATAGGAAAACTCCCACCAGAATAGATGCGAGGTCACTTTTACCTTCACGGCATTCTTATCGTTCGAGTAATCCTCTGCATAGGCGAACACCTTCTGCACGGTGACGACTGCGAGCACAATGACGAGCAGGAGCGGAATCGCCGTCCAGATAACCTCCAGCTTGAAGTTTCCTTCCACTTGCTTCGGCATCTCGTTTTGCCCCGGTTTGCGGCGAAATTTCACCCAAACGTAGCCTGCGATCCCAAATACAATCAGCATGACGACGACCATGATGCTGATCGATAGCTTAATTAAGCCGAGTTGTCCTTCGGCTACCGGTCCCTGTGGCCTAAGTGCCGATAGGTCCTCGCGACCGCATGCGGACAGCAGGAGCGCCATTCCGGCAAACAAAGGCAGCAGCCGCTTAACAGCCTTCCACGGTTTCATCATTGATCTACCCCACTTCTCCGTTATGTTCCGTTCACGCGCAGGATTTCCAGTTTGCCCATTTAAAAATCTACCTGCCTATCACGGAAAATACAATTTTGTCAATTACAACAATCACCTATTAAATATATGATCGAACCCATCTTTTGTCAATGATTCGCACCTAGTTCACAAATTGTTCAAAAATCCGAAATGCCGCGTGAATAAAGGTTTTGTTAGCGTTTACCCATTTTTCGCACCTACTAATCAGCTCCAAAAAAGAGACCCTTCGGGTCTCTGATCATGTACTAATATTATTCCTTTGAATTTTGACATTTCTTTAAACTTTATGGCATTTAGGCAAAAAAAAGAGAGCTGCGCTCTCTTTTTATTTTGTCAGCACAACCGGACCATCATCCAGAATTGCCAAAGTATGTTCATAATGGGCGCCGAGACTGCCGTCTGCTGAACGGATCGTCCATCCATCATCGCCCCAGTAAACAGCACCGGTTTCTCCGCCCGTAAAGATTGGTTCAATCGTGATGACCATTCCCGACTGAAGCCGTAATCCAGTACGAGGCCGTCCAAAATTCGGCACATCCGGCGGCTCATGCATAGAGCGCCCGATACCGTGACCAATCAGCGGCTTGACTACTCCCACCTTCGCCTCCAGTGCTGTACGCGATACTGCATAACCGATATCTCCCATACGCCCCCCCGGGACCGCTTGGGCAATTCCCGCATACAAAGCCTTTTCTGTAGCGCTGAGGAGCATTTCAGCCTCATCGCTGACCTCTCCAATCCGATAAGACCAACCTGAATCGGCCAGCCAGCCGTTTTTATTAACCACTATATCAATCGTTACGATATCTCCCTGCTCTAGCTTACGGTCTCCCGGAAAGCCGTGGCATACGACGTCGTTTACCGAAGCACAGGTTGCAAACGGAAATCCGCGATACCCCTTCTGCTCCGGAGTGGCTCCTCTACCCGCTAAAAATGACTCTACAAAGCCATCTATTTCCAATGTTGTTATTCCCGGTCCGATCATTTTTGATATTTCGCGATGGCATTCCGCCAGAATGCTTCCGGCTTCCCGGATCCGGGCAATCTCCTCCTTGGTCTTTATGCGTACTTTCACGTCCCGATCTCCTCTCGCTGTTTTTACAAAACGTTGATTTTACGATGATACAATCGTTTTAATATATGATAGAGCAAATGAAAAAAAACGTTCCGCGCGCTCTTTTGCGCCGGAACGATTATACACACTTCGGTGCATTAGGAAACCGATGAATCAAGCTTGCCTAACTCATGCTCAACAAGTGAGGTCAATTCCTCTTCATAGCCGCCCATAATGCGATATTTGCGGACGTATTCTTTAACGAATTTTTTCGGATCTTTCGGTTTGAATATTCGAGTCATTTCCCGTAAACTTTCTTTAACTTCATCATGACCTTTCGTTGCCATAAAATTCCCTCCCAGAACGCTTAAGGTAAATGCTCCGATCTTGAGAATGCCGAAAAGTTGTTAAATTTTCAATCATGAAGTTTGCCACTGGCTGATGTTGGAAAAGACCTCCTATTCTTTTATTGTAGCATATTCAAGTCCATGTTTCAGCTTTCTTCCAACGATACATTTTTTATCCGATTTCCGCTAGTATTATTTATTCGTCTTTGCTTGGTTAAAATATAGGACGAGATAAGTCGGTTATAAAACCACGGATAGGAGAGAATCGTGATGACTTCTAAAACGCCTAAAATTATGATTCTGTATGCCAGTTATGGAGACGGGCATTACCAAGCATCCAAAGCGATTGAAGCTGTATTCCGCAGCAAAGGCGTGTCTGAAGTATTTCTTCTCGATTTAATGGCTGAGGCCCATCCCGTTTTAAACGGGCTCACCAAATTCGTGTATCTGCAAAGCTTCAAGACGCTTCCATCAATTTACGGCTGGGTTTATAACTTCACCAAGGAAATGCAGCCGGAAACGTCACTGCTTGGCGTCATCAATTCCTTTGGTATTAATAAACTGCAGCAATTAATTAATAAAGCGCAGCCGGACCTCATCATTCATACCTTTCCGCAAATCGCCATGCCACGACTTTTCAAGAAAACCGGAAAATCACTGCCGTTTGTCAACGTCGTGACGGATTTCGATCTGCATGGACGCTGGATTCATCCGGATGTAGACCGCTACTATGTCGCCACAGATGATTTGAAGCAGGAGATGATCGATCGAGGCATATCCCATGAACGCATACTAGTCAGCGGCATTCCTCTGAAGCCTGATTTTGTTCCGGAGCGAATTCCGGAGACTGAAGCGCTAGCCCATCTGGACCCGAGCAAGAAAACAATTTTGCTTATGGCTGGAGCTTACGGAGTCATGGGTGGTATCCGTGATATCAGCGAAACGATTTTGGCAAGCGGTCGCTACCAAATTGTCGCGGTTTGCGGAAAAAATGAGGATCTGTACCGGGGACTAAATGAGGCTTTTGGCTCTTCTCCCGACTTCCATCTCTTCAGTTACGTCAACCAAGTTGCGGCATTTATGCGAGCAAGCGATGGTATCATTACCAAGCCAGGTGGAATCACGTTGTCCGAAGCGTTGGCTTGCCGTTTGCCGATATTTTTGTACCGACCGGTTCCCGGGCAAGAGCTGAATAACGCACTTTACCTGAAGAACAAGGGCATTGCACGAATCGCCAATAATCCAAAAAGCCTGGCAGCGCAAATCGATGCTCTCCTCACCAATGAAAGCGACCTATCTGACCTGATTCAAAAAATAGAAAACCTCCGCAAGCCTGAAGCTGCGGAGGTGATCGTCGATGATATTATGACACAATGGTTTGAACCGGCTTCTTCCGAGTTAGTTCTCACCGCCGAAGGCTCGTCATACATTTGGTAGTAAGACAATAGTAAAGAGAAAGAAGGTTATGCCCTTGTCTCCCTTTAAGTCTTCTACTGGCCTGTATGAAAATGTTGCCGGGTTCCTCTGTTATCTGTTTGCTTTCGTCGGCGGAGTCGTATTTCTCGCCGTGGAGCGAAGAAGCCGTTTTGTGTTGTTTCATGCCCTTCAATCGGTCATGCTGTTCGCCGGACTGATGGTTGCTCATGCGCTAGCCGGTTTCCTGCCCATTATCGGCATCGTGGTCAGCCTTCTCTTGACGATACTTGGCCTAACGCTGTGGGTAATACTCATGGCAGCCTCTCTGCAAGGGAAATGGTTTAAGCTCCCCTGGATCGGCGACCTCGCAGAAAAACAGCTGCAACGAATGTAAGGGCGCGAAGCTTTAGGAAATTGCCTTAGCTTTGTTATTTAGCTCCTTGTGATCCACCGAAGCCTTCGAAGTCTGTACGGCCTCCGCTTTACGGCGTCCACCCAATCCATTAAACAGTAAATTCATCGCAATCGCCGTAAAGCTGCCTGCGACGATGCCATTGTCGACCAGTATGCGCAGCGCGGCCGGCAGATGGTCAAAGATTTGCGGCGTAACGGTAACGCCGAGCCCCATCCCAACAGAGCAGGCAATGATCAACAAATTCTCATGCCGGTTCAAATCTACTTGATCGCCCAGCATCCGTATACCGGAGGACAGCACGAGACCGAACAGCGCAATCATTGCGCCGCCAAGCACGGAGGTAGGGACAAGCTGCGTCAGTGCGGCGATTTTTGGCACAAAGCCGATCAAGATCAAGAAACCGCCCGCTACGACGATCACATCACGAGTTTTAACCCGGCTCATTTGGACGAGCCCTACATTTTGTGAATAGGTCGTATATGGGAACGAGTTAAAAATGCCCCCAAGCATAATGGCCAGCCCCTCGGCCCGATACCCGCGCGTTAGATCCTTCGACGTGATTTCCTTATCAACGATTCGTCCAAGCGCCATAAACACGCCAGTGGACTCGGCGACACTTACAATCGCGACTAGAATCATCGTTATTATTGCGGAAGCATGAAACGTTGGCTTTCCAAAATAAAACGGCTGTACGGCATGAAACCAGCTTGCTTCCTTCAGGGGGGTAAAATCCACCTGCCCGGCCAAGGCGGCTACCAGCGTACCGGCAATCAACCCAAGCAGCACCGAGATGGACTGAAGGAATCCTTTAGCAAAACGGTTCATGAGAATAACAAACAGCAGCACGCCAAAGCCTAGCGCGAGATTAAGCGGGCTTCCGAAGTCCGGATTCGTTCCCGGGTTGCCTCCCCCGAGATCGGAGATCGCAACCGGAATGAGCGTCACGCCGATAATCGTCACAACCGAACCTGTTACGACCGGCGGAAAGAAAGCGATCAGCTTACCGAACAACCCCGCGAACAGGAAGACGAACAGCCCGGATGCGATAATCGCTCCGTAAATAGCTGGCGCTCCCATTCCGTCCTCCAGACCGATAGCAATCATCGGGGAAACGGCCTGAAACGCACAGCCAAGCATGACCGGAAGCCCGATGCCGAACCAGCGATTCCCCCACACCTGAAGCAGCGTTGCAACGCCGCAGGCAAGCAGATCAATCGCGATCAGATAAGTCAGTTGCTCATGCGAAAACTTGAGAGCTCCGCCAACGATCAGCGGCACGATTACCGCACCGGCGTACATCGCAAGCACATGCTGTATCCCGAGCGACATCGTCTTCAGCGGGTGCCTGTTTTTTTGAAAAATACGTTCTCTTTCCATGTGAATAGGTTCCTCCCTAAATGATGAATGATGAATAATGAATAAAGCGACTAATGATTCATTCCGCTACTCGTTCGTTTGGTCATCCACAAAAGTGACTGTACCGTTCTCCAAAGCGGCGATTCGAACTAAAGAATCCACCCGGTACCCTGCTTCCTTCAAGCGCCGTGCGCCCGGCTGAAATGACTTTTCAATGACGATACCAATCCCGGCCACCTTGGCGCCCACCTGCTCCACGATCCGGGCCAGTCCAAACGCTGCCTCTCCGTTGGCCAGGAAATCGTCCACGATGAGTACACGGTCATTTTCATCCAAGAATTTTTTGGATACCGTGATTTCGTTCGTTTCCTGCTTGGTGAAGGAGTAGACCTTTTCCACGAGAATATTTTCCTTTAAAGTTAACGATTTATTTTTACGGGCAAAAATCATCGGAACGCCGAGCTCCAGGGCCGTCATAATCGCCGGGGCGATGCCTGAAGATTCGATAGTAAGCACCTTGGTGATCTGTTCCCCCTCAAAATGACGTGCAAACTCTTTTCCGACTTCCTTCATCAACACCGGATCCATCTGATGATTCAGAAAGGAATCCACCTTCAATACCTGGTTACCCAGCACGATTCCTTCGGACATAACCTTGTCCTTAAGCAACTTCACTACAGTTCCCCCTTAAACTATACATCTCGTAAATGCGCAAAAAAGCCCATTTCCCCTTAAACGGAAAATGGACTATGGCAGAAAGAAACACCCTATATTTTCAGCCCTGCTTAGATAAGCTTTAGGCCGCCAGAGGCTGGACAGAAATAGTGCTCCTCCCGTAGTCCGATCATTCCGGTGATCAGGTAGAGACATGCAGGCCGATTCCTGCACATATACGAGAAAATCAATGAATTATACTTTCACACAATGTTAGAAGTATAACGCAAACTGTCCGGGAAAATAAAGAGGTAATTTTAGAGGGGCCGGGATGATCGTGGAATCAGGTTGGTCAGAAGAGACTTTAAATCGCCGTCTTCCTTATAGCTCTTCTCTCCGGTATCCAATCTACGTACGCGAACCCGGTCGTAATCCGCCCCTGCTTCTACCGGCTTAAATACCAAATTTTCACGATCCTCCAGGCGAAGCTTGTACCCCATTTCTTCAAACATCTGCAAAAAATCACTTTCGGTCGGAATATTTCCTTCCTTCGGATAGATCAGTCCTCTTAATTCCTTCACCCCATCGTGATGCATAACCTCAAAGTGAACGATGCACTCCATACTTATCTTCCTCCTGCTACTAAAATTCATTGGACAATACTATATCTTCTCCCCCATCTCATGGGAGCATCCGCAGCATAGCTTGCTCCAATCAGCCACGATAAAAAATTAAAGCCGGGCCGACGCAAAGGGACGTTTACACGAGCTCCTTTACCACCGTACCGGCGGAAAACGCATCTAATTCATACTACGGACATCTCGCCTAACCTTACGGAGCTATTTATTACAACCTGGTGAACATTTCACGATTAGATTTGCTCAGATCCGCAGTTCGGACACCATTTCGTGCCCTTCACTAGCGTAGCTGAACAGATTTGGCACTTCGCCGTTGCTACCTTGATCTCTTCCGGAGCTGAGGCGTCGGAATTCGGCACTGCTATATTATCAGCACCCTGCGTCCAGGTGCGGATGCGGCGATCCAGTTCCTCTTGACGCTTACGCTCCCGTTCCAAATCGCGAAGAAGGCGGGCTTCCTCCTCAGGATCGACCGTCTCCCGGGCATCGGCAATTTGTTCCTCCTTCATTTCCGCTATCACCCCGTTAAACAACAGGTCAAGCTCGCTCTCTTTGCTTTGTGATTTTGCTGGAATTTCCAAACCGGCTGCTGCAGCCCATTCGCTGGAGGGCTCCGCCTTCGCTTCATTCGCATCAGCCTTAGCGGCAGGTTTATTTCTGGTCAGCTTATGCCCACAATATTGGCAGTACACCGCATCCTCCGTCACTGCCTTACCGCACGCACCGCACAATTTCTCATTTTTGAGCTCGGCGATTTTGACCCGGATCTCATCTCGCTCCTCCACGAGCAAATCACAGGTTTTGGCAAGCTCCAGCATTTCCTTTTCGGCCTGGGACATGTCTTTTGAACGGTAGCCGTCAAAAAAAACTTCACCCATTCTTTGAAAATACAGTCCGAGTTCACGTTCAATATTTGAAATTTGCGTGTTCAGTCTCCCGATTTCCACGGCATTTTGCGCGCGATCGGTCACCTTGCCCGCACCATCTTTTATCCGCTGTAAAATATTCATGACACGATTCCTCCCCGTGAAATATTCATTATCATACCAGATTTTACGTGCCGGTGGAAACCGCCCTTAGTCGGGTGTCGCTTCACACCTTACTTTTTATCGGGTCTTTTCATACCTATTTTTAACCCTTGGAAAGCGTTCCGCTTCCACTATTAATTTTGATTTTACCGGGCTGTTCAAGGTACAATAATATAGGAAGTCATTTTATTATTTTGCGCGTTCAAAAGGTCAAAGTTATCGCACCCGGTTTTCGTCTCCATCCCGCGCTTATCAATAAGACTTTAAGAAAGCGGTTAGCAGCAAATATATTGTTTGCAGCCCCCTTTCGAAGTGGGGACCTGCTTTTTGCATTTGTGCTGAAAGCGATTTCTTTGCCTTCAGCTGATTCCACTTAAAGCAGGTTATATGAGTCCTTCGGGAATCTCTATTTGCGACTTTTTGAATGCCCGATTAGGAGAAGATTATTGTTGAGTATAACGGACATGAATCCCAATGACAGTCTTTTGAAGCAGTTGGATTTGCGACAACTCTATCAATGGGAAATCGGCGAGGATGAGCTGCGTAAATTAGAGGAGTGGAAGAAGCTCCCCTTCTTGTACCAGCTAGCTCTGGACGAATTGAAGAATAAAATCAAGCTGATCCAAACGGAGTGGAAAATCCACAACGGATACAGCCCGATCGAGCACATCAAGACTCGGATCAAGGAACCGAAGAGTATTTTAGATAAGCTGGAACGCAAGGGCCTCGACATGACGGTCGACAACATGGTCAATCAAATTCATGATATTGCCGGAATGCGGATCGTGTTTTCCTTTGTCCGCGATATCTACAGCTTGCTGGACCATTTGCAGCAGCGGGAAGACATTAAGATTTTGGAGATCAAGGATTACATCGCCAAGCCCAAGCCCAACGGCTATCAAAGCCTGCACGTCATCGTCGCGGTGCCGCTCACTTTGTTTGAAGGACAGCGCTGGATGAAGGTCGAAATCCAAATGCGCACGCTCGCCATGGATTTCTGGGCCAGCATGGAGCATATTTTGTTCTACAAATACGACAAGCAGGTTCCTCCTCACGTCGTGCAGGAGCTATCCGAAGCCGCCAAGGCCGCCGATGCCCTCGATAAAAAAATGCACGGACTCCGCAAGGAAATCATGGACGTCTCGGAGGCAGCGCTGCCGGAGTAAGGGCAGCGCTGTTAGACTGTTCTGGCACCAGTTGCACAAGGCCCGTGCGAAGACAGAAGGTGTGAGCCACCGCAGATTGCGTATAGCGTGTAAGCATGTATGCGGGGCGAATCGCCGAATGAGGCGCGTGCTAAGGCGGACAGATAGCTGATCGGCGGAGATTGAGCGAGTGAAATTGGGAGCAATTATGGGCGGTGCGTGGTGAGCTGCTGGGTGCGTGTAGGCGGGAAGCCAGGTTGTGAACATAACTCGTTGGGTGTGACTGATGAGTAAGTGGCCCAGTAGTGGAATGTTTGCGCCGATTGAGCGAGGTGTTCGAACAAGTTGATAGGGCTAAGGGGATCAGTGTTTATAGGGTCCCGCTATGAACTTTGAGACTATCTGGCTGGTTTAAATGTAAAAACTGCAGTTAATTTGAGGCATCGCCGAGTATTCAACACTTTAGCTGCATAACCTACATTTAATTTGAGCGATTTTTACGATTTTCGCGTATCTGCTCAATTTTAAATGTACTTTTTGCAGCTATTCGCTTGAATTTGCCGATGTCGATCAAATTAGATGTAGAAAATACAATTAGTTGGCTTAGTTGGCTTATATTCCTATAGGTCCAACTTCTAAGGCAAACGGGGCGTCCCCAAGTCAGGTATTCCACCATGACTTGGGGACGCCCCGTTTGCCGTAGCCGCGCCAGAACCTACGGTCGGCGCGGCTTTCTCGGCAGCGCGGCGGCGAGCGCCTCCGCCCGCTGCATCACCTGAGCGGCGACGAGGGCCAGGCCCTTCGCCGCCCCCGGCACGCCGGGCAGCAGCGCAGCCCAAGGCCCAGGGTCTGGGCCTTGCGGGGCCGGCCCGCTGCCCGCGGCCGCGCTGCGGAGTTCCACGCGTACGTCGTGGAACTCCGGCCCTGGCTGGTGGAGCCGCCCCTGCTCGGCGGCCTCCGCCAGCCATTCGGCCATGACGGCTCCCGCCGGAGCCGCCGGCCTCTTTTCCGCCTCCGGCGGCCCCGCCGTATGGCGGAGGGCCGCTTCGGGATCGGGCAGCGGGGCTTCTGCTGCCCAGGCGCCCCACACGGCGCTAAGCAGCGCCTCGCGCGTCCAGCCGAGCGCCCGCAGGCGCAGCTCGGCATCGGCCGCCCATGCGGCAGCGCCGTATGCAATCGCCCGCGCCGGCTCCGCGCATGCGGGCTCGCCGCAGGAGCAGCGCGCCCTGCCGCGGGCGCCTTCAATCCCGTGCGCCGGCCACGGCGGGCTTGCCGGCAGCAGCATCGAAATGCCCTCAGCGCCCTTCTCCAGCAAGGCCACGAGCTTGTCCGGCTGCTCCCGCAGCTGCTGCAGCAGCGCATTTGGGGACTCGCCCCAATCCGAAGCAAGAGGAACTGATACCGTATGTCCCTCTATCCATTCAATTAATGCCTCATTCTCGTTAAACTGAATCGAAATGCCTTCAGGCGGCATAGGCGTATCGTTTTGGCTCATCGCGCATCCTCCTCACTGAAGCTGTCCAGTTGAAGCGCAATCAGACTGCGCAGCTCATCATCGGACATTTCTGTCAGCCACTGCTCACCGGAGCCAACGACCTGCTCCGACAGCGACTTTTTCCGCTCGATCAATTCGTCGATACGTTCCTCCAGTGTTCCTTGACAAATCAGCTTATGCACCTCGACGTTTTTTTGCTGCCCGATGCGAAACACCCGGTCGGTCGCCTGATTCTCGACAGCCGGATTCCACCACCGGTCATAGTGAATAACATGATTGGCGCGCGTCAGGTTTAAACCTACCCCGCCCGCTTTTAGCGACAGTACGAAGATCGGCGATCCCCCGCCTTCTTGAAACGCGCGGACCATTTCATCCCGCTCCGGTTTAGATACCCCTCCGTGCAAAAAGAATGGAGCAATCCCGTAACGCGCAGCCAGCCGCTCCTGCAAAAGCTCACCCATCCGCACGTATTGCGTAAAGATAAGGGCTGCTTCACCGTTATCCATAATAAGGTCGAGAAGCTCGCTGAGCCGCTCCAGCTTGCCAGACCGTACAGCCGAGTCTGCGATGCGGCTTCGTCCAGTTGCAAGCTCCGGGTGATTGCATATCTGCTTAAGCCGGGTCAGGGAGGACAACACGAGCCCTTTACGGGCGATCCCCGCATGGTCGCCGATATTCGCCATCAACTCATCGGTTACCGACCGATAAAGCCGTGCCTGCTCCGCAGTAAGTGCACAGTAAGACTTAATTTCGATTTTCTCGGGAAGATCCTTGCGGATATCCGGATCGCTCTTAAGTCGCCGGAGAAGAAACGGCGCGACAAGGTGACGAAGCTTCCGAAGCTCTTGGTTTTGACTTTCTCCGCTCGTGCTTGTAAACCGCGCTCGGAAGGAGGCATGTGTTCCAAGATAACCAGGATTCAAAAACTGAAAAATCGACCATAGCTCACTGAGCCGGTTCTCGACCGGCGTCCCTGTCATCGCGATCCGATGCGGCGCAATCAGCTTCATAACGCTTTGTGCTTGTTTGGTTCCGAAATTTTTAATATACTGCGCTTCGTCCAGTACGATCGTGTTCCATTCGACCGACCGCAAATCCATCGTATCCCTACCTGCCAGCTGGTACGTTGTAAGAACGATATCGGCATCTTGATATTCCTGCTGAAAGCGATCAGCACGAGCACGGTCGCTGCCGTGATGAACATACAATCGCAGCTTCGGGGCGAACCGGTTAAACTCACGCTGCCAATTTCCGAGCAAGGAAGTCGGGCAAATGATCAGACTTTTCCCAAGCCCCTTCGCCAAGTTGTCGAGCAGCACCGTGATAACCTGAATGGTCTTTCCTAAGCCCATGTCGTCGGCAAGCAAAGCGCCAAAGCCAAGCTCACCCATCGTTGCGAGCCACTGATATCCTCGCTCCTGATAAGGCCGCAGCGTCCCGTGTAGAGCGGGAGGAACAGGTCTGAGAAGCGGGCTGCGGATGAGCTCGCCCTGCATGAGCATAGACAGCATACCGGCTGTTTGAAGCTCTTTGACGTCCACTCCGTCCAATTGTCCTTCCTCATCCCCGGAGGACAAAAGCATCAGATCGCGGAAGGACAGCGTTCCGGCCTCATGACGCTTCATAAATTTAAGGACCTGACGGATTTCCTTTACATCAATTTCGATCCATTCGCCGTGAAAAAAAACAAGTGAATGCTTCGAGCCAGCCAGCTCCGATAGCTCTTCCAGCGAAATCTTTAGGTCTCCCAGAACCGCCTCCGCCTCAAAGGCTACGAGTTGATCTACTCCAAGGCTTGGCGTATTCGCTGACCCGCTTTCCAATTGCGGACCTGACCACCCTTGTGCTTTAATCCGAACTCCCGCAGGGCGTCTTCCTTCCTTCGTCCAGCGGGAAGGCATTTGTACAGTAACCCCGTGTTTACGGAGCTTCGCTACCGATTTGCTGAGAAAAGAATATACCGCTTCATGGGTAAGAAGCAGGCCCTCCGGACGAGCGCTGTGCATCGCATTAGTCAACTCACGGGATAACTCAGCAGCCTTACCAAGCCGAATCAGCAAGTTTTCCTGCACATTCCGGTAAAGTCGTCCCCGAATCTCCATATCCCGTCCAGGGTAACTCCAAATCAGTCCTGCCGGAAGCAGCACACCCGCATCTTCGACCCCTTCCCCCCAAAACGTCAACCGCCAAGCAAGAAGCCCGGTGTTTCCCCGTTCTATGTATTCCGGGTTCTCCTCCCCCGTCGGTTCAATTCGCAAGCATAGACGCAAGCTCCCTGATTTAGCCCCGTCCAGTTCCTCTTCATCCTGCGGACGGCCCCCGCTGGCACCTTCAATTTCGGCAGTCAGCTGCTCCAATTCGGCTGCGCTACCTTGAATATCCAGAGGCGGCCCACCGGTTAATAGCCCGTTCCACCACAATTCCGAAAGCGGGGAATACCCCCGGTGATAGTCCGCCCGGCAGGGGTTTAGCTTACGGCCTAGGTCCTTTACTGCCGCTCGCGTCTCATGATCGATCATCGCCGTCAAAAAGGAATAGAGCACCGCCATTTGCCGATTTTTTAGTGTCCCGGTCTCCTCCCCTCCGGATTGAACCGCCGCCAGACAAATAGGGGGCATAGATCCAGCAAGCTGGCGAAACCGCTCCTCGTCCCCCTTCTCCGTAAGAAGAGGTCCCCATGAAGCCCGCAGCTGCGCTTGCGCACCCCGGCGCCGTCCACCGCTAGCTACCTGCTGAACGCCAGGCGCAATACGTCCGCGCAAAAGCAAATCCAGGGCAAACTGAGCGGCTTTGCTCCAGAAGTTCATTTCCGGCCCGGGCTTGATACCGAGCTCCTCCCACCGCATCTCATTCCAGTGAAGCAGCAGCATCCACGCCTCCGGCACCGGCAGAGCCAGCCCCTCAATGGTTCTCCCGATCAGGCCTTTACGTTCCCCGGAACCTATCGATCTGCGTGCGGAGGAGACCGGAAACCTTACCTCCGCCAACCGCAACGCAGCATGACTAAATGGACGGCTTCCTGGCTGAGGTTCGATCCGTCTCAACACAGCCGTCCAAGCGTCCACTTTAGATTCAGATATTTCACCGGAGAAGCAAAACAGCACGTCTCCCAACCATATTCCATAAAGGCGTTGATTCATGATGATCTCCCGTCGTATCCTGATTCCTTCCAATCCTCTAATATCATCTTATACGAAAACGTCCCCTTATAAAACCGATAAAGCTCTATAGTACATTCGCGTTCCCTCCTTTTTACGCTTGCAAAAGCCCATTCCGCAGGCTATAGAGGGAAAGTCTAAATGTAAAAAGTGCAGCTATTTCCAGGCAAATTGTATATCTTTCGATTTTAATTGTAAAACATACATCTAATGTAGGGTGATTTGGCTTGGCAGGGTCGGTATGCTCCATTTAAATGTACTTTTTGCATTTAGATGCTCTGAGTTCCGAATAAGGCGGTTTTTAACTGTACAAAGTGCATTTAAACCAGTCCTACGAGTCCTACGGCACTACTTAACCGGCCTAAGCAGAATTAAAAAGAGCCACCAGAAGAAAATCTCCGGACGGCCCTCTCAAATGAACATTATTCCCTTATTGTTATGGATTTACCCACACCCTTATTTTACGGCGATAACCTCGATCTCCACCAAGCCATCCTTAGGCAGGCGTGCGACCTCTACGGCACTGCGGGCAGGGTAAGGCTCGGTAAAAAACGATCCATACACTTCATTCACTTTGGCAAAATCCTGCATATCTTTTAGGAATACTGTCGTTTTGATCACTTTATCAAGCCCGCTTCCGGCCGCCTCCAGTACAGCCTTGACATTTCGTAGCGACTGAGCGGCTTGAGCCTCCACTCCCTCGGCAAGCTGTCCAGTTTCGGGAACAAGGCCAAGCTGTCCGGACGTAAAAATCAGATCCCCCAGCTGAATGCCTTGCGAATATGGACCGATTGCCCCCGGAGCAGAAGTCGTGGAAATCACCTGTTTGTTCATTGCCATCACCCATCCTTTTTTCATATATTGTATCTATAATCGGCTGTCTACCGCAACCTTGACCTCTTCTCCCGCTTTTCCCGGCTTCAGGGGCAGGTAAAAGGAGAATACACTCCCCCGTCCAACCTCACTATCCATGCGGATAAATCCGCCGAGCAACCGGGCCAAATTGCTGCTGATCGGTAACCCGAGCCCCGTTCCCCCGTATTTGCGGCTGATCGACCCATCCGCCTGCTGAAACACTTCAAATACGGCCGATTGCTTTTCATTTGGAACGCCAATCCCCGTGTCGGTGACGCTGAATACAAGCCAGTCTCCCTGAACCCCCTCTTCCGGCAACGCTCTTCGTACAGCTAACTGTACACACCCCTCATGCGTAAATTTGAACGCGTTAGATAGTAGGTTGCGCAATATTTGTGCGATACGCTGGGGGTCCGAGATGATGGTATCCGGCAATCCCTCTTCCCGGCTAATTTCAAAACGTATATTTTTCTGCAAGGCGATATGCTCAAAATGAACCTGCATCCAATTGGCCACTTCGGCAAGCACAACCTCCTCGTTCGTTATTTCCAGTCTACCCGCCTCCACCTTGGACAAATCAAGAATATCGTTAATGAGCTGCAGCAAATCGTGACCAGATTTATAAATAATGCGCCCATACTCCGAAAGGTCGTCCTCGGTATCGTCGCTTTCCGCAATGATTTGGGCCAGATTGATGATGCTGTTCAGCGGCGTCCGCAGTTCGTGGGACATATTCGCCAGGAACTCCGATTTATATCTGGAAGCAATAGAGAGCTGCTTGGCCCGTTCCTCCAGCACAATCTTCGCTTTATGTAGTTCATCGGTCTGCCTCATCAGCAGCTCGTTGGCATGCATCAACTCCAAATACTGCCGATGCTCCAGCTGAAAATCACGGAGAATAAAGGCGAATACCATACTAAGCAAGACGCTTAAAGGAAAAACAATCGGCATGATCTCAAGCATATATTTATTGAAGGAATATACCCCAAACAAAGCGCTGTTCAGTGAGAAAACAACATTAACTACTAGGATCGTAACGAATCCCTTTACCGCAAAACGACTCTGGCTCCTCCTCATCCATACATTTAAGCAGGCGCATACCAGTCCAAGAATTGATAGATTTATAAAACCTGCAATAGCTGCATCGGTAATTCCGAACGTTAAGCGAGCGAGCCCGATACCTGTGCCGATCACAATAATTGTTATTGGGTTGGAATAGGTGACTGACGCGATAATGAGCGGTACAAAACGCAGGTCAAAAATGACATCGTCATTTACCTGAAATCCAAATTTCATACAAATCCAGCCTGACAAAATCATGATTACAATGGATAATAAATAGTTTGTCCGCCGAGATAGTCTTTTAAAGCCATATTTATAGAAGACATTTACGAGATAAGCCACCGTCACCAACATTGCAAGATTTAACAAGAACATATTTCCGAAACCCATCTGCTCACTCCTACTCTATTTAATAGAGTCGCTGTCTGCTGTCTTTAGCAGCTTTGCCTCCTTCATTTCATGACGGTATGCCTCGATAAAGAGTTCTGTATAGTAGGGGTCCCATTGAGTCCCTCGGCCGTTCTCCAAAATAGCAATAGCCTGGCTGGTATTGAGCCCTTTCCGGTATGGGCGGTCTGACGTCATAGCATCAAAAGCGTCCGCTACAGCAATTATTCTTCCAAACAGCGGTATTTGCTCGCCTTTAAGTGCATCCGGGTAACCTCCCCCGTCATAACGCTCATGATGAGAACGGACCCCCGGTAAAAATGGAGCCATGGCGTCTTTTGGTTCAATCTGCTTCAAAATGGCCTCGCCGAGAGCGGGGTGCTCCTTGATGAGTTCCCACTCCTCCTTCGTTAACTGCCCTTCTTTCAATAAAACTGCATCCGGGATGCCGATTTTGCCGATATCGTGCAGTAGTGCCGATTTTCTGAGTTCGTCGATCGTTTCTTCTGGCAGGTTAGCCATCTGCCCGATTTTGACGGCATAATTCGCCACCCGTAGGGAGTGACCAGCCGTATAAGGATCCCGCGCATCCATCGCTGCCGCTAGTGTAGCGAAATAGCTGTCGATCAGTTGATTGTTCCGGGCCGCCTGCAGTTGGATTCCCCGAAGCATGTGGTTGAAGCCGGAGACAAGTCTGGAGAACTCATCGGAATACAAATCGGTGGCGAAAACCCGGAAATGTCCGCTTTTCACCAAAGCCATGCGCTGATATAAATGCTGAATCGGCTGCATGATCTCACGGGCCAGCAGCCGTGACCCGATAAATGCAAAGCCGAGACCAACTGCAAGAATGAGGCCGGCCCACTGCCAATATGTATACGCGCTCTCCCCCCATAATCCAAGCCGAAATTGGACGGAAAGTCCTAACAGAAGGAGCGGCGAAACGCCGATGATAAAAAAGCTCCATCTTAATTTTTTTGAAATAGGGACGATAACCCGTCCTCCTAGTGAAAGCTCTCTCCCAAACAGCTTGTAGCTCCACGAATTGAGTTCTTCCAGTACCGGTCGAATGCAGTTGGAGGTTAAATAAAACTCAACTAAAGCATGCATGCTGGAAACGACAAGTCCGCCTAAGGAAGCGAGCAATACATAATAGGAAGGGATTGATAGATGATCTGTGTCAATTAGATAGAGGGATAGCCCAGCTCCGGGGATCATGCTGCCTAACATGTGCGGGCCAAGAATGCGTTTGACGGATAAGCTAGGAAGTCGGTGTATCCGTTCATAGACGCGATGCAGCTCCTGAAAGCTGGTTAGATCCTTATGGAAGGCAAGGCGGATCGGTTTAATCTGCAGGTAAAAGACGATCCCTTCTACAATGAGCATTACGCAAAGAGAAAGGCACAATACGCTCAACAGCAATATGTATTCCTTTTCGGTTATTTTTAAGGGTACAGCAGCGACCAAACTGCCAATGGCTACGAACGCCAACATTAGACCGATTGCATAATTAAGCATAAGACGCGAAATAAAGGTCCTATATACCGTCAAGGTGCTCTCATCCTTCCGTGACGTTTTTCTCGTAAGTCTACTACTTTAATTATCGGCATTAACACCACAAATTTTCATAAAATTGCTAATACAGATTGTTTGCAAGTTCATACAGTTTGTATAACAAACCAAATTATTACATATTAATTTATCTTTTACCATAATAAGCGTTCGCAGGAAACCGACTTCAAAAAGATGCCACTACGTGGTAACATATTACGGGTGACCAAAGGGGACTAATCTGTTATCCTATATTGGTGACTTAATTTTGCTTCTTCGTTCTCATTCTAAAAAAATAAATATTTTAAATATTAAGTAATCGTTTACATCCGGCGCTTCCCTTATGGGGAGCTTGATCCGGCGTTTTGAGGGGTTGCCTTATGTCACACTATTAGTGATGTATTTCACATTAACGCATATTTTTATATGCTAAAATTCCATCGAACAAAGGTTTTCCGACTCCTTATACCCCTTATAAATCGGCTATTTTACGGGGTTTTTGTCTCCCTTATGTTATTAAAATGTCTTCACATTTTAATATATATATTTCATATTAACTGGAGGTCTTCTTATGAAAAAAGCTTCAATTATTCTTAGCAGTGCACTCCTGCTAGGCTTGTTGGCAGGCTGCGGATCGAACAATGACGCTAACAAAGCCGAGCCAGCAAATAGCGCACCGGCAGCTACGGAGAACAGTTCTAGCACGAACACTTCTGCCGCACAAGGTCAACTCAAAGATGGCGTTTACTACGCTCAAGGCGATGTTGATGCGAAAACCGGTTGGCAAGATTATGTGACAGTGACGGTTTCCGGAGGCAAAATCACGGGAGCTATATGGAACGGACTTAGCGAAAAAGCCCCTGTTGATAAAGTGACCTACTCCAAAGAGGGCAAATACGGTATGAAAGCCGGCGGCGCTTCTTCCGAATGGCACGAACAAGCTGAGAAAGTTGAGCAAGCTCTGATTGACAAACAAGATCCAAAAGCAATCACGACTGATAAAGAAGGCAAAACGGATGCCGTTTCCGGCGTATCCATTCATGTGGGCGAATTCCTTCAACTTGTTGAAAAGGCTCTTGCTGCAGCTCCGGTAGAGGTTGGTCCTTACAAAGACGGAACTTACCATGCTGAAGGCGACCAATTTGACGCTAAGTCGGGTTGGAAAGATTCCGTTGACGTTGTTATCGTAGCCGGCAAAATCGCAAAGGTTAACTTCAGCGGCGTGAATGCCAAAGGCGAAGACAAGAAGCAATATTCCATCGACGGCAAATACGGCATGAAAGCCGGCGGCGCACAAGCCGAATGGCATGAAGAAGTTGCTAAGGCTGAAGCTTACCTCGTCGAAAAACAAGATCCTGCTTCCGTAACCTTCAACGCAGAAGGAAAAACCGATGCAATCTCCGGAGCAACGATCAGCTTGAAAGAATACTTTGATCTAGTTACCAAGGCGCTTGATCAAGCGAAATAATCCATAATACCCACCCTAATATGAGAAGGTGAACGTTTTGAAAAGAATAGTAGTATTGGGCGGCGGTTATGGTGGTGTCGTCACTTCCAAGCATCTGGCCAAACTGTTCAAAAAAGAAAACGATGTAGAAATTAAATTGATTGACCGAAACCCGTACCACACTCTGCTGACTGAATTGCATGAAGTCGCAGCTAACCGGGCTCCGGAAGATTCGATCAAAATCGAATTGAAAAAGATTTTTGCAGGCTTGAAAGTCGACGTTGTGCTCGACTCTATCGACAACATAGACTTTGCAGCCAAGCAACTTCGTTCCGAGAACAATACTTACAACTATGATTACCTCGTTATCGGCTCGGGCAGCAAACCAACGTTCTTCGGTATTCCTGGAGCGGAAGAACATTCTCTGACCCTGTGGTCCTATGAGGATGCCGTTCGCTTGAAAGAACAAATTCGCGGTAAATTCAGCGAAGCTGCTAAAATCTCGAATCCTGCTAAACGCAAAAAAATGCTCTCCTTCGTCGTCGTTGGTGCTGGCTTCACCGGTGTTGAATTGGTTGGTGAGCTTGCTGAATTCCGTGACGAGCTGTGCAAAGAGTTCTTTATCGACCGTAGTGAGGTTCGTCTGGTCGTAGCGGATATGGCTCCGAAAATTTTGCCGATCCTGCCTGACAAGCTCATTCAAAAGGCTGTTAAACGTCTGGAAAAATTGAACGTTGAAATCGTAACGAGTGCAAAAATCACCGGTGTTACTCCTTCGAGTGTATTGCTTGGTGACAATAAGCAGCTTGAAGCTGAAACGATTGTATGGACAGCTGGTGTTGAAGGTTCCGACCTGGTTGGCAAGCTCGACTTGAAACAGGAGGGCCGCAAGCGGATCGTGACAAACGATAAGCTGCAAAGCCTTGATCACGAAAATGTATACATCGTCGGCGACAACATCTTTTACATTGCGGAAGGCGAGTCCCGTCCGGTTCCGCAGATGGTAGAAAATGCCGAGCAAGCCGGCCCGCTTATTGCTCACAATATTCATGCGGACGTTCACGGCAAACCTAAGAAATCCTACAAACCTGGATTCCATGGTGCGATGGTATGTATCGGCAGCCGTTACGGTGTAGCTAACGTTGGTTTACCGAATAAACTGTTTATGCTGAGCGGCTTCATGGCCATGTTCAGTAAACACTTGATCAATATGTATTACCTGTTCACTGTGGCTGGTTTTGCGAGAGTATGGACTTATATGATGCATGAATTTTTCCACGTGAACAATCGTAGAAGCTTTGTCGGAGGGCATTTTGCCAAACGTTCGCCAAACTTCTGGCTCTTCCCGCTTCGCATCTTTGTCGGTTACAAATGGCTGGAAGAAGGTCTTGATAAGCTTCCGAAAATATTCAAAGATCCTAATAATATCTTCTTGATTCCTGCCGCTCCGAAAGCTGATGCTGTTTCGGCTGCCAGTGAAGCAGCAGGTGCAGTTACGCAAACCGTTGACACCCAAGCTGCGGCTTCGGCGGTAGAAAGTGCTTCGACGGCGGTTACCGCACTTCCGGTACCGGGTTTCATCAAGAGTATTGTTGGTTGGTTCATGGATGTATTCTTCTACACTTCCGATGGTGGTTATACCGCACTCGCAACCGTGTTCCAATTCTTCATGGTTTTCGCAGAGCTTGCGATCGGCGTTTGCTTGATTCTCGGTCTCTTCACAGCGATTTCTTCCGCAGCGACTGTAGCACTGGGTGTCATGATCTGGTCGTCCAGCATGGCCTCCACGGAAATGCTCTGGTACATGGCGGCTGGCGTAGCTCTGATCGGCGGATCGGGCAGCATGTTTGGTCTTGACTACTACGTTCTTCCTTGGCTCAAAAAACAATGGAAGAAGATCCCGTTCGTCCGTAGATGGTATCTATACACGGAATAGTTTAATTACATGAATTAAGCCTTGATACAGAGTAATGTGCGCCTGGCGCACATTACTCTAATTTTTCTACTACCTGCCGAAATCGGTGTCAGGGTCCCTGCAAGCCACCTGCTTTTAAGGAGTGTGTATCCTTATGAAACTTAAGCTCTTCCAAGACGCTTGTCACTTATTGCAGGGCGAATTATCGCCCGAGGCCGGCATACATCTGGATTTGAGTCAGGAAGAGGTTGCACCACTGGTAAACCTTCTGGAACAATACGATATGCCTACAGTACGGCAATGCCGTCTACTTTCCATTTACATCGCAATCAAGCTTGCCCTGCAGCGTCACATCGGTTGTGACAATACCGAAAGTGGTGAGTTTCTCACCCGTAAGGTGCTGGATGGCGACTATCTATACAGTTTTTATGTTCAGATATGCTTAAAGTGGGAAGAATATGATCTCCTATCTTATATGGCTCCTGTCATTAAGCAAATACAAATCAAACGAGTAGAAGGCCGTCCCGAGGATGATCGTCTTCTCAAAGGATGGGAGTTGTTTTTGCAGCTGGAGAACAATCGCAGACCGACGAGCAAAGCGATTTGAGCAGATTAGTTTTTGGCTAAAAGTTATCGCATGAGCGGCGCATAGGAGGGGGATTGTTCCATGAGACTCGAGGATACATTGAATATCTCATTGAAAAAGGTTGACCAAGAAATCGAAAATATGGTCAAATACGACCGGGATGTCCCTCGCTCCTCGGCGCTGGCCAAAAGTATTATTGAACTGATTCGCTCCGGCGGCAAGCGCATTCGCCCGATGATGGTCATCGTGGGGAGCCGCTTCGGCCCTAGTCCGGATATGCAAAAAATATGGAGACTCGCAGCGGCAGCGGAGTTCATCCATGCAGCTTCCCTGATCCATGACGATATAATCGATGATTCCCCTATGAGACGTGGGCAGAAGGCTATGCATGTTAAGCTGGGCATCACGGGTGCACTGCACGTAGGAAACTATATGTCCGCTCGCGTTATTGAGCTGATCTCTGGTTATTCTGCCGAACGGGAAAACTTCGTATACAGCCTGTCTTCGCTTGCGACAACTCAGCTCTGTATGGGTGAATACGAGCAGCTAGCCCATCTCTTTGACTATGATGTAACGGTTGGGGAATACCTGGAGAAGTCGAAAAACAAAACCGCCCAGCTAATGGCGACCTGTCTGGAGGTTGGTGCAAAAGCAGCGGGCGCTGATGATGAGATTGCCGATCTGCTTTATTCTTTTGGTGAGAAGCTCGGGATGTCATTTCAGATTCGTGATGACCTTCTCGACTTTACGCAGTCAGCGGAGAAGCTCGGCAAACCGGCCGGTAGCGACTTACGGAGCGGCCAGGTTACGCTCCCCGTCCTGTACGCGCTCCACGATGAAGCGCTCGCTCCTTCGATCCGGGCAATATCGCCTGACACACCGGCCGCGGAAGTCGATGAAGTTATCGCTTTAATCCAGACAAGTGGTGCCCTTGAGCAGACCGAACGGCTGAGCCGCCAATATCTTGATGAAGCCCAAAGCATCATTGATTCGCTTCGCCAGTACCCTGCTCATCAGGATCTGCAAGCCCTGCTGGATTATTTTAGCGGCAGAGATAAGTAGCTCGGAACATATCATTCTTCAATTACGTGCAATAGCGCGAAAGCCAGGGCAACGTCTCAGGCTCTCGCGCTTTTTCGTTACTGTATTGATTGCCAACCGGGAACATCGACACGGTTAGGCTCCGTATAAATACGAAACAGCCAAATATATAGTAGGGAGCTGATAAATGCAAACACCAGGATGATCGAAAATATCCCCATAGGTGCTAACCAGCCAGATAGGAACACTGTCGCCGGAGCAACCATTTTTCCGATCGTGTACTGAAGGTTGTCAGCCCCCATATACTGCCCTCTGGCGTGCTCCGGGGCATACCGACTAATGAAGCTCTGCGTCACCGGAGTTCGTACCATTTCTCCAAAGGTGAAAAATATCGTCATGATGAACAAGAACCATATATTCGTGCTAAAACCCAATGCAAATGTCCCGAAGCCCGACAACAATGAGGATAGTATGAAAACATTTCGTTCCTTCCAGCGACCGAACCATTTTGTCACCGGAAGAATGAATACGACGAACAAGAATCCGTTAAAGCCCAGCAATGCGCCGAAAATCTCTGTGCTTGTGAGGGTAAATGATTCACCTTTCCATGACCATATCGACTGGGCAGGGACATACTGGGTCACATAAACAGGCAGATATAAATCCAACTGCATAATGGGAACCATAGCGAAAATTCCGGCAAAAATATAAACGAGGAACACCTTGTCGCGGAGAATGATTCCATAGCTCTTCCACTGCTCCTTGAATACATGCATTTTTGTAGCGGAAGGCCCTTTGCTTCTAGTCGAATTCGGCAGCGTCTCATGAACCATGATGAAAATGGCGATAAAATACAGCAGCATCACCAGCGCACAGGTCCACAGCAGCTCTTGCTGATACTTAAAAAAGAAAACAGCTCCAAGGGCCGGTCCAAGCACCGCACCAACGTTGTTGGCTGTCATATATGTGGCGAATACCTGACGCCGGTGTTCCACGGGTACAAGGTCTGCGACCATGGCGGAGCTTGCCGGCCTGTACATGGCCCCTCCAAATCCGACACCAACGTAAGCAAAGTAGTCGAGCAAGTGGGAAGGCGACACCGCGAACATGGCAAACATCAGTGCCTGCAGCATCGTCCCCAGCAACATCACAGGGCGCCTACCGAATCGGTCAGCCAGAGCCCCTCCTAGCAAATTACCAATCATGCTGAACAGTGGCAGAACCGCCATCATGATCCCAGCTATACGGCTCCCTAACGCTACTGCAAAGTAGACAGTGATAAACGGAAAGTACATCCAAAACAACATGTTGTACATAGCTTCGCCGGCTAACCTGACTTTTAAGTTGTTATCCCAAACACGTATTTGCACTTGAGTCCTCCACCTTATGAGTTTCCCGGCCGGGTAACCAAACTATAAGGTATTTTTTAGGTAAAATATAGACTTTTTGGGTGGGAAAATTTATACTATTAATATGAAAGCCGAATACAGTCGCGTTTAGTTTGATTGTAATATGAACCGAACATTTGTTCTTGATATTGTGTTAGGACGCTTCCTCCAGAAGCGTCCTTTTGAATATTTATAAGTCTCTAATGGTTACAGACCCCACGGGCATGGATGGATTTCGTAAAGATACGTTCAAACTAAATGCATTTTGTACACTTAAATCCCGGCTTATTGCAGACCTCTAGCATTTAGATGCAAAAAGTGCATTTAAAAAAAGCGAAATAACCCCACGAAGTCAAATCGCCCCCTTTTAGATGTATAAAATGCAATTAATTTCCAAACATCTGCAATTCGCCCGAAATTAGCTGCACTTTATGCAATTAGGAGCGGAGACTAACATCCGCTTTCCATAAAAAAAGCCTGCCCAGGCGATAATCTTCACCCAGACAGACCCATTCCAACTTCAAAACTCGTCTATAGAAAATAACTACTTCAGTATAAAATAATCGCACAGCGTACAGAACAGAATAATCATGCTTATTACCTGATTCAAATTGTACGAAGCCACGTTCATCCGTTTGCGATTGGCCGGTTTAATGATTTTGTGCTCCGTCATCAGCAGGAGAATCGCCAGGATGATGCCTATAATATAAATCCAGCCGAGATGGCGGATCGGAATGAGCGCGATCAGCAGCAGCACCATGATGAAATGAAGACCTGCAGCAATTCTGAGGCCGTTCTTCAAGCCAAATGCACTTGGAATCGACCAGAGCCTGTGACTCCGATCAAAGTCGATATCCTGCGAGCCGTAAATGATATCAAAGCCGGCGATCCAGAGCATAACGATGGTGCCAAGGATAAACGGTGTAAAGGCAAACTGTCCGGTTACGGCGAACCATGCCCCGATCGGTGCTGAAGCAATCGTGAAGCCGAGATACAGGTGGCATACGTAAGTGAATCGCTTGGTGTAGGAATAAGATGAGATCAGGAATATCGCCACCGGTGACAAAATAAAGCAAAGCGAGTTCAGCATGGCCGCAGCGAAAATAAAAATCGCATAGTTGATCACGACGAACAGCAGCACCTCCTTCGCATCCAGCAAGCGCTGTGGTAGATGGCGGTGCGCAGTACGCGGGTTTTCCGCGTCAAAGACGCGGTCGACAACGCGGTTGAAGGCGTTAGCCCCATTGCGGGCTCCTACCAGCGCAACCAGCGCCCAGAGCATCACCCGCAAGGATGGTAAGCCCTCCGCGGCCCAAACCATCGAGATGACCGCAAACGGCAAAGAAAACAACGTATGCGAGAACATGACCAGCTCGCTGTACAGCTTGATTTTAGTCCCGATCTTTCTGACATATTCCATGGATGATTCACTCCTTATTCCTTCGGGACGGGCTCGGCCTTCTCGTCCGAGCTCATCCATCAGGGAAATCCGATCTAGCGTGGCTCGACTTTTGGGGTCCAGCCTCATTTAAAGCTTCTTGTATGAAGCGGTATAAGAATAGGGGTAAATATTGGACCTATTTCCCGGATTTACATGGCTTTGAGGGAAATAGGAGAATTTTATGGACCTATTGCTAAAAAGTCAAAGTGCAATCAGCGCTTTTTCGCCATAATGGCCGAAATAAGGGAATTATTTACCCCTATTTCTCTTAGAGCAAGCCGAAACGATAAAATAGGTCCATTGATTACCCTTATTTTTGGGGACAACCTGCCAAGGTCAACCGGCGACAGCCTAGATGACCGCTCGCCCGCTTGTTTACTCCTGATTTGGCTATCCTATCCTCTAGCCTTTGGCGCTGATCCAACAGCCGTATGGCCCCTGGCGTCACCGTGTCAGGCGTTGGACGAACAGCCAGCCGGGGCCATCATGGCATCATATCATGGATGGCGATTCGACTCAAAGTCCGGCCAGCGTTTCCTCCAGCGCGGCTAGTAAGCCAGCGATGTTCTCCTCCGTGATGACGAGCGGCGGCTGGAAGGCCAGCACATTGCGGTTCACGCCGTTCTTGCCGATGATGTAGCCGCGGTCCTTGACCGCCTCCAGCACCTCATCGGCCAGCTCGGCCCCCCGCTGCGGGTCGTCCGCGCACAACTCAGCGCCGAGCATTAGCCCGGCTCCGCGCACGTCGGAGACGAGCTGCGGGAAGCGCTGCGCGAGCCGCTCCAGGCCGCCGCGCAGCAGCGCCCCAAGCCGCACCGCACGCTCAGGCAGGCGGTGCGCCTCAATGTAGTCCAAGACCGCCAGCGCGGTCACGGACGAAACCGGGTTGCCGCCGAACGTCGAGGCCGATGGCCGCGTGAAGCTGGCAGCAATCTTATCGGTGGTGGCGAAGCCCGCCACCGGAATACCGCTGCCCAGCGCTTTGGCCATCGAGATGATGTCCGGCGTCACGCCCCAAAGATCCATGGCGAACATCCGTCCCGTTCGCCCGAACCCGGTCTGAATTTCATCGGCGATGAGCAGTACGCCGTACTGCTCAAGCAGCCGCTTCACTTCAGGGAAATACCAGTCCGGCGGCGTAATCATACCGCCGTTCCCCTGGATCGGCTCGGCGATCATCGCGGCGATCTCGCCGCCTTTTTCCGCGAGCACCGCCTTGAGCGCCTCGATCGAGCGGCGCCCCGCCTCGTCAGCGCTCACGCCGCGCTCGTGCGGACGCGGGATGAACGTCACGTCCGTATCGTGCGCTAGCTCCGGATCGGTGCGCCACATGCTGAGACCCGTGACGCTCATCGTTAGATACGTCCGTCCATGCAGGCCTTGCTCCAGCGCGATAAAACCTCTCCGTCCCGTGTAGAGGCGTGCGAGCAGCAATGCCCCCTCGTTCGCTTCCGAGCCGCTGTTGACAAAGAACGTCCGGCGCAGCTCTCCAGGCAGCACGCCCGCAAGCCGCTCGGCGAGGTCGACGTTAGGCTGGG
Source organism: Paenibacillus puldeungensis (assembly GCF_042678945.1). Lineage (NCBI taxonomy): Bacteria > Bacillati > Bacillota > Bacilli > Caryophanales > Paenibacillaceae > Paenibacillus > Paenibacillus puldeungensis. The sequence continues at coordinate 79,718 of NZ_JBHTLM010000009.1, read as the reverse complement.
TCAGATAAATCGTACACGTATGCTGCAGCGTGCGCAGCTGCTCCGCCGTCCGCTCAGCGATTTCCGGATTGCAGTGGCCGCTTGCCACAACCGATACACCCGCAAAGAAATCCGTATACTTCGTTCCGTCATGACCGTATAAATACTGCATTTCACCTTTGACGATTTGCGGCGGATTCCGATAGAAATGGCTCGTACATGGGTAAAAATACTGCTGCCGTTTCTGCAGCACCAGCTCCGGTCCAATATAATTTTGCATCTGTTCCGCTTCCTTTCCTTGTCACTTCATGACCTGATGGACTCTAAGGCTTGATCAACGGTTTGAAAAAAGCATAGAGGGCGCCCAGACAAGCATTTCATGCCGCCAAGCACCCTAACTACTACCTACCTCATTACATGCGTCTTACCACTTACTGCGGACTACCCACCGTATCCGCCTTTGCACCGGAAGATTCCCCGGCGCCGGCTTCAGGCGCGGAACCGGCTGCCCCGCTGGCTCTCCCGCCGTCAAACTGCAGGGCGCCAAGCGTATATCCCGCGTACACCGGAGCGAGATGTTCAAACTGCTCCACCGCGGTTTGCGGGTTCGTCAGAGCGGCCTTGTAAGCCCGAACGATAGCCGCGAGCTGTTCCGGACTATAGGTTAAGCCTTCGATCCGAAATACGGACAGCCCCGCCTCAGCCAACTCCTTCACTGCAGGCAGCAGGCACAGCTCCTTGGAAAGTGTCAAGTGACAACGTCCGTGAACATCACGATACACAGGGTTTTCGCCTTTGTCCGTCTTTAACACAAGAATGCTGTTATCGACGTAGTGGTTGTCTTCCTCGGCAATCGCCTGGTACGTTTCCGCATTTTCGTAGAGATCATGCTCCATGTACATAATGGCCGGCGAGCCGTGAACAATCGCCTCAAGAGGCCCCGAGTCATTCGCCAGCAGTGCCGCTAAGTCATTCAACGGCAGCTCCATAGACGCCGTGAGCCGTCCAACGCCGAGCTTGCGATACATGTCGGCAGAAAGCCGGTTGTAAACGTTCAAGTTAAAGTCCCCGATCATCGGGTAGCCCTTGGAGGCAAATTTACGGATCGCGCCCAAATTCGTCACCATGATTCCGTCAATCGGCAGGCGCTCCCCGGACAGCAGACCGTCATAAATCTCAAAATGCAGCTCCGTCATCATCCGTGGCAGGCACAGGTACAGCTTAGCTGCCCCTTTAATCGCAGCAAGCTCCTTAATCTCCGCCTTCGTAAAGGGACGGTCCGGCTCAAACACGTCGCCGCTCAAGTAGATATGGTCAGCCCCCGCATCGAGTGCAGCCTTGGCTTGAGCTACATTATTTACATGAACCGAAAGCTCGCCATGTGCAAGACCTGGCTGCTGTGGCCGACCGACTACGGCCAATTTCTCGCGGATCGCGTCCATGCGGCCAGCGCTAAGTTCTCTTTCCTCCGTCGGCGTACTAAACACTTTGCCGGTGCTGTAGAATTTACCCGTCCCTTCATAGCGGCGGTTGATATTGGACAGCCCTGGCCGGCCAAAGGCGTAACCGGTCGAGAAGTCTCGCTTCCGGTTGTCATACAGCAGCTTCGTATCCAGGTTTCGCTTGAAACCAACTGGATCATCAATATATCGATCGATTGCATCGCCGTAGGCCTTAACGAGCATGAGCACGAAATCGGCGTCGCGCATGCGGCCTTCAATTTTGAAGGAGGTGATTCCGCTGTGGATCAGCTCCGGGATATGCTCATACATGAACATGTCTTTCACGGCCAGCGGATATTCTGCAGGGTAGACGTTGCCGTCTTTTTTCACCCGATAATCCCAGCGACACGGCTTGAGGCATTTCCCCCGGTTGCTGCTCATTCCAAACACCAGCGAGCTATAATAGCAGTTGGCTCCATGCACCGAGCACATATCCCCGTGCACAAAGTATTCCAGTTCCATCCCGGTAGTTTCATGAAGCAGCTGGGCTGTATCCAGATCCATTTCCCGCGATGTGACGACCCGGGTAACCCCCATCTCTTGCAGCGCGCGTACCATCTCGATGTTATGCACGTTCATCATTACCGAGGAATGCACGGAAAGCTTAAGCCCCATCTCTTTAATCAGTGTAAGTACTGCATAGTCCTGAACGATAAGCGCATCCACGCCGGTTCCATCCAAAAACCGCAGGTATTCCTTAGCTTCGTCCAGCTCATCCTCGTTCAGCAGATTGTTTACAGTTACGTATACTTTTTTGCCCAGTTCGTGGGCAATGCGAGCCGCTTCGGTAATTTCTTCCAGACTAAAATTGTAGCCTTTGCGCATCAATCGCATGTTCAGGCTCGGGCCCCCGAAGTAAACCGCATCGCAATTCGCCACAATCACCTTTTTAAAAATCTCAAACGTTCCCGCCGGCGCTAGCAATTCGACTTCTTTCCCATTAAAGTAGCGTGCCACAGCGTTTCCCCTCCTCATCGAAAAATAGTTTTCGAACTATCCAATTGACTAATTTCTCTATCATTTATCTGAAAGATTACATGAATCTGTAGATAACAACGGCAGATGCCAGAATAACATATGATAATATGAACCACGTGTCCCTGCTCTTCCAGGTGAGCAAATGGTATTCCGAGCGCGGCGCACCGATCGTATAACCTCTGGATTCCATAGATAAGACGAGCTCCTCCGCACGGCGAAATGCGCTAACCGTAACCGGCACGAGCAGGGAAACGAGCATACGTCCCTTCTCCTTCCACGGCAGTTCCTTCAAGTCCGCCCCTCTGGCCGCCTGCGCCTTGACAATTTTTTGCGTCTCGTCAAGAATCGTCGGGATAAACCGCAGGGCAATGCTCATCATCAGCGTAAGTCGCTCAGATGATATTCCGATGCGCTTGAACGGCTTAAGCACGCCGCTCATACCCTGGTTAAGCAGCCCCGGCGTTGTAGTAAACGTCAAGATGGCCGTAAAAGAAACGAGCAAGGCCATCCGAGCTGCCGAAATGAAGCCGGTGCTGAGGCCTCCGGAATATAGCTTCCACGAGCCAAGGTGCCATAGCACCGTCCCCTCGTTTATCGTGAGACTTTGAACGACAAAGATGAACACCATCAGCACCCAAAGCGGTTTTGCGGCCTTCACGTAATACTTGATCGGAATCTTGGTCGCCCGCATATAGATCAGGGAGAACGCGGCTGCTACTCCTAAGGCGGCCCATGAACCTACCGCCACAATGGCAACAAGATAGAGCACCATGCCGGTAATTTTCGCTCGCGGATCAACGCCGTGGACCCATGAGCCGGTGTCGATGCTTCGTCCAAACAGCAGCTTATTCCGCATGCTAGCCCTCCCCCTCTCTAGGCCCTGCTGTGGCGGGCGTTAGCATAACAATCCGCTCAGCAAGCTTCTCAGGCGTTAGGCATGGCTCCTCGGCTTCCAGCCCAAAGCGGTCGGACAACGCCCTCCAGTATCGGATAGAGGCCGGCAGGGCCAGCCCTTCCTCCTCAAGCCGCTTCGAGTCCTGAATCAGCTCCTGTACGGTTCCTTCAAACGAAACCTCGCCATCCTTCATCACAATCCATTGATCTACATAGGAAAGCATTTCTTCCATGCGATGTGTAACGACGACGACCGTTTTCCCCTGTTCCCGGTGAAGTCTCGACAACATTTCCGCCAACTCGGCCCGGCTCTGCGGGTCCAGTGTTGCCGTCGGTTCATCTAGCGCAATAACGTCAGGTTCCATGGCCAGCACCGAAGCGATCGCTACCTTGCGCATTTGTCCACCGCTTAGATGAAACGGATTCCGGGATAGAAACGTATCATCCAATCCGACAAGCGAAAGTGCCCGGCTAGCCCGGACTTTAGACTCCTCTAAAGAGCATCCGAAATTGAGCGGACCAAAGCATAAGTCCTTCTCCACGGTCTCTTCAAACAGCTGCTGCTCCGGAAATTGAAAAACAAGTCCAACCCGGCGGCGAAGCTCCCGCATCACAGGCATTTTCTCTCCCGCCTGCATCGTCACGTCAAGCACCTGCACCTTGCCGCGAGAAGGCTTCAATATGCCGTTAAAATGCTGCATTAATGTTGATTTCCCAGATCCGGTAGCTCCCGCAATTGCGGCAAATGTCCCACTCTTTATCCTTAAATCAATTCCTTCCAAGGCACTTTGGCGCCAAAGGCTGTTATCGTCATAGGCATAGCTTACATGCTCAAAATGAATGGCCATAATTCGTCCTTCACCTCCCCGCTTCCCTGAGGCGAAGAAGCACGAATGCCCCGCTTCTCAAGCTCCAGCTGCAGCCGAATTCGGTATGGAGCAATAAGACGGCAGGAACCCAGCAGCCCCTCATCCCGGAACAGTTCCTCAGGCGTCAGATCAGCGGCTACGGTTCCGTCCAGCAGGACGATCGCTCGGTCTGAGGCCATGATCTCCTCGGCATCATGAGTAATCGATACCAAGGTATATTGGCCGCTTTCCCGCATGCCCTGCAGGATGCCGAGCAGCTCGCCACGGGCTTTCTCATCCAGCATCGACGAGGCCTCATCAAAGATGACAATGCCCGGCTCCATCGCCAGAATCGAAGCGACGGCCACCCGCTGTTTTTGCCCCCCCGATAGCTCCGAAGGGTGCTTAGACAGCAGATGGCCGATTTGAAGCTTGTCGGCATATGTTCGGACCCGGTTCACCATCTCTTCCCGGGGGATACAGCGTCCCTCGAGTCCAAAGGCGATGTCCTCTTCTACAGTCGCACCGATAAACTGGTTATCCGGGTTTTGGAATACCATGCCGATCCGCGGTCTAATGTACGAAGCGGTCTCCCGGGCCAGTTCAGTTCCTTCTATAAATATGGCCCCATCGTTTGCGGCTAGAAGTCCGCCGAGCAGCTTGGCGAGCGTCGATTTTCCGCACCCGTTAGGACCTACCAACGAAACCCAGCTTCCCGAAGGGATACATAGCGATACATCTTTAAGCACCGGATGAGTATGCTCATATGCGAAAGAAACATGCTTTACTTCATAAGCGAGTCCGGTATCTCCCATTTTCCTCTACCCCTTTCAGGCGACTTCCGATAACTTTATCGATCGGAGGCTTTCCCGCCGGAATGGATGCCTCCCTTATGCGGTTTCCGATAGAAACCCGTCAAACAGCGACAGCTTTGATAACGACGGGATCAGATATCTTACTGCGATCCCAACGGCAATGCCGGTTAGCACGCCCATTATGAGCAGCATCGGCAAATAGTAAAATATTTTCGATGTATTGAAATATAAGGCTGCCGCGGTAAGTTGGCCGATATTGTGGGCAATTCCCCCAATGATGCTTATGCCGATCATGCTAAGCCGTTTTCGACCAATAAGCAGTAAAAACCACATAGCTACAAAGCTAAAGAGTGCTCCCATGAAGCTGAACAGAAAGCTGGAGAACGTTCCGAAAATAAACGCGGTCAGCAGCGTCTTCAGCACCACCATCATAAACGCATCTCTAGCCCGCAGGAAATACAAACAGGTCAGTACCATAATGTTGGCGAGGCCAAGTTTGGCCCCCGGTACGCTCATATTGATCGGTATTATAGATTCGATGAGGCTCAAAACAACGGCTACCGCTGCAAAAATCGCTATGATTACTGTTCTTTTTAAAGCTAAGCTGGCGTGCTCATTGAACGCTGGCATCTACGTCAGCCCCTTCCCCTGATCCTCCTACAACTTCAACCATCAGTTTATGGGGTAAACAAACGATCGTTCCACCATTTCGGTCTACAAATCCAAAAGTCAGACATATTTTATCAGGACAGTCGGCGTCAGTCATTTCAATACCGTTGTCATGAACCTTCAAAATGTTCTCACCATACTTCGTTTTAATGTCAATGGTCTGCTCTTTACCGGTTAGTTTCACCGTTTTGAACAGTTTCCCGTCAACCGTAATTCTCGCCACTTTTCCATTGTCGTTGTGATTCTTTTCACTTGAATTTTCGTCCAGCCATCTTGGCACCAAAAATGCCAGTGCAATGACGACAATAATTCCGATTAACAGGATATCTCCGCGTTTCATGGCAAACTCCCTTATTTTTTGATTATGTAAATCTTAGATGAACTTATTATACATGCTGCTTTCTACACTAAAGTGTGACAAATGTCTCACTGTAGTGTGCCTTCATTTTTTTTCACAAAATCATCACTTTGGAAGGTATATTATGGAAGAGAGAATACTTTGTGAAAATGAGTACTAAATAGCAACATAGTTCATCTTTCTATCATAACCGAATTGGTCCAATTTTGCAGGGACATATTTTCCTTCCTGCACATGTTTTTTTACTAATGGATTCTTGATGGCTTGATTAATCGGCACGACTTCCTAACATATTGTTGCATTTTCAGAAAATTACAAGTATAATAAATAATTAGATTGTTTAATCCTCTACAACAGTTCCTCAAAAGATTATAACTCTCCTAAATACCGAATCGGTATGAAATTCCTATTTGAATGACCCAATAAGAGTAAGAATTTTACGTTTTTCTGATTCACACTGGCGCGGTCATCGGAGCCGCAAGGACAAATGAGAGGTAGGGCTTTTGTTGTTTTAGAAACAGTTTGCAGTTTTAGTCTAAGCAGGAACTTCATTTATCTTCACGTGTACATGAAGACCTGAGGGTAACAATGACCTTAACGGGCGTCACGCACATGAATCGCTGCCGCTCGTTTTGCTATGCCTATTAACGCTTTCCATGCATAAATCCCAGCTTAGGAAACCAGAATAACGTTTGTCTTTCCAAACAAAGCCAAAGGGGTGTTTTAAAATGCGTGAAGGTTTGATTCCTACTGTTCTTGGAGCTGTAGTGTCCGCTTCGGCCGTATCGATGCTTGGGGGTAAGTATAAGCTTGCAGCCACAGGCGCTCTTGGTTTTGGTTTAGCACATATTGTGCTCGGGGCAATCGACCTGATCGAGCACCGCTAATATGCGTTTGGAAGACACCCGGGGGCTTAGGGCTTCCGGGTTTTTACTTACATATCATATCTACTTAAGACGAGCACCACCAGCCTGGGATGCTGAACGCAAAACCGGCGAAAAGAAATAAGGGTAGTTTATGGCCCTATTTCAGCGATTTAGCCTTCTTCACACAAAATAGGGGTAAAAAATGGCCCTATTCACCCGGCATAAGCAAGAAAACCGGCTTTGGGGCACCTCTAACAGATTATAGGACCATTTTATTCCCCTATTTGAGTGATCCGTTGACCTGGCAGAGTTTCCTAGACGGTGGTTCTATCGTTCAAATAAAAAAGACAACTGCCGGTATGCAACCTGCAAAGTACCGGAGTTGTCTAATGGACTAACGTTCGATGTTTATTTTGTCTTCAACTGCAGTTGTACGCTTTTGTCGCTATACCGCCCGAGTAGGTGTTGCCCCCCTCTAATGCCAGAGTTCCCGTTCCCTTCTTCGTAAACTACCGGAAATAGCGGCCGCGGAAGACAGTCAATCGGTTGTCCCATTCCATTGAAGATCTCTTTTTCCTCTGATTTGCCCGAACCGTTAAATTAGCCTTTCACGGCACCTTCCGCAATACCTTCCATAATGAATCTTTGGAAAAATGCATAAATAATAATTACCGGTATCGCCGTAAGCACTAGCGAAGCCAGGATCAAGGACCACTCCTTGTTGTACTCCCCGAACAGCATATTGGTGGACAATATCAACGTATAGTTATCTACGTCGGTAAGCATCATCAAAGGAAGCAGGAAGTCATTCCAAATCCACAAAAAGTCGAGTATAGCGATCGTTACTGTGATGGGAAGAAGCAGCGGCAAAATAATTCGAAAGAACGTTTGAAACTCGTTGCACCCGTCGATTTGCCCAGACTCCTCAAGCTCCCGCGGAATCGATTTGACGAAGCCGTGATACAAAAAGATTGCCATATTGACGCCAAGTCCAATGTAGATCAGCGCCAATCCATACGTACTGCCTTGCACGTGCATCGTTTTGGCCATCCGGGTGAGCGGAATCATGATCGAATGGAACGGAACGAGCATCGAGGCGACGAACAGCAGGAAGATAAAATTGCTTAATTTCCCCCGGGTACGTGATAACTTATAACCAGCCAGGGCGGAGCAGAATACGATCCCCCCGATCCCGAGGATGGAAACTGTCACCGAATTCAGGGAGCTGTGCAAAAGGTTTATTTTATCAAAGGCCTGGGAGTAGTTTTCAAAATGCAGCTTTGTTGGAAGCGATACAAACGAAGCAAACATCTCCCCTTGCGTCTTAAACGAGTTGACCACTGCCATATAAATAGGGAAACATGTAATGACAGCTCCAATGGACAAGATAAGCCCGATCAGCAGCGAATTGATTCTTTTCATTCTCATGCTTCCACCTCTTTTTTCTTCATGACATTCATCTGAATTAAGGTGAAGACAAGTACTACGGCAAATAGAATCAGCGATTTTGCGCTGGCATATCCATAACGGAAGTTATTCGAAAATGCTTCTTCGTAAATGTTCATGGTAATAACCTGTGTGCTTCGTCCCGGGCCACCACCAGTAAGTCCGTAAACGACATCAAATACTTTGAATGCGCCATTTAGTGTAAGGAAGAAACAAATGGTCACTGCATGTGTAATCATCGGCAACGTGACTTTGCGTAGCGTTTGGAAAGAATTCGCACCATCGATAATGGCGGCTTCTTTCAAGCTTTGAGGTACGCCCTGCAGAGCGGCCAGATAGATGATCATCATATATCCGACGCCGTTCCAGAGTGAAACGATCAGAATGGAGTAAAAAGAATACTTAGGATCTCCGAGCCAGGCATGATCCAAGAAAGTTATAGCCGCTTTTTGGGCTAGTTGCGGAATCACCTGTGAGAACACAAAGGTCCACATAAAGGAGCTGATAATAAGACTGATCATGTTCGGCATAAAAAATATCGTTCGGAAAAAGCCTTTGCTCTTAAGCCGTGTTTCAATGAGCACAGCAAGCAGTAAAGCGATTACATTTTGCAGTATGACCATGAATACAACGTACTTTAGCGTAAACATCAAGGAATTGATAAAGTCAGGGTCCTCCGTAAGCGCCTCAACAATATTACCTATTCCGATGAAGCTGTAATCTGGATTTAAACCGTTCCAGTCCGTAAACGTGTAATACATTCCACCAAAAGTCGGTATGAGCAAAAAAATCATATATATAATGAGTGCCGGAGCTGTAAAAGCCAATAAGGATAAATATTTTTTGTAAACCTTGGACGGCATGTTCTCTCTCCCCCTCCAGTATTTATTGAACTAATAATTGTACAATAGTTCAATTAATATAGCAGGAAGGAACGATGCGTTCCTTCCTGACCGGCCCATCGATTACTTATTGACTTTGTTATAAGATTTCCAAGCTTTGTCCAAAGCCGAGAATACATCTTCTTTCGAGATTTGTCCGGCAATGTAGGATTGCAGCGCTTTACCGGATTCATCCTTAACGGCTTGCGGAATCCGCGGATCCTGATAGGACTTTCCTGCTTTTACATAAACCATAGCGTCGTCTACCCAAGGATAGCTCTTGTAAGTGTGCACGGTAGCAAGAGGGTTGAATTTCAATGCCTGGAAGAAGGCGCTGGAATCCTTGTCATCCAGGACATAATTGATGAAGTCAAGCGCAACTTCTTTGTTTTTGCTGGTCTTGGACACCGCCAAGGAAGTGGACGTACTCAGGTTGATCATCGTTGCATCCGGATTATCATTGACAGGCAGCGCCGCTACGCCGAAGTCAAGATTAGGGTTGGATTTCAAAATGGTTTCAGCATACCAAGGACCTTGAATCCACATTGCCCCTTTTCCTGTCGCGAACATAGCTGCTCCGTCGTCGCCCCCTACTTCAAGACTGTTTTTAGTCCCGTTCGCATATACCAAATCGATGATATTGAACATATCCTTCATTTCGGAGAAGGAAGCTTCGTCCTTATTCATCCGATCAATAAAATCCTTTTTCTCCGTATTTCCAATCTGTCCTACCGTAAGCGGCAGGAATAACTGCGGGATCCAGGATTCTTTGTCGGAAAGAACAAACGGAGTAATGTTTTTCTGCTTCAGCTTTTCAACAACCGCCTTCATTTCCGTAAGCGTGGTTGGAGGAGTCAGTCCTTGCTCTTTGAAAATCGTCTTGTTGTACAAATAACCCCAGGACAGTGTTTCCAGCGGTACCGCTACAACCTTGCCGTCCTCTGTCGTTACCGAAGGCTTCACACTTTCCAGCAGCTTGCCTACAAACGGCTGATTGGACAAATCTTCTAAATAACCGGCTTTATAGAAAGGAGGAATTTCATTAACGGCATGAATGGCAAACACATCAGGAGCATCGTTGGAAGCCAATCTTGTTTTCAAAATCTGTGGGGCGGTATCTGCAGGCGGCATCTCCAATTGCACCGTAACATCGATGTTTTTCTCCGCCTTTTCCTTGGCCTTAAAGGATTCGATATATTTGTCATAGTGTTCCTTTAAGCGAGGCTGAGCGATAAACATTTTCAGGTTGACGCTTTTTCCGCTAGCGTTTCCACCGGTCGATGCTTCATTCTTCGCTTCACCACTTCCGTCGCCCGATCCGCAGCCGGCCAGTAAAGAAGCGATTAACGTTACGCCTACTATGCCCTTCCAAATCTTCATAATTTTTGACCTCCTAGATGATATTGTTTTGTCTACGAGTTCATTTTAAACAAAAAATGAAAGCGCTTCATTGGACGGAATTAGACTTTTTCATTGGACATTTTTAAACCTTGTGAAGCTTTTCGCGCATCTCCCGGAGAAACACCAAAGTGCTTTTTAAAAACCCTGTGAAAATAGGATACGTCCTCATAACCCGCCATTTCAGCAATGCGCTTAATAGAAATCTCCTCATCCAAAGTCAGCCATTCCATCGATTTCTCCATCCTTAATTGCAGCAAGTAATCCGTTACCGTGCAGTCGTATTCCTGTTTAAAAGATTTACTCAAGTACTCTTTGCTGACGAAAAACAGCTTGGCTAATTGCTCCAGGCTAACCGGTTCCGCATAATGACGCTCCAAATATAATTTGACCTCGGCCAAATTCAACTTGTTTTTAAATTTCCGTTGTTTAATCAATTCCTCCATAGCGGCCAGGTAGCAGCCGGACATAAAGTCTACCGCTTGATGAAAGGAATTCGGCACCTCCGCATGGTCAACTAGATGGTCTAATGGGACGGACAGCACATTCGCCACGCAAAGCTCATTCAAGAACAGCAGAAGTTCTTGCACATAGTAGCGTATAAACTCCGGCTTCAATGAAGCTTCAAGCAGATCATCGGCATGCAGTTCAAGGAATACCTTCCTGATCCCTTCCATATTCATCTCATGAAAATAAGAGCCCAATCGCTTTTTGTAGGCAGCCAGCTTCGCGGATAGCTCCAAGTCAATTTCCTGACGTTCAATACGCTGCTGCAAAGCCTCTTTGCATTTTTGTAAAACCGTATTCAATTCTTGCGGGTCAATCGGCTTTAATAAATAATCGACCGCTTTATACCTAATCGCTTGCTTCGCATAATTGAAATCGTCATAACCGCTCACCACGATGATTTTCTTATCGGGGTAACGCTCATGGATGCTTCGCATCAATTGTTCGCCGCCAGCCCCTGGCATCCGCATATCCGTAATGATCAGGTCGGGATTCAAATGCTCAATAAGCTTAATTGCCTCCAAACCATCCTCCGCTTCCCCCACAATCTCCATTTCTAATTCTCCCCACCGGCCAAGACTTTTGATAATATCCCGGTTCCACTGCTCATCGTCTACTACTAATACTTTGAACATGCTTATCCCTCTTTCTGATCAGGAATGTGTAGCACCACACAAGTGCCTTTGCCCGGTTCGCTATCGATGTCCATCTTATAATCCGTCCCGAAATACATCTGAATTCGGGATGCCACATTGATCAGGCCGATGCTCGTCCCTTGAGTCCAGACATGTCCAAGCTCCCTATGCAGCTTAAGCCGCAGTCGCCTAAGCTGTGTTTGCTGCATGCCCGCTCCGTTATCCCTGATCATAATGAGGACCCCTTCAGGTTCCTGCTTGACGATCACCGCGAGGTACCAATCGCCTGTCTTATAATCCAAACCATGAATAAAGGCATTTTCAACAATCGGCTGCAGCGTTAGCTTAGGAATTGGGCAATCCAGCACATCTTCAGAAACCTCCAGCTCATAGTGGAGTCGTTTCCCGAAACGCTGCTGCTGAATTTTCATATAATGCTGAAGGTGCTCAAGCTCCGATTTTATGGTGGCAAGCGTATTCGGATCCCGTACAATATAACGAAACATTTCGCTCAGGGAACGGATAATCTCGTAGCTCTGCTCCGGTTTTTGCGAGAAAATCATCCCGCCGATCAATTGAAGTGTATTCTGCAAAAAATGCGGATTAATTTGCGATTGCAGCGCCTTAAGCTCGGCCGTCTTTTTCTCCAGGTTGATTCTATATTCCGTATTAATGTGCTCTCGGATTCGCTGGGCCATCATATCAAAATTGGCCTCCAGGAGCCCGATTTCATCCTTTCGCTGGCTTCGAGGTACAGCATTTTCTTTAGTGAGGTCTATCTTTCGCATGGCTTTGGCCAGGCCGATAATCGGCTTAGTCGTTTTCAAGGCAAAATAAAATGCGAGTAAAGCGGAGAAGACGGCGGAAGTTATGCCCACAATCAAACCATAGTTCATCGTCGCTCTGGCACTTTGATTAATGCTGCTAAGCGGTATAATTTTCACCAGTCTTAAGCCGACTGGATCGATCGTATTGTAAAAGACAAACTCTCGCTCCGTTCTCAAATATCCCGGTCCGGTACCGTTGGCTTGTTTCAGCGCCACAGCAGCTTCTGGAGGGAATAGTTGATTTCCACCTCCACCGTATAGAACAGCGCCGTTTAAATCCGTAACAAATACGGACTGTTCATCGCCTCCGCCGAGCAAATTTATGGTCTGATCAAAATAGGACCACAGCACCTCAAGGCTGATAAATCCTAGCTTTTCCTGGTTTTCAAAGCGGTTAATGCTGCGAATCAGTTGGAATTTGCTCGGATCCGATTTATTCGTCTCGACCATAAAGTCGATATTCTTGCGAAGAATGTCCTGATAAACCCGGGGCGTTCCGGAAACGGCCTCGACCTCGGTCTGCATCGCATTGATTGTGAAAAGCGTCTGGGAATTATGCAGGTACAGCATGACCCCTACAAGATGATTTCCCCCGGTATAGTAGACACTGTTCAGCGAGTTATACACTTTTTGTTGAGCCGAAAATTGACTGCCGGGTGTTTCTCCCTCAGGGCGATTTAAATAATCGGACAACCCTGGACTGATCTGTATGGAATAGATCAGATTGTTCAGTCTGGCAAATTGATCACCCAGATAAATTCCCGTCCATTTCATATTGGACAGATTCGTGCCGATCACTTGATTCTCCATCGAATGACTGGAATTTTCCGCGGCCAGCGCTGTAACAAGCACGACGGGCATAACCGCAATTATCAGCATAGTCAGTATCAATTTATTTCGGATACTGGTTTTAAACGGGTCGATCACCCGCTGCCGCAGCCTGTTAAACATGCAATCCCCCCTGATGCGAAAAAATAGTAGAAAACGCCTCGCGAATGCGGGAGGCGTCTTCCATAATAGCTGAGCAAAAATGTCTCTTTATTGTTCTTCGATGATTTTGAACCCCCATGGCTCAAGTTGGATCGTCTCACCATGGTTTACTGCTTCACCCGAGAGAAGCTCTAATCCACCTCGGTAACTATAAACGAACGAGCCTGGGAAATCGGAATAGTTAAAGTAGTAACGGACAGTTTTTCCCTGCTCATTAACCCCGTTTTTCGTGATTAACGGGAAACGTATCTCTTGGTCAATTCCCCATAATCCAGCCTGCTCCACAGCATGCTCCAATATTTTGCCTATAACGGCTTCGCTGGTCATACAACCAACATAAACGGCTTTCCCCTTACCGTAGTCGTTTTGCGTGACTGCCGCATATTTTCCCCAATGCGGATGGTCATAGTACGCGAGCACATCTGCGGTCGTCGGCGTGAGCAGTTCCATCCACGTATGCACCTGATTTTGCTCTGCTCCAACCTGGAATGGATCGCCCTTCAAAGACACCCGCTTAGGCTCCACGAACATACTGTAAGAGATGCCGCAAGCCTTTCCGATAATACCCGGCTGACGTTCGGTTCGCACCTTCACATTCTCATCGGTAAAGCCGCTCTTAAAAGTATAAACAACATGTCCGCCGTCATGCACAAACCGGTTCAAGCGCTCCAAAAGTTCATCCGATGCCGTATACAAGGCGGGCACCAGCAACAAATCATACTGGTCAAAGCTTGGAGTGGTTGGACACACGAAATCACAGCCAATATTCATTCTGTAAAGCTCATCATACATCATCCGAACCACATCATTGTATTTTTTCGTACTGGTAAAATTAAACTTAAACCACTCCATCGCGGTTAACGACTCGTTGCTGACTAAAACAGCGACTTTGTTTACTTTTTTCAAATTCACTAAATGGGAGGACAGGCGGGCAAAATCTTTGCCGATCGTTTTGGCCTCTTCATATACCGGGTTAGGTTCAAAGTCATGGCTGAGCAGACCTTTCCAGTATGTTTCAATGGAATTGTGGATCGAATGCCAATGCCAATATGCGACCATATTCGCTCCCGAGGCCAGATGGCTGAACGCCTGCAACCGCAGCTGACCGGGGTATGGTGTCCATTGGGTAAATGCCTGCGCTTCCGTTTCGATGACCAAATAGTTGGTTCCTTTCGTAGAACGGGCTACATCGCCGCCAAACGAAATCTCGATGCCCGTAAGATCATCTTGGGATGGATGATAAATATCGACCCCGGTGATATCAAATGGACGGGAAGCTTCAAAATGATCCACATCCGGCTGTATGCCGTAAGAATGACCTCTCCACTCAAAATCGAAATTTTGCGTCACGAACTGGTCGGGCCGTTTGTACTCATTAACAATAGATACCTGCCAACTTAGAAAATCAGTGACAAGCTTACGTTGGAATTTGGCAAACTCCGCGCCCAAGCTGCCGTTAATTGTCCCAACAACTGACGGAAAATCCTCCCAGCTATTGATCCGGTTGCTCCAATAGTCCAGTCCGAATCTCTTATTCACTTGATCCAGCGTTTGAAATTTATCCCTGATGTATTTAACAAATAGCAGTTGGACGTTAGGGCCTGCGGTGTTGTAGTGCTTCGTTTCGTTATCGGTCTGATAACCGATGACCGCCGGGTGCCCGCTAACCCGGGAAATCAGTTTACGAATGATCCGTTCTGCGTAGAACAAATAAGTCGGGTGGGTGATGTCCATAATTTGCCTTGCTCCGTATTTGCCGGGCCCATTTGCCGTTGTCGCCAGCACATCGGGGTGCTCCTTAACCATCCAGGTCGGTACGGCATACGTAGGCGTTCCGACGATGACGTGAATCCCGGCCTCATGCATCGCGTCAAGCACCCGATCCACCGAGGTGAAATCGAACACTCCGTTCTGGGGCTCATGCGTACTCCAGGTCGACTCGGCAATCCTTACGACGTTAATCCCCGCCTCCTTCATCATCCGAATATCCCGGTCCAAACGTTCATAAGGCATATATTCATCATAATAAGCAACGCCATATAGTAGCTTGTTCATAGTGACCTCCTAAAAGTAGATAGTATTATCGATAAATGAAAGTATTACACAAGATGTTTGCGCTTTCATTGTATAAAAAATAAACTATTGTCTTCATTGGACGAAATTAAACTGTTGGGATGGACTATTTTAAACCTAGTCAAGACACATAAAAAGACGCGGTTCTCTACACCGAGAGACCGCGTCTGCTTTAGATATGACTGCAACTATTGTAACGTGGAGAATATCTCGTTCAGCTTCTGAATATCCTTGTCCAGTATTTCCTCCGTATATTTCCCTTGGCCAAAGGCAACCAGTCCACGCAGCGGCAAATATTTGATCATGGCGAGAGCCATCTCGATATTATCTCCCATCATGGATTCGAATCCGCTTATCGCTGCCATTTCCTTGGCGATCGCCTCCGCCTGCGGGATTTGCAACAAATCACCAATCAGTGTGTTTCTGGTAATCGGTACCGGGTACACTGTGACCGAAGACTTCACGTAAACGTTTTGAGTCAGTGCAATTTGGCGGGAAGAGGTGCCTACACGGATTTCAAACTCTCCCGATTCCACATGCCAATCCGCCAAATCCACATTGTAATAAGCAAAGGCACGCTTATCCAGAACGAACTCCACGGTTCCTGCTTCTCCAGGCTGGAGCTCGATCTTCTCGAACCCTTTCAACTCCTGAAGTGGCCGCACTACGCTGCTTTCCAGGTCGCGAACATACAGTTGGACCACTTCTTTCCCGGCGCGGTCTCCGACGTTTTTCAAGGTAACGCGCACCTTTAATGGGTCTTGGTCCGTCATCGATGTCCGGTCCAATTCCATATTCAAGTACTCAAATTGGGTATAGCTAAGCCCATGTCCAAAAGGGAACAGCGGCTCAATTCCTTTCGTGTCATAATAACGATAGCCTACAAACACCCCTTCCCGATATTCGGCACGGTCCCCTTCTCCCGGGAAGAACAGGAACGATGGATTATCGGACAACTTGGCCGGGAACGTCTCCGCAAGCTTCCCGCTTGGGTTTGCGGCACCGAACAGCAGATCCGCGACCGCTCCGCCGAACGCTTGACCGCCAAGGTAACCTTCCAGCACTGCCTTGACCTTGCCGATCCACGGCATCACGACCGGAGAGCCGTTGCTTAATACGACAACGACATTGGGCTGTTTAGCTGCCACGGCCTCGATGAGAGCCAGATGGTTCGCTGGCAGAGAAAGATGCGTCCGATCATATCCTTCAGATTCGTAACGGTCCGGCAAACCTGCAAAGATAACGGCCACCTCTGCTTCCGCAGCGATTTGGACCGCCTCTTCGATCATGGCACCATCGATTTCGTCCGACTCAATCCGGCAGCCTTGGGCATACTTAACCGTTCCATCCGGAGCAAGCTGATACTCTATCTCTTTAAGAGCATCATCCAGTTTCGTTGGATTAACATGGGAGCTGCCTCCGCCTTGATACCTTGGATTTGTAGCAAACTCCCCAATAATGGCAATCGATGCGCTAGGACGCAGCGGTAGGACTCCGTCATTTTTGAGCAGTACCATGCTCTCGCTGGCCATCTGTCTTGCGAGGGCGTGGTGTGCCGCGATATCCGAGGCAACTGCCTCCTTCTTACTCTCTACCGCCTTGAACACAAATCGCAATAATCGCTCCACCGCACGGTCAAGCGTTTCCTCCGGCAAGGTGCCGTTCTTCACCGCTTCAACGATCTTGCGGTCACCAATCCCGGCGCTGGACGGCATTTCCAGCTCCAATCCCGCTTGAAGCGCCTTAGCTCGCTCGTTCACCGCCCCCCAGTCGGACACGACAAAGCCCTCAAAGCCCCACTCATCCCGCAAAATACGGGTTAGCAGCGTCTCATTTTCTGATGCGTATTCACCGTTTACCTTGTTATAAGCGCACATGACGCTCCAAGGCTGGGACTGCTTCACCGCCCCCTCAAAGCTCGCCAAGTATATTTCACGCAGCGTGCGTTCATCAATGACGGAGTCCACCGACATTCTCCGATGCTCCTGATTGTTCGCCGCAAAATGCTTGAGCGAAGTGCCGACGCCTTGACTTTGCACTCCTTGAATATGATGAGCAGCCATTTCCGAGGAAAGATACGGATCTTCTGAGAAGTATTCAAAGTTTCTGCCGCAAAGAGGGGAACGTTTGATGTTTGCCCCGGGACCCAGCAGCACGGCTACATTTTCCGCCTGACATTCTTCTCCGAGCGCCTCACCGACTTTACGGATTAGATCGCGGTTCCATGAGGCTCCCATCCCTGCCGCTGTAGGAAAACATGTTGCAGGCACGCTTGAGTTAAGCCCCAAATGGTCCGCTTCTTCCCCCTGTTTACGTAGGCCGTGTGGACCGTCCGATACCATCACTGCCGGAATATCTAAACGTTCTATGCTTTTGGTGCGCCAGAAATCGGCCCCCGAACATAGCCCCGCCTTTTCCTCCAGCGTCAGCTGCTTAATTAACTGCTTAATATCTCGATTCATCGCTAAGCCTCCCGCTGTCAGAAAACCCTGAATCGCGTGTGCTGCGATCAGGGCTTTCTAAATACTTTATTTTGTATGGTTACTTGTCGAACACAATCGTATTAAAAGACTCCGCTTCCAGTTCAAACTCGTATACGGCTGTTCCATCTGAGATTCGTACCATCCTTGCTTCCTTAAACGGATTCGCGATCACGACAACACGTTCGCCGTTTGGCGTTTCGTAGCTCACTGCATTTCCAAACCAGTGCCCTTGCTGCCCGATCCGATGCGATCCCGGCGTAACGAAATGGGAAAAATGCTTCATCACATAGTACTCGGGATTGTTTTCTACCGTTGGATGAGCCGAATCGACCGTAATCATCGAGTTCTGCTCCCAGCCCCAAGTGCTGCGTCCCTTCGGCTCCAACACCATGTTCCAATAGATATACGCATTGACCTGGTTTGTAAAGTAATGCTGATACAGATTGAAAACATACTTGGCGTACTCCCACGTGTTCGTACCATCGCCGCATTCGTTCTCCGTCTGCATGTAGCGAAGCTCCGGATAACTTATCGTAGTGCGCTGAATCGCCCATTTGCCGGCCCACTGATAACCTACACCCTTCACGTATTTATACGCCTCGGGGTCGCTTAATACTGTATGGGCGTAAGCGTCGTGGTCGGCGGCTTTCTTCTTGAGCCACTCGTCCCAAGGTTCAGGCGCGTTGATCGTCCCCAGCCAAATTTCCGTATCCAGCCCGTGCTTCTCGAACGCCGGTCCCAGATAATCGCGAATGAATTCGCGAAGCTGCTCGCCCGTCCATACGCAGGACGGAAACTTCTGGTCGGCCACAACTTCGTTCTGAACATGTATTTGGTGGATCGTGATGCCTTCCTCTTTGTACGCTTGCACAAACTTCACGAAATATAGAGCGTAAGCTTCAAGGTTTTCTTTTTCCCAAATCAGCGTTCCATAATTGTAGGCCTTCGGGAACTTCATCCATGTCGGCGGGCTCCACGGCGAAGCGAACAGCTTCAAATCCGGATTCAGCGCTAAGGCATCCTTAATGTAGGGAATTAAATACTTCCGGTCCCGGTCGATCGAGAAATGCTCCATCGTATAGTCCCCGTCGGTCTCGTTATGACTGTACCACTCCAGCGCGTAATCGCTCGCCCCGATCGGCAATCGGCAGATGCTGAATTTTTGCTCGCCGTCCGGATGGAAGAGGTTGAACAGCACCTGCTTCCGGTCCTCCTCCGAAAGATGATTTAACGCCACATATCCCAGTTCGTTAAAGCATCCCCCAAACCCTTCTACAGTTTGATAAACGTCACTTGTCAGCGTAAGGTCGGCCGCTCCGCCCACGTCCGTTCCGGAGGGTACCGCCTTCTCTACCCACTGCTCCTCCCTTACGCTCGAAATCCATCGTTTCGGTTGTCCCATTGGAAACCTCCTCTGACTCTTAATAATTCATTTATGCAATGGCATCAGCATACCACTCTTATCCTTTCACCGCGCCTGCCGTCAATCCCTTCGTCACGTTCTCCTGGAAGAGAACGTAGAGCAAAATAACCGGAAGTGCAGAAATGACGAGCGCCGCTGACAAGCCAGCGTAGTCGGTTGTAAATGCGCCTTGGAACGACATCAGGCCGATCGGCAGCGTTTGAATTGCGTTATCCGATAGAAATACGAGAGCCAGCATAAACTCGTTCCATGCATTGATAGCAGCCAATATAGCCACCGTTGCAAGAATAGCCCGGCTTAATGGCAGAAAGACTTGAAAGAAGATTCGATAAATGCCCGCTCCGTCGATAAGAGCGGCTTCCTCCAGTTCCTTCGGCAGCTGCTTAAAGAAGCCATACAGCAGAAACACAGCCACCGGTAAACTGAACGCAATATACGGCAGGTACAGCGAGAACCGTGTGTTTAACAGGTGCATCTTCTGCATGATCAAGAAAAGCGGAATTAACGTACTGTGAAAAGGAATTATAATACCTGTTACAAATAACGATAGTAAGAGACCTGAACCCTTAAACGGACGCCGTGCCAGGATGAAGGAGATCATCGCCGCCGTCAGGAGCGTCCCGACCACGGTTACGAACGTCACAATCACACTGTTCAGCAAGTAATTTTGGATCCCGTTTTCCCAAGCGTTAGTGTAGTTCTCGAAAACCCAATTCTTCGGGAGCCCCCAAGGATTGTCGAAAAACTCTATATTCGTTTTAAAAGATGAAATGAGCATCCATAAGAATGGAAATCCAGTCAACAACAGCATTATTAGTAGAAATACATAAGTTGGAATTTTTTTCACCATGGCTGCCTCCTTAATATTGAACCGGCTCGCTCTTGAATAGCTTCGATAAGACGAAGGCAAACAAGAGGCCCATCACGAACAACAGCATGGAGATTGAGCTTGCATACCCGAAATCGGAGAAGCGGAACGCTTGTTTAAACATCACCGACGCAATAACTTCGGTCGAGTTGTTCGGGCCGCCGCTCGTCATAATATAAATCAGGTCGAAATATTTCAGCGAGCCGACAACGCAGTTGATAATCGCAAAGGAAATGACGTGTCTGATCAGCGGAATCCGGATATTCCAGAGAACACGGAACTTGGAGGCGCCATCGAGATCGGCAGCTTCAATAATTTCATCCGGTACTCCCTGCAGTCCGGCCAAGAATAAAATCATATAAAATCCGATATACTGCCATCCGACCACAGCGGCGATCGCACCGAGTGCCGTAGTCTGATCTCCTAACCATACATGCTGCAAACTTCCAAGTCCCAGAGTACCGAGCAGGTTGTTGAGCAGCCCGATATTCGGCTCATAAATCAATCCCCAGAGCACACCGAGTACCGAGGTTGACAAAATCACGGGCATAAAATATACCGTCTTAAACAGCCGCCGTCCGAACAGCTTCTCCGAGGAGAGCAATACGGCCAGGATAAGCCCAATCGGAAGCTGTATAATGAGCGCCCAGAACGTTAAAATGAACGAATGCTTAACGGATTCCATCAGCAGATTGTCCTGGAACATCGCTACAAAGTTGTGAATTCCGTTGAACTTCATCGGGTTTAAGCCGTCCCACGAGAAGAAGCTGTAGTACAAGCTTAGTAGGATTGGAATTAACAAAAATATACTGAATATGGCCAGCGCCGGAGTAATGAAAATGATACGGCTGATTAACCGTTGCTTGCGGTTCTCCATCCTGATCTCCCCTCTATTTTTAAAAGAAGCGGTATTGTCCTTGAGCTTGGGTAGACCCGCGGACAATACCTCCCCTTTAAACGAATTACTTAATTTTAGCCAGCTCTGCCTTGATATCCGGAGCCCCGGCGACAATCGATACAACTGTATTCAGGATTTGTTCCGAGCGTTTTGCATCAATCGCTTGGTCAAAGTACGGGAAGTAACCCGAAGCTACGCTTCCGATGTTGGACAAGTAATCCGCTACAATCGGATTGATATCTGTACCTTCCAGATTTACTTTGATCGAAGAAGGAGCGCCCACAGCAACTACATAATTTTTGCGCTGTTCCGGCGTCAAAATGAATTTCAGGAACTTCGTCGCAGCGTCTTTATCCGCAGAAGCCGATACCGTATAAATACCTCCGTATCCGCCATGCATCAGCGCTGCATCACCTTTCCCGTTTTCGACCGCAGGGAATGGGAAGTAACCCAGATCAATTCCCGAATCCGCATACGTACCAAGGGACCAGTCGCCCATCAGAATCATCGCTGCTTTCCCGCTTTGGAAGGCTGCATCCGATTGGGCCGATGCCATCCCGAGGAAGCCGTCACCGAAGGCGCCCGCTTTTGCCAGGTCTTGCAGCTTTTGTCCAGCCTCAACGAAAGTCGGTTCCGTGAAATCGCCCTTATTGGCAGCCGCGTTCATGAATGGTTCTGTACCGCCAATTCGATTGGAAAGATAAGCAAAGTAGAACAGAAGCGGCCAGCGATCTTTCGCACCAACGGCAATCGGCGTCACCTTAGCGGCCTTAAGCTTTTCAACGGCGGCCATCAGCTCGCTCCATGTTGTTGGAACGGCAATGCCATTTTCTTCGAAAATTTTCTTGTTGTAATAGAACACTACGTTAGACGAGCCGGAAGCAATGCTGTATAGTTTTCCATCAATCTTGCCGGCATCGATGGCTCCTGCTGCAAAATTGGAGACAAAGGCTTGATCGTTCAAGATTTGATCCGAAATGTCGGCGATGACCCCGGCTTTCACCATGCTGTTGAATTGCTCGCCAGACCAGTAGTTAAAGATATCTGGCATTTCACCACCAGCCCCGGCGACCTTGATTTTAGTCTTAAGTGATTCGTCGTCCATGTATTCGACTTTGACCTTGATTTCACTTTGACTCTTGTGGAAAGCATCGACACTCGACTGCATCGCTTCCTTCAGCTTCGTTTCTGAGTCAGACAGCCATACTGTCACTTCCTTCGTTTTGGCGGCAGCTTCTCCGCCAGACGACTTGTCTGCTTCCTTCTGGCCTCCGCCTCCACAAGCGGATAGCACCAGTCCCAAGGACAACAGTAACGCTAACACTTTCTTCATCTCTATTTCCCCCTCAAAATGTTATCGCTTTCATGTCTTAATTATAGGTGCCTTCAAAAATCGCTGTAAGGCGCATCGATCAGGAAAAATACCAAAATGCTCACTTTCGATAGGACCAGAGCATAGTTTTCCACAATAGCATTAAAAAAACCGCCATCACTGGCGGTCATCCCGAAGGCTGCAACGGTACTCCTTCGGAGTAATACCTTCTAAATCATGAAACACCTTCGTAAAATACTTTGCTGTTTGGTATCCGACTTTCTCAGCAATTGCGTAAATTTTAAGATCCGTTTGTGCGAGCAGCCTCTTACCCTCAAGTATTCGGCGCTTGGCCAGAAAATCACTAAAGGTGAGCCCTGTCTCCTCCTTGAACAAGGAGCTGAAATAATTCGGGTTCAGGTGAACCGCCGAGGCAACGTCTTGTATTCCGATCGACTCCCCCAGATGCTTCTCAATGAACTCAATCGCATTTAAAATTGAAGCGTTACCTGTTCCACGATCCCATTTTTCCAGCCATTCTCCTTCGTTCTGTACAATCTTTCGGCCCAGCAGATCCTTCTGCTTCTCCATCTGACTAGCCAGACCTCGTTCAACCGCTTCGACAAGCTGCCCCGGGCTAATCGGCTTTAATACGTAATCTGCCGCCCCGTTTACAAGTGCGGACCGTACATAATCAAAATCAGAATGTCCGGACAGAACGATAGCCGCCACCTTGATACCCGAACGCTGAACTTCCTCCAGCAGCTCGATCCCGTTCATGACCGGCATGCGAATATCGGTGATAATCAATACGTACCCCCCCGACCGGAGAAAAGTTAAAGCCTCCTCTCCATTGGCGGCCGTCACGTACTCGTATTCATGGGGATTCCATTTTTGCAGCGTTCGCAATATCCCTTTGCTTGTGAGCGGCTCATCCTCAACGATTAAGACTTTGCGTATCATTCGGATACCTCCTTCTGGGAATAAGGTAGCGTTAGGGTAACTTGCGTGCCATGATGATTATCGCTTTCAACCGAAACTCCATACTCATTTCCATACATCAATTTAATGCGCTCATGAACGTTGGAGAGGCCCATTCCGATCCTTCCACCGGTTGTTGCTTCCAGCGCTGCCAAGTGCTTGTGAATTTCCTCCAATCGATCGGTAGGAATAGCTTGACCATTATTCCAAACGATGATTAGCAATGTATCTTCCGTAGACCGAACTGTGATGGAGAGCCGGCTTTCCTCGTTTTGCGTCTCCACCCCGTGATAAACTGCGTTTTCAACAATAGGCTGAAGAAGCAGTCGCGGCACCTGATATCCTCCGATACTCGCTTCCACATCAATCGAATACTTCAAGCGTTCCTGCAGCCTAAGCCCCATCAGTGTCAGGTAGCGCTCCACATGCTGAATTTCTTCCGTGAGAAATGCGATATCGCTCTTGGAGGAACGCCCTGACGTGTAGCGGAACAAGTCAGACAGAGAAACGATCAGATCGGCGGACTCATCGTCGTCCTTGTTACGCAAATACCAGTTTAGCGCCTCCAGCGTATTAAACAAAAAATGAGGGTTGATTTGCGCTTGCAGCGCCTTAATTTTCGATATGTTACTCAGGCGTTCTTTTTCATAAACCTCGTTAATCAAGAATTGAATACGATTGACCATCTTGTTGTAGGTGCGGTTCAGCTCATTGACCTCTCGGTTAAAATAAATGACCTCGTTGACTTGGAACTCGCCCATCTGTGAAAATTTCATCACTCTTCGCACATGATTTAGTGGCCGAGTAATAAGCAGAGAGAGAAGGACGGATAATATTAAGGCCGTGCCACCTCCGATTCCTGCAGAGATATAGAGCACGTTACGAAGCAGCTGTACCGGACGCTCAATCTTATCCGCGGGAACAAGGCTCACCATCGTCCACCCCGTCGCACCTGAAGTATGAACCATCGAATAGAAGCGTTTTCCCTGCCACTTCGTTACTTTTGCGTTCTCGAAATCATGCAACTCTGGCTTCACCGGATCGAAAGTGGTGTTTAATAATTTGCCGTTCTCATCGTAAACGAGGTATACAAAGTCATTCTGGTTTTGTGCAGCCGTTTGGTTCTGGAAAACGCTTTGCTTCACGTGAAAAAGTATATTTCCTCCGGCAGTCCAATCCTCAAGCCGCCGAACATGGCGTACCGCAATCAGTTCGCCGTCGTTTTCCTCCGACCGCATCCAGAGCGTCCGGTTCGGATTCGCAATCGCGCTCAGCACGTTTCCCTCTCCGATCATCTCGCCTAGCTTTTGGTTATACAGCGGATATAGTGCCTGCGCTCGCTCATCGTACAATTCAGCACTGTTCACATGCTCGGAAAAAATCAGCTGCCGATTCAGTACGTTCCGCATGGCCAAGCGTTCATCGATCGAAATGTAAACATTTTGCTTCGCCTTTGAGAGCAAACGCTGCACTTCATCGTCCAGGGTAATGCGTTGGAATGTCTCATCGATTTGAGCCAGCTCGGCATCCAAATTTTTAGATGCCAGCAGCGTGCTCTCTTGAACATAGGACTCTGCAGTTTCTTTAATATTTTGCAATAGAAGCGGATAGGCAATTGCGGCGGTGCTGAGCATAATCACAGCTACAACGCAAAGAAAGCTGATCATGAGCTGGCTGCGTGTGGATTGAAGTTTACCGACTATCGGGATCGAGGTGAAAATATGTCGTGCTGGCATTTGATCATCTCCCATATAAGCGTCTAATTAACAAGGTTGTTTGAGGCTAATGAAAATCTTGTTGAATAATTATACCTGATTAAGGACGAATTCCAATTAAAATTCTGAATGACCGACTTGCGGTTTACACATATTACACCTATGACCGATGTGTTCTTTTTCAAGGAGAGAATGGTAGTAAAAGATGTCGCAGTTAAAGAGAGGGTTCGTCATGTCCAATATACCTTCCATGAAGCGAGAAAAAATTTCAACCCTCCAGGCTACCCTGACGGTAGCCTCAGCCGTATACGCGGTAGGTATCGTTAGTTTACCGAGAATGATTGCGGCCGAAACCCACACCCCCGATGTTTGGCAAGGGCTTATGCTCGCCAGCCTAATCGGGCTGCTTGTCGTATATATCAATGTAAAGCTGTGCAGACGGTTCCCGGACAAAACTTTTTACGAAATCAATTCGATCCTTGCAGGTAAATTTATTGGCACCATCCTGAACATTATTTTTATCATCTACTGCATGCTGGTCAGCTCCCTAGTTGTCAGAATGATGGCGGAGTTCATAAAAACACTGGCGCTTGAAAGAACTCCGCTCAGCATGATTATTCTGCCGTTTCTGCTCTTAATTGGTTATTTGACCTCAGGCGGCCTCCATGCGATGGTCCGGTTAGTAGAGCTGTTTTTTCCGCTATCGATTATCGTATTTTTTCTGCTGATTATCCTGAACATCAATCATTTTGACCTTAATAACCTGCGTCCTGTCTTTCACGAAGGCTGGGGACCCATCGTAAAATCTCTTGCCGTCGTCCCTTTTTCCAATTTGGGATATGAATCAGTACTTCTGATTACGAACTTTATGGAGAATCCTAAAAAAGCGTGGAAGGCCGGTGGATTGGGGTATGCCTTTGCAATGGGGCTGTATCTCTTGATGGTAACGATGGTAGTGGCCTGTATGTCGGTAGAAGAGGTCTCCCGTTTGCTATGGCCGGTAGTCTCTTTCGCTCAGCAGATTGAGTTCCCCGGGGTATTTCTAGAAAGGTTTGAGATTTTGTTTATCATTTTGTGGACCATCAAAATTTACATGACCGCAGCCAGCTACCATTTCTATATTGTGACCGGAATTAGCCACTTGACGAAAAAGTGGAACAAGTATGTCGTCTACCTTCCACTAGCTGCTCTGTTCTTTTTAAGTATGTATCCAAAAAATTATGTAGAGCTTGGTACAATTGATAAAATCGGCGGGTTCGGCGGAATTTTTATTGGAGCGCTCGTACCACTGCTGTTGCTTTTAATTTCAATTATTTTTAGGCGAAAAGGGGCTTCTGACGTGCCACAATGATGATAAAAACGCGGTCATCCGAACTATTCGAAAAACCGCGTTTCATTTGTAACTAAACTACATTATGTACTATTCGGCGGATTCAGCGGTTGCGGCAGCCAGCATTACCGCATCACGGCCGTTTCGTTTTGCTTCGTACAGCGCAGCGTCCGCTACCCTCAGCAGCGATTCCAGCGTCCCGCTTCCCCCCGCATACTCAGCTACGCCGAAGCTGGCGGTTATTTGAAGAAGGTCGCTCTGCATTCGCAGCGGCTCACCGCTCAAAGCAAGCCTCAAGCGCTCAGCCACTTCTCCCGCCTCCTTCATCGACGCGCCCGGCAGCCCAATCACAAACTCCTCGCCACCATATCGGGCAAACACGGCTCTTGGCGGGAGGCTCCGCTTGCATACCTTTGCTACGTGTACAAGTGCCTGGTCCCCAACGTCATGCCCATATGTATCATTAATACGCTTGAAAAAGTCCAGATCGAATAACAGGAACGAGCAAAAAGACCTCGAAGCAGCTGCTTCCTTCAGCATAAGCTTGCCTAAATGGAAAAACTGCGCTCGATTGGCGATTCCGGTTAAAACGTCCGTATACGCAAGCTGTCTTAGCTGGTCTTGCAGCCTTCTCTGCTCGGTCACATCAATGAGCAGCAGCAGCGTACCCAGCGTTTCTCCGCCTTTGCCGAGCACCTGCGAGGTACGGATCAGGCTAGTGAGCTTACGGCCTCCAGTTGTCCACTCCAGCTCCTCCTCCAGGCCGTCGATGGTTTCACCGGCTGGAAAGGAAGTGCCCGTGAGCTTAAGCCAAGCCTCAGGCAGCTTCCGGCCCACCATCCAATTGCCAGCTTCCGGCATCAAAACGGCCAGCGCCGGATTATAGTCAACAATCCGGCGAGCAGAGTCCAAAACGATAACCCCCTCGCGCATGCTTTCGAAAATAATCTCCTTGGCAATCGGTACGATCGTCAGCATACGTGAAGAAGCAATCGCCCAGAAATACATACAGGAAGTAATGCTCAGCACGATGGGTACCGGATCGATCCCTTGAGGCGTTGCTCCCATCAAGTACAAAAATGAAGATACCATCGGAATAATCTGTGAAAATGTCAGCGTAACGTGTTGAGGGCGAAACGTCCCCCTGGATTGCGGCCACCGGCGTATTAGCATGACAGCACCGGCAAGCAGGCAGGCGAACGTGTAGGCGCCGTGAACGATATACCATTCCCCAATGGAAATATCAACTAGAGGAGAAGGAGAAGAAGTCCGCAAATAGATGGATTTATAAAATAAGTGATGAGCGTCATTCGTCGCAACCATAAGTAGTGTGATTACAGGAATAACGAACATCGCCGCAACAGCGAACCGTGGGACGCGTTTTCCTAAATAGTGAAAAATAAGCAAAAGCCCGAAAACCGCGGCAAAAGGCATTCCCATATACTCTACGACGATCCAGCGCTTTATCTCCGCCAAAGAGTCACTGGCCAGTTCGAAAGCAAATCCAAAAATGTATAAAGACAGCGCTATGATATATATCAGGAAGGTTCGCGCGTTCGGAATATCTTTGCGGTGAATAAAAGCATAAATACCCAAAAATAGGTTCAGTACACCAGACATTGCGACAAGTGTAATATACACGTCAACTTGTGATCCCATCTACTTTTCGTTCCCCATATCCTTAAAAATCAAAATATACTAACAGGTAAGATTCTACAGTAAATCGAATAAGATAGAAATCATTTTTAAGGAAAAACACGACAATTTAAGAAGAGGTGAGGCTAATGTTTTTGATTATTATGGGGGTACTCATCATCGCTCTGGGGATATTGTCCATAAAGAAGCCGACTTGGGGATGGCATATCAATGAAGGCTGGAAAGTAAAGGGTGAATCCGAACCAAGTGATGCTTACATTGACTCTATGAAATTTTCCGGTACGATCACCGTCTTCGTTGGCTCGTTCTTTATCATTGGCGGTATTCTAAGCCTGCTCTAGAGATTACGCTCACGGATGAAAGAACAACTTATGGGTCCATAAATTACCTCGCTGCCAAATGTTGAGGGTTGTCCCACTTTCTCTTCCAACATAAAATCTTGGAGGAGGAGGTGACCCGTTTTGAAGTTACTTCGGGGATTTCTAATTATCATGTTCTTGATTTTCAGTGTGGGTATAAACGTCGGAATCTCGCAAGCAGCAAGCAGCCTATCTTCGGGTAGCACTGGCGGTGATGTGTGGGATCTTCAATACAGATTGAAAGCCCTCGGTTTATATAAACAGCAATTAACCGGCTACTATGGGTCATATACGAGAAGCACGGTAAAGAGCTTTCAACAAAAATTCGGACTTCAAGCCGATGGCATGGTTGGCCAGAAAACATGGCAGGTCTTAAAAAGATACTCTCTGAACAAAAGCGAGATGGATATTTTGGCAAGACTCATCCATAGCGAGGCAAGAGGAGAACCCTACAAAGGCCAGGTCGCTGTCGGTGCAGTCGTCATGAATCGCATCCAGTCCTATATTTTCCCCAATAATATTCGTGATGTTGTTTTCCAGCCCGGCGCATTTACCGCTGTTGATGATGGCCAATTTTGGCTAAATCCCGATAGCACATCCTATTTAGCTGCACTGGATGCTGTGCGGGGCTGGGACCCAACGTATGGCTCGCTATATTACTTTAATCCGCAAACCGCTACAAGCAAGTGGATCTGGTCGCGTCCGCAAAAGGTAACGATCGGAAACCATATATTTACCGAATAATCTAAGCTCACATGCAAGACAGGATGCAGCAGAGCTCTGCTGCATCCTGTCTTTTCTCTAAGGTCGCGGTTACGGGTAAAAGTAATTGCCAATCTCGATCTCCTGAGCTTCCTGGGATTTAATCAATTCAGACACGGTTACTACCCGGTAACCTTTCTTCATCAGCTCAGGCAATATTTGACTTAACGCTTCCTTCGTTTGAGACTTCCCGCTCACCGAATCGTGCATCAAAATAATATCGCCGTTTCTTAAGTTTTTCATCACTTGTTTTTTTATGACATGCGCCCCAGGTTTTTTCCAATCGCGAGTGTCCTGATGCCATGACCACAGAATGATTTTCAAGCCAACTTGTTTTGCGGCATTGACGACTGAATCGCTATACACTCCGCCCGGCGGCCGAAAAAATTTGCTGCCCTTGCCGGAAACGCCTGTGATGACTCGTTCCGTTTTCATAAGTTCCTTGACAATGTCTTCTCCAGATTCTCCTTTAAAGTAAGCGTGATTGTACGTATGGTTCGCCAGCTCATGGCCCTCTTTGATGATGCGTGAGGCGATCTCTGGGTAAGTTTCTACTTTCTTTCCTAAAACAAAAAAAGTACATTTGGCGTTGTACTTCTTAAGCTCATTTAATATCTCAGTGGTTTCTATAGGGTCTGGGCCATCATCGAAAGTAATGGCAACCATCTTCTGATGCGTTTTAACTTCCCATACAATATCGCCTTTTTGCTCATAGAAAAAACGATCTTTCTTTAATGGTGAGCCATCCGCTATTAGGGCATGGGAATAGAAAAGCATCCCAATACTGATCAAAATCATAACACTCTTCTTCAAAATCGATCACCTTATTGTTTATTGTTTAGAATTCCCCTTTGCAAAGACTTAATATTCAATAAAAAAAACTGAATCATAAGAAAACGCGGCCCCGAGAACTCGGAAACCGCGCTGTATACCCCTTTACCCATCTCTCTTAATTCTGTAACGGATCACCCTTTTATGAAACCATCCGACAACAATGGCATTAATGATGCTGGCTCCGACGTGATGCAGGACACTATAATGGGGTTTTCCATGTTTTCTTTTATTATGCTTTACTGATACTTCAATAACTGAGAATCCATTTATTCTGGCAAGTATGGGTAAGAAACAATGCATTTCCTTAAAAAGATAGAAACTATCTGCTACCTTGCGTCTAAAAAGCTTCAAAGGACTACCTGTATCTTCAATCTTGTATCCCGTAATCCAACTCAAAAACGATTTTCCATACGCAAAATCCATTTCTTCGCCATGAAATCTTTCCAGTCTTCCCGCCTTCCATTTACAAAATCATTGTTTTGGATAAAGGACATCATCTTTAAAATGTCTCGCGGGTCAGACTGTAGATCCGCATCCATCAGAGCGATCAGCTCGCCACATGAATTTTTGATTCCAGCCCAAATCGCTGCAGTTTTCCCGTAGCTTTTATCAAAATGGATCACCTTTACAGTTTTATCGCTTTGAGCGAGCTCATTCAGCAACCGGGTACTCCCATCTCTGCTTCCGTCATTAACCAACACGATTTCGTAGCTTTCGATTTTGTCTTTTAATGCCTCTTTAATCCCTGAGTACAGGTCGTGTATATTTCTCTCGTCGTTGTAAACCGGTGATATCACTGAAAGAAGGGGCATTGGAATCACCTCTTAAAGCTTTATTAAGTTATTTCAATGGCTCGGTCGAGAAATGAACTTGTGTTTCCACCACTCTCGGATGTTTTTTCTCGGTCACCTTCATGACCTCCTCACCCTCCACATCCAGGTTTGGAAGCAGACGGTCAAGCCATTTTGGAAAATACCAAGCTGACTTTCCAAGGATAGTCATCACTCCGGGAACGATGAGCATCCGGACCACAAAGGCGTCAAAGAGTACACCGAAGGCGAGTGCCAATCCCATAACCTTGACCATAGGCTCCTCTCCCAGGATAAAGCCTACAAAGACGACGGTCATAATGAGTCCGGCTGCTGTTACCACGCCGCCACTGTGGCGGATACCGGACAGGACAGACTTCTTGGCATCTCCGCTCTTTTTGAACTCTTCACGCATTCGGCTAACCAGAAACACTTCATAGTCCATGGCCAATCCGAACAGGACGCCGACCAAAAGGATGGGCAGAAAGTTGAATACCGGGGCCTTCGCGTAGAAATGGAACAGATTTTGAAAGTGCCCGTCCTGAACGACATACGTGACAAACCCTAATGTCGCACCCAGGGAAAGGATAAATCCCAACACCGCCTTGATCGGAACCAGAAGCGAACGGAACACCACCATAAGCAGTACAAAGGCCAGTCCAACGATGATCAGGCAAAATTCAGGCAATGCCTGGTTTAATTTTTGGTTAATATCGATATTAACGGCCGTACTCCCTGTGACCATGAACTGAACGTGATCCTGCTGCTCGATTTGCGGCGCCTGCTTACGGATGAGCTTAACCAGGTCGACTGTTTCGGAATCACTTGGTCCTGTTTTCGGGATGATGGTGATTAAGGATATCTTTCCGGAAGGTCCGGGAACCGCCGGAGTTACCATACTAATGTTAGGATAAGTTTTGAGTTCATCTAGCGCTTTAGAGAGATTCGCTGCGGCATCTTTTCCGCCATCAGTTTTTGCCAGAATGACTAATGGACCGTGATATCCTTTCCCGTACGCCTCGGATAGCAGATCATAAGCGCGGCGTTCGGTTTTTTGCGTCGATTTTTCTCCATCTGTGCCAATTCCCGTCTCCATATGGAAGAACGGCAGGGACAAAGTTCCGAGAAGCGCTACGCCCAGCACAACCGCTACCAAAGGACGCCCGGTAATCATTCTTCCCCATAAATTGCCGCGGCTTTCCGACTCCCGATCGCGTTTTTTGCTCTTGGCGCTTTTGGTTGGCGCTTTGATCCGGTCTCCCAGCAAATCCAGTATGGCAGGAACCAGGAATATGGACGTTAATATGGCTATCAAAACGCTGACTGCTCCAGTCACACCCATCGCAGTAAGAAACGGAACACCGACGAATGAAAATCCCAGCAGAGCGATTATGACCGTAACCCCGGCAAACACAACAGCACTCCCGGCGGTTCCGTCCGCAATAGCGATAGCTTCTCTTCTTTCAAATCCCTTAGCAAGCTGTTGACGGTATCTGGAGATAATGAACAACGCGTAGTCAATTCCCACAGCCAGTCCTAACATGCCGGCCAACGACAGGGAAAAGGAAGGAATGTCAAAGATACTTGTACCGATCATAATCAGCATAACGCCAATGCCAACCCCTAAAGCGGCCGTTAGGATCGGCACCAGACCGGCAAAGACAGAGCCTAAAGCGACAATGAGAATAAGGAGAGCTATGATGACTCCAAGCCCTTCGGTCGGGCTGGAGGTCTCCATGGTTACATACCCCGATCCGGTAAGTTCGGCCTGCCAGCCGGCATCTCTCAAGGATTCCGCTGCCTCGATAACCCGGTCCTTGGATTTCTGAGTGACTTCATCGCCCGGTGCTTTATATGTAATCGTGGCATAGCCGATGGTGCCGTCAGCATTCAAGGAATGGTTTTCGTATGGACTTTGTACCCCGGACACATCAGGGTCCTTTTTCACTCTTAGCAACTGTTTTTCAATTAACTGCTGCGCCGTTTTCGAGGACAGCTTCTCGTTCGCAGGCGCTTTTACAACCAATTGGATTTTACCGCTGTCATCCTGCATGTTTGGAAATTCCTTGTTCATGATTTCCAGCGTTTTTTGCGACTCCAGCCCAGGGATGGAGGTTTGTTCCTCGAATTTCGTCCCCATCGACAGCGCCACAATTGCTGCCGCCAGCAAGATAGCTACCCCCATTACTATCACTTTGATCCGGTTCTTCGCCGACCAGAAACCCAGCCGGTATAGTAATTTTGCCATTACAGTATCGTCTCCTCTTTAT
The DNA here is from genome assembly GCF_042678945.1 of Paenibacillus puldeungensis. Lineage (NCBI taxonomy): Bacteria > Bacillati > Bacillota > Bacilli > Caryophanales > Paenibacillaceae > Paenibacillus > Paenibacillus puldeungensis. The sequence continues at coordinate 46,352 of NZ_JBHTLM010000009.1, read as the reverse complement.
GAATTGATCCTTTGCATGTTCTTATCTTATAGCTGAGGAAACCTTCCAACATCGTCCAAAGGGGCGACCCCTGCTTGCCCTTTTGGGCTGCCCTTTGGGCTTGTAACAAAAAAAGCATGCGAATGAAATATTCGCATGCTTAAAAACTGCCTATTTGGCTAAATATTGATAAGCCCTCGCTCGAGCGCAGTCGCCACAGCCTGGGATCTCGAATCGACACCTAGTTTGTTATAAATGCTCGTTAAATGCGCTTTGACCGTCCGTTCGGAGATTCCCATATCAAAGGCGATTTCTTTGCTCTTAAATCCTCGGGCAACACACTGGAGAATTAAAGCCTCTTTCTCCGATAATAGAGAAGAATCCTCACCTCTAGCAGGCCCTGGGTCATTCGGTCTCTCTTTAGCAGTGATCACCCTTTGCATGATATCCGCAGACAGCAAGGTTTCCCCTCTCACCGCCGACTCGATATTTCGAAATAAATTGTCCCGGTTGGTATCTTTCAATAAATAGCCTTTCGCCCCCAAAGCTAAGCCCTGAATCATTAATTCATCCTCGTTATAGGTCGTCAAAATGATGACCGGGATCGGGTTGTTCCTGTCCTTAAGCTGTTTCATCGCCTCAAGCCCGCTCATCACCGGCATATTCAAATCCATCAGAATGACATCCGGCTGCAATTCATCCGTTAGGCGCAGCGCCTCTTCTCCGTTGCCGGCTTCACCAAGCACCTGAAACTGTTCGCTCGTTTCCAGGATCAATTTGAGACCCTCACGAACTACAAAATGATCGTCCACGATTAAAATTTTATAGTTGCTCATGTAGCTTCTCCCTCTAGGATTGGAGCATCGATCGTTATCGTCGTTCCATTGGCATCGCTGGACACTTTCATTTCTCCAGCAATTAGTCTAGCCCGCTCCTGAATCCCTAGTAACCCGTAATGTCCGGCATCCCTACCGATTGCGTTCGTGTTGAACCCTACGCCGTTATCCTTTATCTCAATGAACAATCTTTCTTTTTCATCAGATACCGTTATCCAGACTTTATCAGCCTGAGCGTGTCGGGCTATATTGGTCAAGCTTTCTTTCACCATATGAAGGCTATGCTCCATCAGCAATCTGGATAAGCGCTTATGAACAATCACATCAGTCATGACGGATACCCCCGTCGCACCTTCAAAACGCTGTACCTCATCTTCAATCGCTTCTTTAAAATCGATTTCCGATGCCGATTTCGCCCGCAGATTATCTATCGCTCTTCGTGCTTCGGCCAATGTCCTGCGAGCCTGCTGCATAGACTGCTTGATGATGGTCTGAGCCCGCTCCGTTTTCCCCTGGACCATGTAGGCATCCGCAGCCTCGAGCCGCAAAATGATCCCAGCTACCCCTTGCGCCAGCGTATCATGCAAGTCTCGGGCCATACGCTGGCGTTCATTGGCCAGGGTTAACTCTTCCACCTTCTTGTGCGCTTCCTGGAGATCCTGCAAGAAGCTCTGAATCCGAACACGTTCCTGAACTTGCTCAAAAAACAAAATGCCATAAGACACAACAAGAATCAGCACCAAAACGAACAATGGGAGGAATAAAACAAGTTCCTCGGTATCCCCGACCGTCAGTGCAGAATCAAAAAAAATGACAATGCTGATTAACGCAATAAACACCGCTCGTTTGACTTTAAATGAATACCCGAAACTTTGGGCAATCAGCGTGGGCAGCAGACCGATTAAAACAACCTGATAGCCTCCCGGCATTACTATAGCGCACAAGTAAATTAAAATCCCTTGTATCGAGAAATAGAGCCAAAATTGTTTCTGGGTAACTCTATAAGAATTCCAGTGCAAAAGCACATGTATGGTAAAAAGCCCCGTAAATACGACACTCCGTAAAATCAGTACATCATGAAAAAACTGCAACACCACAGTCCCTGCATACACTAAGGACACCCAAATTAAAATTGGCAACCTCGAAGCGAATAGTTCATTAAGGTGCAGCCGTCCGTCCTTCTTCTCATTCAATAGGCCCATCCTCCTTGTATTCCAGTATAAATTCGCCGGAGGTAATCATGGCTTTATCTTTTCATATTATAGGCCGTCTGTCTATTTGACATCGTCCAAAGGGGCAACAGGATCTGCCCTTTTGGGCAACCAGGCTTGGTTACGCCACGGTGCTGGCCTACATCTACACTAAATGTAATTTGTGCAGCTATTTCTGGGTAAATTTCGGATTTTTGAATTTTAACTGCATTTCCTACATCTAAAATGGGTCAATTTGGCTTGGCAGAGTTGTTTTGCTCCATTTAGCTGCACATTCTGCATCTAAATGCCTAAGGCTCCAGGCATGACGATATTTAACTGTACAAAATACATCTAGTAAATTCTAGCATTTCAAAAAAACGCGGCTCCCGTTAATTTCGGAAGCCGCGCTTTTTTTGAATATGGTGCGATATGCTGCTTTTCGTCGTTACTTTTTCGCTTTAAACCCAAGCGCCTGCATCAGCTTGGAAAACACCCCGGTATTTTCGTAGATCCCTGTGAAAAGCTCGGAGTTTCTACCCATAGCCGTAATCGGAATATCCACTGCTGTATGGCCTGACGTTGTCCAGTCAATCATAAATTGATCTTTGGAGTTTGCGATGGCAAACGGACCGTCTTCTTTGGAAATGCCGTCGCCGGATTCGTCTTTATCGTCCACAGATTCGATGGAGAGGCCGCCAGTCTCATGATCGGCCAGCACAAGCACAAGCGTATCCGGATTTTTCTTGGCAAAATCCTTCGCAACTTTGACCGCTTTATCCAGTTGTTGTCCTGCCTTAATGGTCAACTTTGCATTGTTTTCGTGGGCCATTTCGTCTGTGCCTTCCTCTTCGACCATCAGGAAGAAACCTTTTTTATTCTTAGAAAGCGTATTGATCGCTTTTTGGGTCATGTCCGGCAGCGATACGACAGGGTTATAGATATCACCCTCGCCCTCTTGTTTTTGCTGGAACATTTCCTCATTCGCGAACAAGCCGAGAAGCTTGCTTCCCTTAGCTTTTTGCATATCGTCTTTGCTAGTTACATAGGTATAGCCAAGTTGTTTCGCCTTATCAACCAGATTCCCCTGTGTTCCTTTGCTTTTTTCCGAAGGGTCTTCAGCCGGCTCATCCTTGAATGCGCCTGGCGTTCCTGCAGGGAACCAGAAATCTTCTCCTCCGCCAAGAATGACATCCAGTTTACTCTTTGTTAAATACTGCAGTGCAATATCGCTTTGGGCGGAACGATTTTCAACATGGGAGCCAAAAGCCGCGCCGGTAGCATCCGTCACTTGGCTTGTGGTTACGACTCCAGTCGATTTCCCAGCATCTTTAGCATATTCCATAATCGTTTTTACCGATTTCTTATTGGCATCCATGCCGATCGCGCCATTATAAGTCTTCACTCCGCTGGCGTAAGCCGTAGCCGATGCTGCAGAGTCCGTGACTGGAGAAGTTGAGCTTGTATGAACTAATCCGGCATAAGGCATATCATCCATAGCCAGCTTGCCGGTTACTCCGACGGTGGACAGCCGAATGGCATCCCTTGCTGCGTTCCCCATACCGTCGCCGATAAACAGAATAACATTCTTGGTTTGAGGGGAAGCGGACGCTGCCTTTACATTATTCGACACTTGCGCGGATATGATACTGGTAACAGCAACGGCTGTTGCTGCAGTTATAACAAATGCGGATCTTAGACGTTTTTTTTGCTTTAGACTCATACTCCAACCTCCTAAGGTTTCTGAATTCATATTAATAATAGAAAGAATATGTTAAGTGAATATGTATAGGATGTTAAATGATCGACAAATTTACAGTCATTTAATAGTAATGATTTCGTTTAAGCCCTTGTTTTTGATATAATATTGTAAATGCCTAGCAGAAAGGTGATAGTCAATGACACGTAATGCCGCAGAAGAATGCGATACGAGCTGTTCGGGATCAAGCGTAGATTTAAATGCGATCAAAGCGGAGTTAATCGATGACCAGGCTGCGGTGCAGTTTGCCGACTGGTTTAAGGCTTTCAGCGATCCGACACGAGTCAAAATCATCGGCGCCCTGCTAAAAAGGGAACTGTGCGTGCATGACTTGACGGTGCTGCTCGAAATGGGTCAATCGGCCGTTTCCCACCAGCTGAGATATTTGCGCAACATGAGAATCGTGAAACGCCGCAAGGTTGGAAAAACGGTTTATTATTCGCTCGACGACGCACACATTGAGCAGATTTTTCTACAAACTCTCCAGCACACCAACCACGGATGATGTGAACTTCGTTGCAAACAAGCTGCTCTCAATGAATATTTTTAGTAAAAACAAGGACTGCCCTTCGTCATCTTCAATAATGACGGGACAGTCCTTGTTTTGCGAGACGGCATTTCCAAATCCCTTAAGCCAGATTCGGGTTGATCTTAAGTACGCGCATCGCGTTCAGAACGGCGAGCAGGGTTACGCCCACATCCGAGAATACCGCTTCCCACATCGTTGCAATCCCGAAGGCGCCGAGAAGCAGGAAGACCGCTTTGACGAGCAGGGCGAAAATAATGTTTTGCCATACGATCCGCCGTGTGCTTTTCGCAATATGAATTGCAGAGGACAGCTTGGAAGGCTCGTCGGTCATGATGACGATATCGGCAGCTTCAATGGCTGCGTCGGACCCGAGGCCACCCATCGCCACGCCGATATCGGCTCGGGCCAGAACCGGAGTATCGTTGATGCCGTCGCCGACAAATACGATTTTTTCCTTGCTCGATTTCTGGCGGTCGATCTTTTCGAGCTCTTCCACCTTATGCTGCGGCAGCAGCTCCGACCGAACCTCGTCGACGCCCAGCTTTTTGCCGATATCTTCCCCTACCGCCTTAATGTCGCCCGTAAGCATCACGATTTTCTTCACGCCAAGCTGCTTCAAGGAACGGATCGCCTTCGCCGCATCCTCCTTGACTTCATCGGCAATGACCAAATAGCCGGCATATTGTTTATCAACCGCGACATGCACGATGGTGCCCAACTCAGTTGGCTCGGTGAATGGAATATTCTCCTGCTTCATGAGCTTGGCATTGCCCGCCAGCACCTCTCTGCCCTCAAAAGCAACCTGGATCCCGTGTCCGGACATTTCGTTGTAATCTGAAATCAGTTCTTCATTTAGTTCTTGACCGTAAGCTTCCCTGATGGATTGAGCAATCGGGTGTGTGGAATGCATTTCTGCAAAAGCGGCTTGACGCAGCAGCTCTTGTTCGGTCCAGCCGTTTTGCGGATAAATGCCGTTTACTTTAAACGCCCCTTTAGTAAGGGTTCCCGTTTTGTCGAATACGACATATTTTACATCATTCAAGGCTTCCAGGTAATTGCTGCCTTTGATCAGCACGCCATTCTTGGAAGAAGCACCGATGCCGCCGAAGAAGCCGAGCGGGATCGAAACAACCAGAGCACAAGGACAGGAAATAACCAGAAAGACCAGCGCCCGATATACCCAATCCGAGAAGGTCGCGCCACTGATAAGCAGCGGAGGCAAAACGGCCAGCAGAGCAGCGACAATGACAACAAACGGCGTATAGTAACGGGCAAATTTCGTAATAAAGTTTTCCGTTGGTGCCTTTTTGCTGCTTGCGTTCTCCACCAAATCCAAAATCTTGGATACAGTCGATTCGCCAAACAGCTTCGTCACCTCGACTGTCAGAACCCCGTTCTTGTTAATAAATCCGCTAAGCACATCGTCGCCGGGAGCCACCTCGCGCGGTACGGATTCGCCCGTCAGCGCCGATGTATCCATGGCCGAGCTGCCTCCTGTGACTTTGCCGTCGAGAGGTACTCTTTCGCCCGGCCGAACGACGATCAGATCGCCGATTTGTACTTCCTCGGGACTGACGCGTCTGGTTTCGTCGCCCGATTTCAAATTGGCAAAGTCGGGTCTAATATCCATCAGCGCGCCGATTGATTTCCGCGACCGGTTGACGGCAATGCTCTGAAACAGCTCGCCAACCTGATAAAAGAGCATAACGGCAACGCCTTCGGGGTACTCCCCGATCACAAAGGCGCCGACGGTCGCAATCGACATAAGGAAGTATTCATCGAATACCTGGCCTCTAATGATATTTTTCAGAGCCTTATAAACGATATCTCCGCCCACAATAAGGTAGGAAGCAATATAGAGGACTAATTCAAGCTCTTTGCCCAGCGATAGGGTCAACGCCGCCGCTCCGATGACTAGCCCTGCAATCAGGCGGACAACCATGGTTCTTACGCCTCCCGCTCCGTGCTCATGAGAATGACCGTGTCCATCCTCATCCGCCTCGGCGCTGTGATCATGTGCATGGCTATGATCGTGGCTATGGTCGTGATGATCATGATCATGCTTGGCCGTCGCAGCTTTTGGATTTCCCGCAGCCGCGCTGGCCGCTCCATGTTCCATGGCCAGTACTTTTACGTCGGGTTCCAAGGTTCGAATCTTCTTTTTTGTCAGATGCAAAATTTCATCGCTACGTTCCGGCATCATTTCCATCGTTAACGTTTTGTTAACGAAATTCACCGAACAGGATGAAACCCCATCAATCTTCTTGACTCCGTCTTCAATTTTCATAGCGCAGTTCGCACAATCCAGACCTTCCAGTACAAACTTGCGTTTAACTGTTGCATTAGCCTCCATATTATGATCCCTTCCCTTCGAGAGAAAACACTATATATGAATGATTGATCATATATTAATTATAATCACTTATCTAAATCACTGTCAATCATCGAAATGCTGTGAAAAACCGTGTTGACTCAGCTATTTTAGTGGCATACAATATATCGCAACGATATATTTATAAATGAGGGATAATATGCTGAATTATATTATTTTAGGGATGCTCTATAATTGCAAGCTAACCGGCTACGATTTAAAAAAGCATATAGAAAATGGTGTGGGCGTTTTCTATAAAGCGAGCTATGGCAGTATTTATCCTGCATTGAAACGTCTATCTGAAAATGACCAAGTTGCCATTTTAGAGACACAGCAGGGAGCTAGGCAAAAAAAGCTATATGAAATTACACCTAAAGGACAGCAAGCATTTTTGAAATGGCTCGGCGAGCCGATCAATCTGGATGATGGTAATGGCAAGGGCAATCAAAATCATTTGGCTAGAGTATATTTTTTTGATGTTTTGCCTCCAGAAGTCGTAGAACAGCAGCTGTATGAATATGAGGTGAACAACACCAATTACCTTCGTCGGTTACTGGCATTGGAACAATTGTATGACTCATCCGAAAACCAGGAAAACCATTATTATAAGCTGTCAACTCTTTATTATGGCATAGCGATACTTCGAGAGACAATACGCTGGTGCCGTCATGTCCGCGAAAAACGTTCTTTCCATGAATTTATAAATGGAGGAGATATAAATGAACGGAGCAATTAATACGATCATTCCCATTGATCTTGGCGGAGTCAACAGTTACCTGATCACCGTAGAGAACGGATATGTATTGGTGGACACCGGTGGACATCTTATTATGGATAAAACATTTGATAACCGGCGAAAGAGGCTAGTGGAAGCGCTGGCCGCTACGGGTTGTGTAAAAGGCGATCTTCGGCTTATTCTACTGACGCATGGAGATAACGACCATGTCGCCAACGCTGCCTACATAAGGAATACTTTTGATGCTCCCATTGCCCTGCATCCCGGAGACCTTGCACTTGTAGAGAATCCAACGCTAGACGCACTGATGGCCAGCTTTCAATATCATTCCGTTTTGTTGAAGCTGGTGTTCCAATTAATGAAGAAAAAGATTGCGAGGATTACACAAAAGACTTTGGAGGATTTTGATACCTTTAAACCGGATCTTCTCCTCTCCGATGGTATGAATTTGAAAGACTATGGGTTGGAGGGTACTATTATACATTTGCCGGGACATACAGCAGGCTCAGTTGGACTTTTGCTTCCGAATGGCTCCTTGTTAGCTGGAGATACCTTTGTCAATAACACCAAACCTGCTTCCGCCCCTAATGCGCTGAATTTTAGCAGTTTGTATAGCAGCATTGATAGCCTGCGAAATAAGGCAGTTAAAACGATTTATCCTGGGCATGGTCATCCATTTGAGTTTAAAGATTTCGCATAGCACTCGACAGTACTCGGAACTAATAGAAAAATCGTCTGAGTGGTTCTCGCCTCTCTCACCATCCACTACTAAATGTATTTAGTACAGCTATTTCTGGAAAAAATGTGGTTTTTTAGATTTTAGCTGCAAAAGTACATCTAAATTGGACTAATTTGGATTGGCAGGGCTATTTCGGTCCTTTTAGTTGTACTTTTTACATTTAAATGCTCAATACTTCCAATAGGGTGTTGTTTAACTGTACTAAATACATTTAGTTAGTTTACGGAAACATAAAGATTCTAGTATATGAACAAATACGCGGCCTCCGAAAACCTCGGAAGCCGCGCTGTGCTATCAAATCGATTCCAACCCTTCCTCGGCAACCGTCCTATCGAAATCAGCCACAATCAGCATATCGACCCAGCGGGCGCGGCGAAGCATAAAATGAACAACCGTCTCCTTAACCAGCGAATACCATAGTGGCCTGCGGGATTGGCCAATGATCAGTTGGGTAGCATGCACGTCAATCATTTTTTGCAATAACACTTCGCCGATGTTCTCATGGCTTCCAAGCTCGGCCACTTCCATTATGCCTCCAAGCCGCTCACACAACTGACGCAGCGTTTCTAACCGCTTCCTATCGGTATCGGATATAGCCGCGCCGCTATGCACATAATGGACATGCCATTCCGCCTTGAGCCGATGGGCGATGCGGAAACCGCGGCGAATTAACCGCTCAGCTCGGGGACTTGTATCTACGCAGACGAAGATGACCTCTTTCCTGTGCCATGGGCCGCGAAGCGAGGTATTGCGATCCCACGCTTCTAAGCGTTCATCTACATCGTCGGCAATTTCGCGGAGCGCCAATTCGCGCAAAGCGATTAAATTCCCGATTTTAAAAAACGAACCCAGCGCCTGATCCACTTTTTCGAAAGCATAAATTTTACCGTCCCGCATACGCTGCTGCAGCATTTGCGGCGTCACATCAATCAGTTCAACCTCATCCGACAATTTCAAAATCGCATCCGGCACTGTCTCCCGTACACGGACACCGGTCAACTGCTCCACCGCATCATTCAGACTTTCCAGATGCTGTACATTGATCGTAGAAATTACGGAAATGCCGCTTTCCAGTAAGCGGATTACATCCTCGTATCTTTTCCTATTGCGGCTGCCCGGTACGTTCGTATGCGCAAGCTCATCGACAAGCACGACCTCGGGATGACGGGCGATAATGGCTTCCGTGTCCATCTCCTCCAGCTGCGCCGACTGGTAAACGATTTTCGCCCGTGGAATAAGCGGCAATTTGCCTACTTGCTCCGCCGTATCTTCTCTGCCATGCGTCTCCAATAAACCGATAACGACATCGATTCCTTTGCAAAGTAAGCTATTGCCCTCTTGCAGCATTTTATAGGTCTTCCCTACACCGGGAGCGGCTCCGATATATACTTTAAACGTGCCGCGGCGGATCGTTTCAATTTCCTTTTCTATCTCTTTGGGGCTAAGCCTCCGGAACGGCTCTGCCCCCCCGCTTGATTTCGGTTTGATCGGCAGTATCCTCTCGCCCTCATGCTCTGCGCGATCCGCCATCAGAAACACGTCTACATTTCGCATTTTTCTCAGCACCCTGCCCGCAATGGACCCTTGCAAGCGCTCCTGCCAGCGGCTTTTTTGAGAGTGCCCCATCACAATTCTTGTGACGTTATTTTGAATGGCATAATGTACGAGCATGGATGGAAGCATGCGCTGATGCGGCAGTGTAAGTTCTTCGAATCTAGCATCCACCTTCTCCACCAGCTTCCGGATTGAGCGCTTGAACATTTGCTGATCCTTCGACAATTTTTGCTTGGGCAGGACAAACGTAACAACAACCAAGTCGCCATTCAATCTTTTGGCAACTTGCTGCCCTCTGCGCACATAGAGCGATCCGTTCCAGTGATATTGCACGGAAACAAGGATCCGCTCCGCCGCGCCCGACGGACCGACCAGTCCGAGCTCCTCGCGATGTTTCTCTAGCGAATCATTAACCCCTTCCGCCATCAGCCGCAGCGAAATTTCCCGCAGCACGCCAAGATTGCCGCGGCGGGCCATTGCCGGGTGCGTTTGATCGCCAAGGATCCCTTCATCAATCCGCTTCAACATCGTCTCCGGCGAAACATCAATCAGCCGCACTTCGTCAGCCAGTTCCAGCGTATCGGAGGGCACCGTCTCTGCCGCCCGAATCCCCGTCCGCTTAAAGACGATCTCGTTCACCCCATCCAACTCATAAACGTTAATCGTCGTAATAATGCTGATACCGTGCTCCATCAAGTAACGAATGTCTTCCAGACGCGTCTTGAATTTCGCTTCCTTTTGATTGCGGTGAGCGAGGCCGTCAACCAGCAGCACCTCCGGATTACGGGCCAAAATCACGTCAAGCGGCAAATCTTTGTACTCCTTGCCTTCCTTCCACCAGTGGATGCTCGGCACACGCTCCAGTTCCATCGTCTGCTGCACCGTTTCAGACCGCTGCATGGTCGATATCGCGCAAATGACTACATCAATCCCCTGCTGCTTTAGAAAATTGCCTTCATTCAGCATATGATACGTTTTTCCTGAACCGCTAACCGGGCCAATAATGATTTTGAGCCTGCCTTTTCGCAGCTGTGAAATTGAACGTAAAATTTCTTCCGGCGTTTTTCTCCTAAACTCGGTCACCCCTCTGCCACCTCCTACACACGTCTATTCGGTAAAGGATTCACCCCTTTTACTATATAAGTTGAACTAATGATTGTACGAATAGGGGCAAACGGGTGAAATGTTCTTACGATCGCTGTTGTTCCCGGATTTCTATGATTAAACTAAATAACAGTAGAAATCCGGTCACAAAGGCGAACGCTTCGCTTCTTCAGAATCATTTCTCCCTCTTGCCTCTGTTCCGCTCTTTCTTTAGTTCAACTTATATAGAACCGTCGGATATACCCAAAAAATGCAATTACCCTGTCCCTCAGCAACTGAGCGGACAGGGTCTGCCATATCGTTATTTTCCCAGCTTCTCTTTCAAAGCCAAATTAAGCTTCAGCACGTTGACTCGTTTATCGCCGAATACTCCCAGGTCGCGATTCTCCGTATATTTGCCGACCAGTGACTTCAGCTCAGCCACGGAAACACCGGTCAGCTTGCTGATTCGCGGCACCTGCACCAGCGCCGATTGCGGCGTAATGTGCGGGTCAAGCCCCGAGCCCGAGTTGGTCACGAGTGCGATCGGTAATTGATTGATCGGTACATCCGGGTTATCCTTCTGCCACTGGGTGATTGACGCCTGCGTACGTGCAAGCATATCCGGATTGGACGGCGCATAGTTGTTGGAACCGGATGCCTCCGCCTTGTAATCGATGCTCGACACACGCCCTTGGAAATAGCTCGGGTCGGTGAACGACTGTCCGATCAATTCTGAGCCGACCACCTTGCCAGCCTTATCCTTTAATAAACTGCCGTTCGCCTGATGGGGAAACAGCAGTTGCGCGAGGCCGGTGCTAACGAGCGGATATACGATGCCGCATAGGATGATGAACAGCAAGCTGATGCGCAGGGCAATCCAGAAAACTGCTCCCCCCGAGCGCCCTTCCCGCCCCTCTTGCGTAATTGTACTCATAGCCGGTTCCTTCTTTCTACTTTAAGGTGTTGTTCAAAAAGTCGACTTTTTGAACACTTAGTTTGATTACGGTCAGATCCACAAATGAACGAGCAAATCAATCAGCTTGATGCCAATGAACGGGGCAATCACGCCGCCTAAGCCGTAGATAAGCAAGTTGCGGCTCAGCAGGCGCGAGGCACTCATCGGCCGGTAAGCGACGCCCTTCATCGCCAGCGGAATCAACAGCGGGATGATAATCGCGTTAAAAATCAACGCCGATAATACTGCCGAAAGCGGCGAGCCAAGCTTCATAACGTTCAAGACTTCCATTTCAGGAATGGCCAGCATAAACATCGCCGGAATGATTGCAAAATATTTGGCAATATCGTTGGCAATGCTGAACGTAGTTAAGGCGCCGCGCGTCATCAGCAACTGCTTACCGATCGCGACCACCTCAATAATCTTCGACGGGTCGGAATCGAGATCGACCATATTGGCCGCTTCCTTTGCGGCTGCCGTGCCGCTGTTCATCGCCAGCCCGACATCCGCTTGCGCCAATGCCGGCGCATCGTTCGTACCGTCGCCGGTCATCGCGACCAGCTTGCCTTCGGCTTGCTCCTTTCGGATCACGGCGATTTTATCCTCCGGCTTGCTCTCAGCGATAAAATCATCCACGCCAGCTTCCCTGGCGATTGTTGCAGCCGTCAGCGGATTGTCGCCGGTACACATAATCGTTTTGATGCCCATCGCGCGCAGTTGATCGAACCGTTCCCGCATGCCGGGCTTCACCGTATCCTTCAAATAAATGACGCCGTATATTTTTTTGTCGACCGCTACGGCGAGTGGAGTTCCTCCCTCTGTAGCGATGCGATGAGCCTGTCTGTCCAGATCCTCAGGAATCGTTCCGCCTTGCGCGGACACCCATTTGCGTATGGCGTCAACCGCCCCTTTACGTACCTTACGTCCGTCCTTCAGATCGATGCCGCTCATCCGCGTTTCCGCCTTAAATTCGACAAAGCTGCCGCCCTCGCCGAGCGCCGCGTCATAGGCCTTTCCGTTTTTCTTCATCCATTCCAGTACCGAGCGGCCTTCCGGGGTTTCATCCTGCATGGAAGAGATCGCTGCCCAAGCAGCCGTCTCATCCATGTCAATGCCTCCAACCGGTACAATTTCGCTAGCCATCCGGTTCCCGAAGGTGATCGTTCCGGTTTTGTCCAGGATCATCGTGTTGATATCGCCCGCAGCTTCGACCGCTTTACCGGACATCGCCAGCACATTGAACTGCGTCACCCGGTCCATGCCAGCGATGCCGATAGCCGACAGCAGGCCCCCGATCGTCGTTGGGATCAAACATACAAGCAGCGCGATAAGTACTGGAATTTCCAAGTTAATATCAACATAAGAAGCTATCGGTCCAAGCGTCACGACGACGATCAGAAAAATAAGCGTCAAACTGATCAACAGCGTGCTGAGGGCGATTTCGTTTGGCGTCTTCTGTCGTTTGGCGCCTTCGACAAGCGCAATCATCCGGTCGATGAATGTCTCACCGGGATCGCTGGTAATTCTCACCTTAATATGGTCACTAATAACCCTCGTTCCACCGGTGACGGAATTGAAATCGCCGCCCGCTTCCTTGATCACCGGCGCTGATTCGCCAGTGATCGCCGACTCGTCGACCGAGGCGAGCCCTTCGATCACTTCGCCATCGCCGGGAATCATTTCCCCTTGGGAGACGACGACGATATCTCCCTTGCGCAGCTCCGTCGAAGGAACAGTTTTAACGCCACCCCCAACTACTTTATTTGCGGTAATCTCTTTCTTCGTCCGCTTCAACGTATCGGCTTGAGCCTTGCCTCTGCCCTCCGCCAGCGCTTCGGCAAAATTGGCGAACAGCACTGTAACCAATAAGATCACGAACACGGTGAGATTAAAACCGATGCGATCCTTCGCATCGAAGTAACCGGGAAACACCGTCATCAGCAGCACGATGACCGTGCCAACCTCGACGACGAACATCACGGGATTTTTCATCATAACGGCCGGATTCAGCTTGATGACGCTCGCCTTCAAGGCTTGTGCGACAAGCGGACCGGAGAACATGCTTTTTTTACGTCTTTCGTTCATGGCAACTTCACCCCATTTCTTATTAGCGAATCGTCAGATGCTCAGCGACCGGCCCCAGGGCAATCACCGGCAGGAAGGTCAGCGCGCCGATCAAAATGACGGTGCCGATCAACAGGACCGTGAACAGCACGTTATCCGTGCGGAACGTGCCGATCGTCTCCGGCACCCATTGCTTGCGCGTCAGCGATCCGGCAACGGCGAGCATCGCGATCATCGATATATATCGCCCGAAAAACATCACAAGACCGGTCGTAATGTTCCAAAACGGCGTATTGTCCGCCAGCCCCTCGAAGCCGGAGCCGTTGTTTGCGGCCGACGATGTATATTCGTACAGCACCTGCGAGATGCCGTGGAAGCCGGGATTCGATATTGCCCCCTGGCCGAGATCGGTCAGGAAGGCGATTGCCGTCGGCGCCAGAATAATGAACGGATGCACCAGAATCGCAATCGCGATCAGCTTCATCTCACGCGGCTCAATCTTGCGGCCAAGGAACTCCGGCGTGCGGCCGACCATCAGTCCGCAGATGAATACGGCGAGTATGGCATACATCAGCATATTGACCAGTCCGACGCCTTTTCCGCCGAATACGACGTTCAGCATCATCTCCGCCAGCGGCACCAGACCGCCGAGCGGGGTCAGCGTATCGTGCATATTGTTGACCGTGCCGGTCGTCGCTGCCGTCGTCACGGTAGTGAACAGCGCAGATTGGGCAATGCCGAAGCGTACCTCTTTCCCCTCCATGCTGCCCTGTGAAGCATCGATACCAAACGCGTTCAGCGCCGGATTGCCGCTCTTCTCGGCTGTATAGACAACGGTAAGGAATACGAGGAACAAAACCATCATCGCCGAGAATATAACCCACCCCTGCTTGCGGCTCTTTGCGAATCTGCCGTACATAAAAGGCAGCGCCGCGGGCAACGACCACATCGACAGGATCTCGATCACATTGGTCAGCGGGCTCGGATTCTCAAACGGATGCGCCGAGTTGGCACCCATGAAGCCGCCGCCGTTGGTACCCAAATGCTTGATCGACTCCAGCGAGGCGATAGGCCCGATGGCGATATGCTGCGTCGTACCCTGCAGCGTCGTTACCGTCAGCGTAGGATCAAGCGTCTGCGGTACCTGCAGCGCGACCAGCACGAGCGTGACGATCACCGCCAGCGGAAAAAAAATCCGCGTATGCGCCTTGACGAAATCCTCAAAGAAGTTACCCAGCGTCTTGCCCTTGCTTGTAATGCCCCGGACAAACGCGACCGCTACCGAGAAGCCGGTAGCTGCTGACGTAAACATCATCATCATGATCACGGCCATTTGAGTGAAATAGGTCAGCCCTGTCTCGCCGCTGTAATGCTGCAGGTTTGTGTTCGTAATGAAGCTTATAACCGTGTTCAGCACCAGCGTTGGCTCCATATTGCCGGTATCGTTCGGATTAAGCGGCAAGCCGCTCTGCACCCGCAGCAGCAAGTAACTTACCGCGACGAGTACGAAGTTGGTTGCGATAAAGCTAACCGCGTACCGCTTCCAGCTCATGCCCGCGCGATTCTTCAACCCGATGATCGCATAGATAGGCTTCTCGGCCCACCCAAATATTTTATCCGTACGATTAGGTTCGTTAGAGAAGACGTGATACAAATAATTCCCGAGCGGTTTGGCAATCAGCATCAAGATGCCGATCACAATTACAATTTGAAATATATCCATGACCGTTCCTCCCACTAAAAAAACTCATTAAAACTTTTCCGGATGAAGCAAGGCATAGATCAGGTAGATCAGCAATGCAAGCGTGAAAATCAACACGATTGTCATTCGCGTTCGCCTCCCGCATCCTCTATCGTTCTTCCGCACCAAACGACAAACCCGATCACAAGCGCGAAGGCTGCGGTCAACGTTAGTATCATCCCAATATCCAGCATCACGACACTCCTCCAATAGTTAATCAGTCAGATCGCTGAGTAGAAACCCGACTTCCCCGTTTTTTGTGTATACCACATAGGAAGCACCGAGTTTTTTATAAATCGCCTCGGGATGCCACGTGGTCGTCACAACAGTTGTCGCTTTGCAGGAAAACCGGGCAACAAACTGCAAATACTGGCAGCTCAACGGTAGACTGGACTCAAAAATGAAAACTCGCCCGATCGGAAATACAGGCATCTCCCCTGCCTTATTACGGGTAGTACTTACACGCAAAATCTCATTTACTCCGATTTCCCTCAGCAGCTTTTCTTCCCTTTTGTTATTGGTTAAGGCTGCTACCGGAACGTTTTGATGCATAAGCAACCGAATGAAGTTTCTCCCCGCTTTATTTGAAGCGGCCACTAAAATACGGCTTTTCTCCATGCGCTCCTCCTCCTAATCAAGGAAAAAGGCAACAAAAAAGAAGCTTTGGAAAAGAGGAACCTTTTCCGCGGCTTCTTGATCATGACGCAGTCATCCTGATCGGCTCGCGACAAATGTTGCCTCTCCAATACGCTTACGAGGTTAGCTGACGGATTCGGGCGTGAGAGTCGCCCTACACCCTGCACCGAAAGTGCCTGGTGATTCACCCCATGAAGCCGATTGCGGCTTCCATTGGTTCCCCCGTTCCTTAACATCAAGGACTCAGCGTTTATAAATCATTATTTATAAAAATCAATTACAAGCGGTTGATTCATCCTCTCCCTCAAAAAAACATGCTTCGTTTCGCCTGCGGGTTAGCTGACGGCTTCGGGCGGTGAGAGACGCCCTATCTTCGGTTTAAATGATTCATGAGCGAAGAAATCCGTCCCAAACAGTTCTGATCAACTTGCTCTCACACACAAGCTTTCAGTCCGTTTACTCCCCCGTTTTTGATCGGCACCCCAATTCAGAATCGAATAGCAATTCAACTCATGGACCGTATCTTACTCTTCGGAATTTTTTTTGTAAAACGTCACAGTTCGAATATTCGTTGAAATATGGAATATTAAGATTAAGTTAGCGTTATCAAAACGGAGAATCTTCAATTTTCTCTCAAATACTCATGATTATAGGACTTTTCACGCATTTTTATGGAATTTTTACACCTATAACCGGTTTATTTTATTTCTTTTTTACATTACCCTAAACTTATAGTAGGAACGGATACATGACAGACAGGAAGGGGTAAAAATGCACAAAATGCACAAGCTGAAAACGATCTGGATGCCTTATGTAAGCATCACACTGCTCATCGCTTGCATGACCGTCGCAATGCATCCATTCGGTCTTGCTTTTGATTTAGTCAATGTAGCGCTTCTTTTTTTGCTACCTGTACTTCTAAGCGCCGCCTTTTGGGGACTACGTCCTGCTTTGTACGCAGCCGTTTTGGGGGTTCTGGCTTTCGATTTCTTCTTCGTTTCTCCCTTTCTGAGTTTCGGTATAACGGACTTGCGCTATTTAATTTCATTCGGCGTTTATTTGGCAGTCGCCACGTTAACGGCCAGCCTGGCGGTAAAGCTGAAACGGCAACTGCTCTACTCCAAGCAGAGGGAGGCGCACACAGCCGTACTTTATGAGCTCAGCCAGCAGATGAGCAATATTACAGACATTCACTCCTTGTTAGACAATGTCTCCCGGCAAGTTTCACAAACCATAGGTTCGGAGAACGCAATTTATTTGCCGGATGAACAGAACAATCTGGTGCTAACCCACCGTTCCGACGTTCATAGTGATTGGGGACAGGGTGAAACGGAAAAAGTGATTGCGAAGCTGGCGTTCGATCATGGCGAAGCAGTTGGATACGGAACCCATACCCTGAGAGACTCTTCGGGACACTACATGCCGCTGCGAACCGAAGACCATGTGCATGGGGTACTGGCGCTCAATTTGAAAGAGCGGAGAATCGGTTTCACAACCGAACAACAGCGTATGCTGCAAGCCCTTGGCGGTTTGACCGCCAGCGCTATAGCTCGCGTGAAACTGGCGGAGGAAGCCAAAATTGCGCATTTGACGGCTGAATCGGAACGGATTCGCACGGCCATTCTAGATTCGGTGTCTCATGAGCTGCGCACCCCGTTAGCAGCCATTATCGGTTCGGCAACCGGTCTGATCGAAGGCGACTCCCTTTTTTCTCCGGAAGATCGCATGGAGTTGCTCCTGAATATTCGGGACGGCGCCCTCCGTATGAATCGACTGGTGGTAAATCTGCTCAGCATGGTGCAATTGGAAAGCGGGATGCTTCGGCTTAGAACAAACTGGTGTGATGTAGAAGATTTGATCGGTGTCACATTGGCTCAGGTTAAGGATTTTCAACAGCATCGAAAATTGTCGGTAAACCTTCCTGAATCGGCCCCTATCGTATCGGGAGATGAAGTATTGCTCGAGCAAATGCTGGTCAATGTGGTCAGCAATGCGATTAAATATAGCCCGGATTACAGCGAAATCGGCATTGCTGTGTCGTCTGTAGAAGACAACCTTGTTATTTCCATCTCTGATCAAGGAATCGGACTCAAGAATGATGAATATACGAAGATATTTGAAAAATTTTATCGAGCAAACGCAAACAAGAAAATAACCGGTACAGGATTGGGACTCGCCATTTGTAAGGGAATCGTGGAGCTGCACAATGGAACTATTACAGCAAAGCCGAATGAACCGCAAGGGATCGTAATTACGATAACGCTGCCCTTAAGCAAGCAGTATGGAATATATTCTGAACCGCAAGGAAAAGGGGCGGAGAATGATGACCATAAATAATCATGGATCTCGTATATTAATTGTCGATGACGAACCTCAAATTCGTAAACTTCTGAAAGTGACCTTACAGGCGCATCAATATTCAATTCACGAAGCGTCTACAGGAGAGGAAGGTGTGCTGCAAGCCTCTTTGGCTCATCCGGATCTGATCGTGCTTGATCTCGGACTGCCGGACATGCCCGGTATGGAGGTGTTAGCCCGCATACGGGACTGGTCAAACGTGCCGATCATTGTACTGACGGCCAAAGACAGAGAGGAAGACAAGATCGTGGCATTGGACAACGGCGCCGACGATTATGTGACCAAGCCATTCAGCATGGGTGAACTGGTTGCCAGAATTCGTGTGGCCCTGCGTCATGCAGCTAAATCGGCAAACGAACCTATCCTTCAGCTTGGCGAACTAACCATCGATTTGGCGCAGCGAATTGTAGAATTGAATGGAGAACGCATTAAGCTGACTCCGACAGAATATGACCTTCTGAAGGTTCTAGCCTCCAACGCCGGAAAGATCGTAACGCAGCGGCAATTGCTTCAGCAGGTTTGGGGCAGCCATTATGATGAGTCCGAAAGCCACTACCTGAGGGTATACATCGGACACCTGCGTAAGAAACTGGAAAAGGACTCGACGCAGCCCAAATTAATCGTTACGGAGCCCGGAATCGGATATCGTCTTCTTCCTCAGGAATAGAGCTGAAATCTTAGCTATCGTGAGTAAGATGCACGAGAAATGTTCATAAATGTATTTTTTTCTCATTTCATTTGTACTGAAGCTTGAATTTCCTTTTTCTTTATCTTCAGGCATCTTTCGGCGCTTTTACAAAAGGATTTGAGAAGTAGTATGATTCGGTTTAAACGAACGCTGAATTCCCGTTATACGGGAAGCGGGGGAACCATCGGATCGCAAGGTACGGTCCATTTGGGGTGAATCCGAAAAGAGACGACTTTCCGTCTCATAAGGTAGGGCGACTCTCACCGCCCGAATCCGGCAGCTAACCTCGTAAGCGTAGCAGAGAGAACCTTTATTTTGCCATGCTTTTGCGCCAGGCTTTTTTGCCTGTCCTCGCAGACCGCAGCAGAGGTTTGTTCTCTGTCTGTGGTTTTTTTCTGTAATCATACGGCCAAAAGAACTTTATTACGTTCTAAGCCGACGGAGGACCAATAAACATGAGGGCTTATTATTTGGGGACACATCGGGATCTGCTGGACCCGGTTAGTTTGCGTTATCTGCGTTTCGGAGCGCTTTGGTATGAGGAACACGGCCAAAGATTGGTCGTCGGCTATGGTTTTGGTGAAAGCAAAATCGAGATCCTTCGCCAATTCGGTGCTCAGGCATCCTGCCAAGCATGCATGGATATGGAGATCGTGCATGAGATCTATCAAAAAATCAGAAAACAACAGCAGGAACAAGATTGGTCCGAACACCGACAGCTTCCGCTTCTATCCGCTTTTAAAAAACCATGGAGGAATATGTCTTCAGGCTGGTACGTCTTAAAATTTCAAAAATCATTTCCTGTTCATTTATCCATTGTTCACAAAACAAAATATACCGTATGGATTGAGCATTCTGCCGTTTGTGAAAACGAAGCGGAAATCCAATGTTGCATTGAAAAAGCTGCGGCAGCTCACCATATTGACCTTAAATGGGTGGAAGGTTGGGGAGGAAAGCGGAATGGTTAAAAATCAGCTCAATTCCGACTCGGCCTTTTTTCCGTCATGGTCGACCGTAATTTGCCGAATCCATCGTCTATCAATTAATCTTAAAGGAGACAATATAAGAATCGAGCTACAGGGGACGGAAAGAGGTCATAAAGATGAACACCAAATATTTGGCAAGCATCTCGCTATTCATTATGTTTTGCGGCTTTATAGGCACATTATTATTACCCCAATCTACTTTTATTCTATTGTTGAAGGGGAGCTTTGAGGCAGGTCTGGTAGGGGGCATGGCCGATTGGTTTGCGGTTACTGCATTATTTCGCCATCCACTAGGTATCCCTATCCCCCATACTTCGTTATTACTAAAAAATAAAAACAAAATTACACGTTCGTTGATTTCCGCCGTTGAGAATGAGCTTTTAAATAAGCAAAGCATTGAAGCCAAGCTTCGGTCCGTTCACGTTTTGGAAACGTCATTCTTCATGCTAGCCAAATTACTGAGCAGGAAGAAAACCAGATTGGGCATACTGAATTTCTGCGAAACGCTGCTGCGGCAGCTGCCGGCAGAGAAATGCGTTCCGTATCTACAAAACGGATTATCCGTCTGGCTTAGTAAAGTTGATATTAGCTCCGCAACGAAAAATGTCTATCTGCAAGCCGTACGTTCCGGATACGATTACAAGGTTATCGACCTCGCGGCCACGGGACTAATCAAGTGGCTGGAGCAGGAGAATACAGGGGCACTCCTCGGCAGCATGGCGTACCGGAAATTATCGGAAATGAAAAGCAAAGGAATCAAAGGATTTTTCCTTCAGGCTGTAACAGGCTTTTTGACTGAAGATAAACTAGGTGTAATTCTGCAGGATTTGTCTCTTTCGGCGGCAAAAGAACTTATGGACGAGGCTAATCCTCTGCGCGAAAAGCTCATTCAGGAGCTGCGCAGCACATTGCTTCGGCTCATTGAAGATGAAGATAAGCTGCAGACTATCCGGAATTGGACTATAAATCAAATACAAGAAGAGTATGGAACGAATTTTCTGGCTTCAAGCATTGAAAACTTACGGGCGGCGGCGCTTGAGAGACTGGAGGAAGAACGCATAGCCGGGGGGCGCAAAATCTTTACGCTATACGGTTCCTTAATCCGGTTCATCAAGAGTCGCAAGCCGGAGGTTCTCGCGTCCATGGAGGACCGTCTTACGCAGTATTTGATCAATCTGGCGGCTTCGAATCATCATCTTATAGGTCAATTGGTAAAGGATAACCTGGACCAAATGGACGATGAGTCTTTAGTGATAATGCTTGAGGAAAAGCTTGGAAAAGACTTGCAATGGATTCGCGTCAATGGAGCCCTTTGCGGTTTTATACTGGGTTTTATGCTCACTTTAGTTTCCCTTATGATTTCGAGATAGCGCCAAAGGGTAGAAAAATGGTAGAAGTTTTGCTTCGGCAGACAAAAAACGCGGCCCCCGAAAACCTCGAAGACCGCGTTCTGCTTAGATTGTTTAGGATGCTGGTGAAGGGATTCGAACCCCCGACCTACGCATTACGAATGCGTTGCTCTACCAGCTGAGCTACACCAGCGAAAAACTTTTTTAGCGTGAAACAAAGACTATTATACCGCTTCTGAAAAATAATGCAAGAACTAATTCCTGGAAGTCGGGTGTTTTCTCCCTACCTGCCCACAAGAACTATAATTTTTCGCGTACGGAACGCAGCTTCTGTTCGGATGAGCTTGCTTTATCCCGGCGGTCATCGATTTTAATCGACGTTGATACACGACCAGCCCCGGCTTGGAAAGGTGCTTCGTGAATCGCCCGAATAGCTGCAAATACATTGTCTAGGTTACCTTCAATAATTGTGCTCATCGAGGTCAGCGTATACGTGATCCCCTCCTGCTTACCCAGCACCCGCTGCAAATCGGCTACATAGGAACTCAGACTTGTACTCCCCGTACCGATCGGAATAATCGTCACTTCTGCAATAGCCATACCGTGGTCCCCCTTGTCCAAAGTTAATCACTCTCCATTTATTTTACCACTTTAGCAGGCGTATTTTACAAATCTGATGTATCACATCTTCTCTTATATTTGCAGTAACACCTATTCAGCTTACTTCAAACGAAATATTCCTTGACGGGAATATTCTCTAAAGTGTATATTTTAACCATCACAAAGTTAACAATAGGTTGAAAGGGGATGGCATTGTTCCTAAAGACCAACACTTAATGAGGTGAACAACAGCATGTCAGACAGTGTTCCGAGTATGGACACAGCAACGCTGAGCGCATTGGCTGAAACTAATCGTATGCATATCGTCGAACTCTTGCGCAGCGGCCCCTTAACCGTGGGAGAAATCGCCGATCGGGCAGGACTCCGCCAGCCCCAAGCCTCAAAGCATTTGAAGGTGCTTACCAACAACGGAATTTTGGAAATGAAGGCGGAAGCCAACCGCCGGATCTACATGCTCCGGCCAGAGCCCTTCCAAGCGCTGGATTCATGGGTGAAATCCTTCCGGGGCATAACGGAAGAGAGATTCGACAATCTGGACGCCTACTTGCGTGAGCTGCAAAACAAGGAGAAGACTTAAATCAATTAAATAGATGGAGGAATTATGATGTCAAACAACGCTATGGTTTCGAGGGTAGAGAACGATCGGGTACTGATGCTGGAACGCGTTTTCGATGCACCGCGTGACCTCGTGTTCAAAATGTTTAAAGAGCCTGAGCATCTCAAGCATTGGTGGGGACCGAAAGGCTGGGAGCTTCCGGTTTGCAGCGTCGATTTCCGGCCGGGCGGCGTTTGGCACTACTGTATGAAGTGCGTTGATCAGAACCAGGGTGATTTTTACGGCATGGAGTCTTGGGGCAAAAGTGTTTACAAGGAAATTGTTGAGCCGGAATTGATCAGCCAAATCGATTACTTTTCGGATGCCGAAGGCAACACGAACGAGTCTATGCCGTCGACCGAGATCACGATAGAATTCATCGATCTAGGTGGCAGGACAAAGTTGGTCAGCCGTGCTGAATATGTATCCGCAGAGGCGCTCAAGACCGTCATGGATATGGGCATGCTGCAGGGCATCACGGAAACTTGGAAACGTCTCGAAGAGCATCTGAACGAAGTCAAGTAAGAAAGTTTGATGACGGCCGTCAGGCTTTAGAGCCGGCGGCTGTTTATTTTGGCGTATGTAGACGATCTTATTTGACTGAAAAGACAGGGTTTTCTCTCCTAATGGTTCTGAGTATGCTTATTTATGCAAAACTATCCTCGTTACCGAAGCTAAACATCTGACGGCGTCCTTTGAGATGGCTTTGACTTCTACACTCATCTCCCATTTTACCGCACGCCCATAACCCCGCTCCGATTGTTGTATTTCATACAACAATTTAGACGCGAAACGGCTTGCGCACCGCAGATTGATGTATTTCGTGCAGCAATTTTGGGTTAATTGGGCCTACTGCTACAATATTGTTGTACTTTCTACAACAATCCGGCCTAAAAGCCTAGAATCCGATTAGATTGTTGTACAATCTACAACATTTGTCCCACCTCTTACGTTACCGTTGAGATTATCTATTTATTGAATGCTGCTCTATTTTTTTAAGACAGATGCCCAAAAAAAGTTCACAAATTCCTCCCTTTCCCCGCATGCCGCACCACCCTTGCGCTCGTCCGTTTCGGTCACCATTTCAAACCTTCATTCCGATAAATACCCCGTTTACAAACACAATATATTGAGTTAATCTTAGAACATCTTAACAAAATATAGTGTAAACGGGTGATCCGGCGGGAACTGCCGCCGGAGCTTAAAAGGGAAGTGCGGTGCAACTCCGCTGCGGTCCCGCCACTGTAATCGGAAGCGCTCAGGATTTCTAAATCCAGACGATTCGCTGACATGAAGCCACTGTATGTTGTGCCTAGACCTACGGGAAGGCGCCAGCGAAAATTCCGTAAGCCAGGAGACCTGCCCGTTTATAGACACCGGATAACCTTGCGAGGAAACAGGGATGGTGTCCGCTTGCTGCTTGTACCTATTCCGCGGTCTGTATGACCACGTGGAACCGTTATTTATTGAAGCGCATCCGGGCATTTTTAACCTTGCCTCATCGGGTTGGAAATGCTCTTTGTATGTCGTCGTATGTAGTCAAAGCTCAGTATGTTGAGAGGGGAACTTTGTTATGGCATTGCTTAATCAAACGTATACAGCTCGGGATCATATGCTGGATGAAGTTGTTCATTTGGGCGAAGAAATTATTGAAAGCCGCAATTTGGAGGTTTTGCGTGAGAACGCGAATCTGAACGGCGAAAGCTTCTCCGGAAAAATGAGCAAATTCGGCAGCGAATATGCCAAATGGTATGCCCATCATTTCATGATGCCACAGCACGTCGAGCAGGCGATCGAGGATAACATCGTGTATGTGCACGACCTTGACCATTATGCAATCGGGGCAACCAACTGTATATTTATCCCGTTCGAGAAGCTGCTTCGTCAAGGCTTCAACACCGGGAACGGCAGCGTGCGCCCACCATCCTCCATCATGACGGCAATGGCGCTCGTGGCGATTATTTTTCAATCCCAGCAAAATTCCCAATACGGCGGCGTTTCCGCAAATAAACTCGATTTCGACCTTGCTCCTTATGTAGCCAAATCGTTCAGCAAATATTTCCGTAAAGGTCTGGAATATTTCGATGAAGGCGATACGGAGGCTGATTACGGCGATATTACGATGAGCCGCACCGACCTACGGGACCGTTTCCCGAAAACTTTCAAATATGCGTATAAGGAAACTGAAAGCGAAACGCTGCAAGCGGCCGAAAGCCTTGTACATAATCTGAATACGATGTCGAGCCGGGCCGGCGGACAAATTCCGTTTACAAGCATCAACTACGGAACCTGTACGTCACCTGAAGGCCAAATGGTAATTAGCTCCCTGCTTACCGCGACGATGCGCGGGCTCGGTAGCGGAGAAACACCGATTTTCCCGATTCAGATTTTCAAGTGCAAACAAGGCATTAACCAAAACCCGGGTGAGCCCAATTACACTCTCTTTTTGAAAGCAGCCGAGTGCTCAGCCAAGCGCATGTACCCTAACTTCGCGAACCTGGATGCACCGCTAAACCTGGTGTACTACGACCCAACCAACCCGGATACCGAGTTTGCAACGATGGGTTGCCGGACTCGCGTATTGGCCGACCGCTTCGGGCGTAACCATTTGTCCGGTAAAGGCAATCTTTCATTTAATACATTAAACCTCGTCAAGCTAGGCTTGGAGCACGGCATTGCCCTTGGGCGGCGGAAAGAAGCGGACGAGCGCGGCTTCTACCGGGAGCTGACGCATTATATGGATATTGCGCTTGAGGGACTTCTGCATCGCTTTAAAATTCAAGCTTCCCAAAAAGCGAAGGCTTCGGACTTCATGATGCGTGAAGGTGTATGGGAAGGCGGCGAGCATTTGGCACCAGACGAGACTGTCGGCGATTTGCTCAAACACGGCAGCCTGTCCATTGGCTTCATCGGGCTGGCCGAGTGCATGAAGGCGATGTACGGCAAGCATCACGGTGAAGATGAGGCTGTATACGAAAAAGCTTACGAGCTTATCTCCTACATGCGCGATTACTGCGACCGCCAAAGCGACATCCATGATTTGAATATCACGCTGTTCGCTACGCCAGCGGAAGGCTTGTCCGGCAAGTTCACCAAACGTGACCGGGCAACTTACGGCCTTGTACCAGGTATTGTGGACCGCGAATATTATACAAACTCTTTCCACATTCCGGTGTATTACGATATCAGCGCTGCCCGTAAAATCGAGCTGGAGTCCAAATTTCACGGGCTCTGTAACGCAGGAGCGATTTCTTACATCGAGCTGAATGGCAACGCTCGGAGCAATCCGGCTGCGTTCCTGAAAATCGTACAATACGCCCTTCAGCAGAATGTGAGCTATTTCAGCATCAATCATCCGATCGATCGCTGCTCCGCCTGCGGCTTTGAAGGCATTATCGGGGCCACCTGCCCTTCCTGCGGAAAAAGCGAAAAGGATATATATATCCGCCGCCTGCGCCGCGTTACCGGCTATTTGACCGGTGATTACCAAACACGGTTTAACGCCGCGAAGCAGGCCGAAGTACGCGACCGGGTTAAGCACGGCGTATGAATATTTGCGGATATTACCCGGAATCCATCAATGAAGGCGAAGGCCTCAGGGCCGCCATTTTCATCAGCGGATGCCGCCATTACTGCAAAGGCTGTTTCAGTCCGGCCACATGGAACTTTGATTATGGGGAGCCGTTCACACTAGAGCAGGAACAGAAAATCATTCATGACATTAAAAACAATCCGCTGCTCAGCGGCATATCGATTCTCGGCGGAGACCCCTTTTTCTCCGCCGAGGAGGTCGCCGGGATGATCGACCGGATTGTCGCCGAGACGGGTCCGATCTCGATTTGGATTTACAGCGGCTATACTTACGAGGAATTGACCCAGAATCCGGAATCGACCGAATATGAGCTGCTGCGGCGCTGTGAGGTGCTGGTCGACGGCCGTTTCGTAGAGGATCTGCGCGACCCTTCCCTGCTCTACCGGGGCAGCAGCAATCAGCGGCTAATCGACATCCAGCGCAGTCTGGCAGGCGAAGAAATCGCCCTATGGCAGCCGCTCTACTCTTTCTAGGTTTTAGAGTTTCGAGTATAATAGATAATCTGTGATGTTTGTCACGGTCACTTGATTGCTCTTATGAGGCGCAGTGGTTTTGCGCTCTTTTTTTCACCGTATATCTGCAATTTGAGAATTAAAAGATTAATAGAAAAACTAAGGTTTTTCTTTATTTCTTACTTTATGTCGGGAAAGCGAGGATTCATTTTATGCCAACACTTGTGACGAAACCGAACAACCGCCAGCTTGCTTTTGATGCGGAGCGTTTAGGCGTATATGCCGATCGCATTTTGGAAGGATTACATACACTGGACAAGGAACGCCTGCTGCGCGGGGTTAACGCCAAGCTGCGCCGGGACGAGGTGACTGGCGAAGAAATCAGTAACGCATTTACAATGTCCGCTTTGGAGCTTGTAACCAAGGAGGAGCCGAACTGGAAGTTTGCTGCCGCCCGTTCCCTGCTGACCTCCCTGTACAAAAAAGCGGCGGTCAACCGCCGTTATAAAGCCTATCCTGAGCAGCCTTACGGTTCGTTTTACCACCTCGTAGCCGAGCTGTGCAAAATCGGTGTCTATCGCGAAGAACTGATGGAGGCCTACACGAAGGAACAAATCGAAGAGCTTGGGGAGACGATCGATCCTTCCAGCGATTTGCTGTTTGACTATATCGGTCTCCTGACCCTCGCGGAGCGTTATTTGGCTACCGACTTTGACGGTCGGACGATGGAGCTGCCGCAGGAGCGCTACATGATCATCGCGATGTACCTGATGCATAAGGAGCCGGCTGAAAAACGCCTGGAGCTGGTCAAAGAAGCCTATTGGGCGATGAGCAATCTGTACATGACCGCCGCAACGCCGACGATGTCCAACGCCGGTAAAAAGGTGGCCGGCCAGCTCTCCAGCTGCTTCATCGATACGGTGGACGACTCGCTCGAAGGCATCTTCGACTCGAACACCGACATCGCTCGGCTCAGCAAAATGGGTGGCGGCATCGGCGTGTACCTCGGCAAAGTCCGGGCTCGCGGCTCAGACATTCGCGGCCACAAAAACACCAGCTCCGGCGTCATCCCCTGGATTCGCCAGCTGAACAACACCGCCGTCAGTGTCGACCAGCTTGGCACGCGCAAAGGCGCGATTGCCGTGTACCTGGACGTTTTTCATAAAGATATTCTCGCCTTCCTCGACCTGAAGCTGAACAACGGCGACGAACGGATGCGTGCCCACGACGTGTTCCACGGCGTTAGTCTCCCCGACCTGTTCATGGAGGCCGTTGAGGCCCGCGGCGAATGGAACCTGTTCTGCCCGCACGAAGTGAAGAAAACGATGGGCTGGAAGGATGAGAACGGCCGGGCGCTGGGGCTGGAGGATTTTTACGATGAAGAGTTTGGCCGCGGGACCTTCCGCGAGAAATACATGGAGGCGGTCAACCACCCGACCTTGTCGCGCATTACGATGCCGGCGATCGACATCATGAAGCGGATTATGAAATCGCAGCTGGAAACCGGCACGCCTTACATGTTCTACCGGGACACCGTCAACCGTGCCAACCCGAACCGGGCGCACGGCATGGTGTACTCCTCCAACCTGTGCACGGAAATTATGCAAAACCAATCGCCAACGGTCATTGAACAAGAGGAACTGGTTACAAAAGATGGGCAAACCCGCATCGTCATTTCCAAAATTCCTGGCGATTTCGTCGTCTGCAACCTGAACTCGATCCATCTGGCCCGGGCCGTACCGGCCGGCGTGCTGGAGCGCCTCGTTCCGATTCAAACGCGGATGCTGGACAACGTCATCGACATTAACAATATCGAAGTGCTGCAGGCTCAATATACGAACAGCCAATACCGCGCGATCGGGCTCGGCACCTTCGGACTGCACCATCTTTTAGCTCTGGAAGGCATTCGCTGGGAATCCGACGCAGCGGTAGCCTATAACGACGCGCTCTATGAAAAAATCAACTACCTGCTGGTCAGATCGAGCATGGAGCTCGCCAAGGAAAAAGGGCGCTACCCGAAATTCGCTGGCTCCGATTGGGAAAGCGGCGAATACTTCACCTCACGCGGCTATACGGACGGCACGCGCGAAGGAAAATACGTGACGACCGAGCAGTGGCGTGAGCTGCAAGCTTTGGTTCGCGAGAACGGCGTCCGCAACGCCTGGATGTTCGCGATCGCGCCGAACGGATCGACCTCGATCATCGCCGGCTCCACCGCCAGCATCGATCCGCTGTACGAGTTGCTGTCGTACGAGGAAAAAACAACCTACAAGATCGCCAATCCGGCGCCAGACCTGTCGGAAAAGACGATCTGGTATTACAAGACGGCGTTCCTCATCGACCAGCACTGGTCGATCAAAGCGGCTGGCGCCCGCCAGCGCCACGTGGACCAGGCGCAAAGCTTCAACCTGTACGTGCGGCCGGATATCCGGGCGACGGAGTTTCTGGAGCTGCACCTGCACGCCTGGAAGGCTGGCCTCAAATCGACGTATTATGTGCGCAGCCGGGCGTTGACGATTGAGGAGTGCGAGTCGTGTGCATCGTAGGGGACTCAACCCTCCCCACCCCTCCCTTACCGTAAGGGAGGGCGCCCGAGGGCCCGCTGCCCTCTGGTCTCCCGCAAACTGGGGGAACGTGGGAGCGACAGAGGCGCTCCTGCCGCTGTCCCCTGCGGGGATGCGCTAGGCTTCGGCGCGTGGCACGCTTTTCCCCCTTCGGGTACGTCTTACTTTTAGAGCACCCGGGTGACCTGGAAACCGTGCTGCTCATGACTGAAACGTTAGGCGCACCCGGGCTGCTATGTGCTCAAGAGCCGCTTGTCGCCCTTCGGGCACGCTCTACATGTAGCGCTCCTGCGGGGGCGGTGACTGCTTCTGCGGCGAGGGTTACTGCTGCTGCCTGCGGGGCGGCGCTGTCCCCTGCGGGGATACGCTTACTGTCGTGCAGGGACGTTGACTGCCACTACGGCGGGGGTTACTGCTGCTGTGTGCGCAGTGGCGCTGTCCCCTGCGGGGATGCGCTCACGGTAGTGCGAACAGGTTGAACTACATAATGTGCGGAAAAGGCTAGAGGGAGAAATGGCTCTGGAGAAGCGGAGCGTTCGCCTTTGTTCGCGGATTTCTACTACTTCTGAATTTATACAATCAGAGAAATCCGGGAACAACAGCGATCGGAAGAACATTTCACCCGCCAGCCTCCACTCGCACTATCTACTAGAGTTCAACCTCAATTACCGCGACAAGCCGATTTTCACAAACTCAAGGAGATGAAATCCATGCAACTACAAACGATCTTCAACACCGAAGCGCCGAACAAATCGACGCGGATTATCGGCGGCGAATGCTCCGGGATATTGAACTGGAACGACATCCGCATGCCTCATATGTATAAACTATACAAGGTTCTGCTGCTGAATCACTGGATTGCGGACGAGATCCCGATGAGCAAAGACGCGCAGCAGTTTCAGCTACTTGATTCGGAAGAGCAGCGCACTTTCAAAATCAACATCTCGCTCCTGGCGGTGCTCGACTCCATGCAAACGATGTTCGTCGGGGACGTAAAGCGTTACTTCACTGATTCCTCGCTCGAGGCCATCTCGGCGATTATTGGACAGCAGGAAGTGGTGCACAACCAGTCGTACTCATACGTCCTCTCCTCCATCGTATCGGAACAGGAGCAGAAGGAGATTTTTGAATACTGGAAGCACGATCCGGTGCTGCTGGAACGCAACACATTCATTTCGGACATTTATCAGAACTTCCGCAACGAGGCGACGCCGCAATCGTTCTTTGAAGCGCTGGTGGCGGATCTGATTTTGGAAGGTGTTTTCTTCTACAGCACATTCGCCTTCTTCTATAACCTGGCGCGCGACCAGAAAATGATGGGCACGAGCCAAATGATTTCCTACATCCAAAGGGATGAAAATCAGCATTGCTACTTCTTTGCCGAGGTATATAAACAGCTGCTGATCGATTATCCGGAGCTGAACACGCCGGAAAATCTCGAATATACGTACCGGACGATCGACCGCGCCGTGGAGCTGGAAACGAACTGGGCACACTACACGCTGAAGGATGTACGGGGCATTGATTTAGACGAATTGTCCGACTACATCAAGTACATTGCCAACAAACGCCTCACGCTCATAGGACTCGACAAAGCTTACCAAGGTGTAGACATCAACTGCATGCCATGGATCAAGCCGTTTTCAGACGAAGCGCTTAATGCGACGAAAACGGACTTCTTCGAGGCCAAATCCCGCAATTACGGTAAGGTCGGCGACGACAACGGGTTCGACGATCTGTAAAAAAGCGTTGTAAGGACACAAGCGCACCGGAAAGGCTGCTTTCAAGGTCATCTTTGACCGGAAGCAGCCCTTTTTTTCCTAAACGTAACCTTTCCTTCCCTCCTGCCGTCTTAGAAAAAGGGAACTCGCCAACACTTTGAAAGGACGTGGTCTTTCATGCCACATTCAGGCATCAAAACGATGCTGACGCTTATGCTCGCAGGTCTGCTGATCGTATCTTCTTTAACGGGATGCACTAAAAAAGAGCAACCCCCCTCCACTTCTTCTCCGGGTCAAACTTCTTCCGGTCAGAACTCAACAAAACCGGAGACAAATGACGACAGCCAAGCCGCCCCGGAAAAGGACGCAAGTTCAAACGCACGTAACAAGGTTCTGCAGGAATTCGAAAGCCTACGCGCCAAAAAAGCGGAAACTCGCGAGTGGATCGCCTTTTTCGATCAGCACTTAACCAGCCTCCCGCAAGAGGATGCAGATCAACTCATGCAAAAGCTGCTGACCTTCTACGAAGAGGATTTGCCGAAGGTTCAGGAGCAGTTTGCGGAGGAGACGGTAGCCAAGGCGCTGTCTGCCCTGGAGTGGCCGATTACGGAGAAAGGCCTGGAGCAGATTCAGGATAACGCCGTCAAGACGAAGATCAAAGCTGTACTGGCTGGCGGCTATAAGCTGGAAACTGCCGAAGGGATGGTTTTCCCGGTCGTGGATTATGGAGCTCTGAAAAAGTACAATGCCTCGCTAAGCGAAAAAATGCAGCAATATATCGGTTTGCTAGCATTGGAGTCAGATAAGAAGATGGCCAGCGACGGCGGCCTCGTTATCAGCTGGGATGAGCTCGCCAAGCGAACGATTGCCTTTGAGAAGTTTTTCAAAGCGTATCCCGGTACGCCGGAAGCCAACCGTGCGAAAGAGCTTTATTATTCCAGCTACTTAAGTGCTTATCTCTACGGGCTGGACAATACTCCAATCTTTGATTTTGATACCTTCAAGCTGACCGATGAAGCCAAAGCTAGCTACGAAAAAACGGTCAAGGCCTATCCCGACACCACAACGGCCGAGGTCGTTCAGGGATTTCTTGACGTCCTGAAGAAAACAAAATGGCAGGTGTTTCGAAAAGCGGACGGACAGCAAACCGACATTCCTGAAGTCAAGGAATATCGGGATCGCGTGTTTGCCGGTCATAAGTAAACAACCATCCTGCCCAAGAGCTTACGAACGCTATTGTATATGGGGAGGATTTCAAAATGACGATAATTTCGTAATTCTAAAGCCTCCCATTCTTCATCAGAACCTGTTGCAAAAATGCGAAAAGCGCCACCGTCATAAATTATTCACATTCTTTTCCCCTCCTTTTTGTATGGCTCCAGGCTTAATATGACTTAAAAACACGGGGTTAGCGGCTAAAAGCAAATCACCACCGCTTGACCCCCTGCCAA
Organism: Paenibacillus puldeungensis; assembly: GCF_042678945.1. NCBI lineage: Bacteria > Bacillati > Bacillota > Bacilli > Caryophanales > Paenibacillaceae > Paenibacillus > Paenibacillus puldeungensis. The sequence continues at coordinate 13,800 of NZ_JBHTLM010000009.1, read as the reverse complement.
TGATAGCGTTTACTTAGAGTCTGGCTTATCAGTAAAGTGTTGCATTTTTGCGACTACTGTATTCCCCCTCCATCTTGGCGGCTTTGCCTCTCCTGAACATCCCTTTCAAACAACCTAAAAGACATTTCAAGGTCACTTCTGCCTATGCAATAAATGCCCAGTTTTTGATCGAGTCGCAATTTTACTACACAAATCGCGCTGAAAAACCGCCTGTTTTCGGGCAATTGACGGTCTTTTGCTGCTCGTAATACTATACAAGTGAAATTATTCACAACTAAGTGATGACTAACTAGTGAATAGTTTCACAAATAAACTTATGACTATTTTAACAAACATGATAAGGAGTGACCGCACATGTCAAAAGTAATTACGGCTGCACAGGCTGCGGAGCTGATTAAGGATGGAGACACAGTAGCAGCAAGCGGATTCGGGTTGTCCTGCTGGGCCGAGGAGATGGGGATTGCCATTGAGGAACGGTTCCTTCAAACCGGGCACCCTCAAAACCTCACAGTAATGCATGCCAGTGCAGTAGGCAACCGCCGCGATAAAGGGATGAGCCACTTGGGTCATGAAGGGCTAGTAAAGCGCTGGATCGGCGGCATCGCGATCGCTTCCCCTGGAATGGCTAAGTTAATCGAAGAGGATAAATGCGAAGCTTACAATTTGCCGCAGGGCGTCATTACTCAGCTGTTCCGTGAAATCGCAGCCAAGCGCCCTGGTGTTATAACAAAAGTCGGTATGGAAACATTCGTTGACCCTCGATTAGAGGGAGGCAAAATGTCCCCACGAACCAAGGAAGAACTCGTGAAAGTGATCGAGCTCGAAGGTGAGGAGTGGCTGTTTTATAAATCATTTCCGATCCAAGTCGCCCTGATTCGCGGAACTGTCGCAGACGAGAACGGCAACCTCACACTGGAAAAAGAAGGACTCCATATGGAGGTGCTTCCGATTGCACAAGCGGTGCGCAACTCCGGCGGCATCGTCATCGCCCAAGTGGAAACGATCGCTAAGAACGGTACACTGAACCCTAAAGATATCAAAGTTCCCGGAATCCTGATCGACCATCTGGTCGTATCCAAGCCGGAAAATCACTTCCAAACGGAAAATACGTATTACAACCCGGCCTTCTCCGGCCATGTCAAAGTACCGCTCGGCGCCATCGAATCGATTCCGCTGGACGAGCGCAAAATCATTTCCCGTCGTTCTGCAGCCGAGCTAGTGCCTAACACGATTTTGAACCTCGGCGTGGGAATTCCGGTCTGCGTAGGTACAATTGCTGCAGAAGAAGGCGTCAGTGATCAGCTGATCCTGACGACAGAAGCCGGTTCTATCGGCGGCGTACCAGCCGGGCTGAAAGACTTCGGCCATGCTTATAACTCGGAAGCTATCGTCGATCACGATGCGCAGTTCGATTTTTACGATGGTGGCGGCATTGATTTGTCCGTGCTGGGCCTTGCGCAAACCGACGAGTTCGGCAATGTCAATGTCAGCAAATTCGGAACCCGTGTAGCCGGCTGCGGCGGCTTCATCAACATTTCTCAAGCAGCCAAGAAGCTCGTGTTCGCAGGAACGTTTACGGCCGGCGGTCTGGAAATCAAGGTTGAGGACGGCAAGCTGCATATCGTTACCGAAGGGAAAGCTAAGAAGTTCATCAAGAAGGTCCAGCAGGTTACGTTTAGCGGCTCCTACGCCTCAAAAGTAAATCAACCGGTTATCTACGTCACTGAACGCGCGGTATTCGAGCTAATCGACGGCAAAATGACACTGACAGAAATCGCACCAGGCGTGGATCTGCAAACTCATATTTTGGATCAAATGGAGTTTGAGCCGGTGATCTCTCCAAACCTGAAGGAAATGGACTCTGCGATGTTCCAAGAAAACTGGGGCAAACTGAAATCTATCATCGCTCAGCACACAAAATAGCTCATATTCGACTTATTTATAACTAGGAGGAAACCTCAAATGAACTTGGATCAAAGCCGCTGGAGAATTTTAATCGCTTCTACCCTCATCAACATCTGTGTCGGCTCCATCTATGCGTTCAGTATTTTTGCACTTCCTTTAAGCAAATTGTTTAATGCTTCTATGCCGGAAATTATGATGGCCTTCACGATCAATGCAGCCATTTCCCCGATCCCGATGATTTTGGGCGGCAAGCTGGTCGATAAAGGCGGCGCGAAAATTGCCATCTTCCTCGGTGGTGCGATGTTCGGACTTGGGTTTATTTTATCCGGTCTCGCCACCGAACCTTGGATGCTTTATATCACTTACGGCGTCATTGCCGGGATCGGTCAAGGTATCGTGTACTCGTCGACGATTGGCAATACCGTGAAGCTCTTCCCGGATAAAAGAGGTCTTGCTGCAGGTATTGTAACTGCGGGATACGGCGGAGGCACAATCGTAATTGCTCCTCTCGCCAACGCCTTGATTACGAATTCCGGCGTTCAAACAGCCATGATGATGCTTGGTGCTGCTTTCTTAGTCATTATCCTGGGCGCTGGTACTTTGGTGAAGCCTTGCCCGGTTGGTTTTGCTCCGCAGGGCTGGACACCACCGGCCGCCGCGTCCAAGAAGGGCGGAGTCAATATCCCATGGCATCAAATGATCAAAAAACCTCTGTTCTATGTCATCGCCTGCTTGTTCCTGATCGGTGCGCTGTCGGGCATGATGGTTACTGCCAATGCCTCTGTTATCGGTCAGAAAATGTTCGGTCTTTCCGCGGCATCGGCTGCCTTGTTCGTTAGCTTGTACTCCTTGAGCAACTGCTTGGGTCGCGTGTTCTGGGGCGCTGTCTCCGACCGGATCGGACGTCTGAAATGTCTGATGATGATTTATATCGTCATTGCTGCCATGATGCTCACGATCGCTTTATCCACCTCGGTGGCCGGGTTTGCAGTAGCCATCGTAGGGATCGGCCTCTGCTTCGGCGGAACGATGGGCATTTTCCCTTCCATCGTCGGCGAGAAGTTCGGCATGAAATACTACGGCGTCAACTACGGCGTAACGTTTATCGGCTATTCGGGCGCCGCCTTCTTCGGACCGCGGATCGCCAACTCAGTGGCCGCTGCCAACAACGGGCAGTTTACGAACGCTTTTTATATTGCATTAGTGATCGCACTGGTCGGTTTCGCGCTTACTTTCCTGTTCAAAGCGATGGAAAAAGGACAGCAAACGGACGATACGCCTGTTAAACCGAAAGCTGCTTAATCTGCAATTTATCTAGTGAACTTTTAAGGTTATTAAAAAATTAGTAAATGGAGGACAACTATATGTCGATTACAAAACTACTGGGCATCAAATATCCGATTTTCCAAGGCGCCATGGCGCAAATCGCCCTTGATCCGCTCGTAAGCGCCGTTTCCAATGCAGGCGGCCTCGGCATTATCGGCTCCGGTGGGATGAGCGCGGACCGGCTTCGGGAAGAAATCCGGAAAGTGAGATCCAATACGGATAAGCCATTTGCCGTGAACCTGATGCTGATGATGCACAACATTCCGGAACTGGTTCAAGTGATTGTGGAAGAAGGCGTTAAAATCGTTACGACCGGTGCAGGAACGCCTGCCCCTTACATGCAAACTTTTAAGGAGAACGGAATCAAGGTCATTCCGGTGATCCCTTCCGTGAAGATTGCGAAGAAAATGGAAGCGCTCGGCGCCGATGCCGTCGTAGCGGAAGGTACAGAAGCCGGCGGTCACGTCGGCGAAACGACGACGATGGCTCTGCTGCCCCAAGTTGCCAGCGCCGTTTCCATTCCGGTGATTGGTGCAGGCGGTATCGCGGACGGACGCGGCATCGCAGCGGCGTTTGCCCTCGGCGCTCAAGGCGTACAGGTCGGAACTCGCTTCCTGGCTACCGTGGAGTGCCCGACTCACGAAAACTTCAAGCAGGCGGTCATTCAAGCCGATGACACCAGCACAACGGTGACCGGCCGCAGCATCGGTGGGCCTGTGAGAAGCATCAAGAACAGCATGATCGCCGAATATCTCAAGCTGGAGAACGAACACGCTTCCCGCGAGGAATTGGAGAAAATCAGCCTCGGGTCGCTGCGCAGAGCCGTTTTTGAAGGGGATACCGATCGCGGTTCTGTCATGGCCGGGCAAATCTGCGGCCTGTGCAACGAAATTACGACCGTAGAAGAAATGATTACCGGCATGTTTGCTGAGGCTCAAAAGGTCATGGAAAACCTGGGTAAATTGTCGATCGTCGAATAAGTATTTTAACCACAGCCAGGCATCTTCTCACCTAGAGAGTTGCTTGGCTTTCTCTTTACGCTTGCTCTCCGCTATAATACTAATAAATTGATGATCCTAACAAACAAAAGCGAGGTGACGAGTATGTCCAAAAGCTCCGGGAAAAAAGCCGCTAAGGCCCCAGCAGAGAAAATCAGCAGCGAATCGCCATCTACGTTATTTGTTACGGATGCCAAAGGAAACATTCTAATCTCCAACGAGTTTACCGCCCTGACAATCGGGGTGCCGCTGGAGGAGCTGCTTAAATATAATGTCCAGGACCTCGTCAAAGCCGGATATTACAGCCATTCCATCACGATGCAAGCCATCGAGTCCAAGCAAAAGGTATCTCATCCCGTCAAAACGATCCAGGGATTTACGGTATTTTCAACGGCAATTCCGATTTTGGACAAGAATGGAGAGGTGCAGCTCGTCGTCACCAGCTCTCATGAGTACAAAGGCGGGCCGTTCAACCTGCCGCCAGCAAGTGTGCCTCCCTCCTCCCCCGTTCCGCGCTCTAAAAAGCGGTCCGAGCCGAAGCCGCCGGGAAGAGAAACGGGCATTGTCGCCGAAAGTTTGGCGATGAAGCAAATTATTCAGGTATGCAATCAAATCGCTTCCTACGACAGCAAGGTGCTGATTCTCGGCGAATCCGGGACAGGTAAGGAAGTGATTGCCAAATATATTCATCAAAAGAGCAACAAGTGGAACGGACCGTTCATTTCGATCAACTGTGCCGCCATTCCCCCGGCCTTGTTCGAATACGAACTGTTTGGCTATGAGAAGGGCGCATTCTCCGGGGCCGCTGAAGAGAAGAAAGGCATGTTCGAAATCGCCAGTGGCGGCGTTCTTTTTCTGGATGAGATTGCCGAAATGCCGCTCGAAATGCAAGCAAAACTGCTGCGCGTCCTGGAGCACAACGAATTTCGCAGAGTCGGCGGTGTCAGCCAAATCCCGGTCAACTGCCGGATCATTTGCGCCACTAACCGTGATTTGTGGAACCTGGTGAAAAAAGGGCTGTTCCGCGAGGATCTATATTACCGGATCAACGTCATTCCGATTCATATCCCGCCACTGCGCAACCGTAAATCGGACCTGGTCGGTTTAATCTCCAGCTTCATTGCGCACTTCAACCAAATTTATCGCAAAAAATATACGCTGAACGCGGATGATTTTCAAAAGATGCTGGACCAGCCTTGGCACGGGAACGTGCGGGAGCTGAAAAACTACGTGGAGCGGCTCGTCATCACCGACTCATCCGCCCCCCCATCCCCGGCTCTGGAAGAAAGCGTGGCCGACTGGTTCTCCCTCGATCATTTTATCGAGAAAAACCAGGACAAGCTCAGTGATTTGAAGGACTTTACCGCACTTGTCGAAGGACGATATATTCAGCAGGTCTTAAAGTCCTGCGGGGGCAACGGCTCGGAAGCCGCCAAGCAGCTAGGCATCGACCGCTCGGCGATTTACCGGAAGCTAAAGCGGATGAAGGAAGCGCTGGGAGAGGACAAGGAGCCCTGACTAAGTGATGGACGGCCGTGCAGATAACAGCACCATTGGGTATCTATTCTTTAAGTTGCGTAAAAAAGGCTTATTATGGTGGTATCTAACCATAATAAGCCTTTTTTTAACAGAAAAACGATATTAGGTAGTAATACCTTCGACTACCCTATAAAAACGACTGCATCCTTACGTTGAAATGCTAATGGTAATTTGTCTTGAATCCCTTCTATCCTTTCAATTATTTTCTCTTTTTCTTCTCCAATTGAATTTTAGCCGCCAGTCGGAAAGAGATCTATCCACTGCAGCCCAAGTGACTCAATGCGCTAATTGACATAATTATTTACCTCCAGAGATTGCACTGAAACTATAGTCAGGGAATTCTACGAATGGATTTTTGTAAGGAAATCTTCGAGCATTTTCCTTACTGGTATGCTAGCGGTAGGCAATAAGTCATTTACACGTTGTAGAATCTGGGGGTTATCCAATATCATTTTTTTACTTTCTAGACTTGAATAACTTCTTAGTGTGTCAATGCATATCTCGAATAACTCCTCATCATTTGTATTGAGCAAAGAGATTAGAATGTTAAAATCATGTACACTACACTTATTATCCAAGCAATATGCTATTTTTCTTTGCCATTCTATTGGTTTATTAAGCACTTTATTAGATAATTCACCCCAATCACTCGGGCTAAACTCTGCAAGCATTTCGCTTGCTATGACACAGCCATCATCGTACCAAGAATCTATCGTTGTATCAGCGGATAAAAGGTGGTCTAGTTCTTTGTACATATTTGGTTCCCCCACATATATTTGTATTAAAATACTGATGGACGAGACGCGTTTACAAAAGTCCCAAATCAAGCAAAAAAGCTCACTTCAAGCTCGTTTAATACGAGCCCAAGCAAGCTTATTTCAACTAGTCCTCTTCCCTGGCAAGCAGCTCCTTCAGCATGCGCTCCCGGTTGTTCACGAACTCCTTCATGATAATGAAGTGATCCGTTTCTTCCAGCGAAACCTGCCGAATGCCTTCCGCCGTGAGCTGGTAGATCAGGCTGTCCGGATAGGCCATGAGAATCGGCGAATGGGTAGAAATAATAAACTGAGAGTGCTTCTCCACCAGATCGTGGATTCGTGACAGCATCGCCATTTGGCGATACGGGGACAACGCCGCCTCCGGCTCGTCCATAATGTATAACCCCCGCCCGCCGAACCGGTTCATGAAGGCGGCAAAAAACGATTCCCCATGCGACATCATATGCAGCGATCTTCCACCATACGATTCTATAATCGGAGGGCCGAAGCTCATTTCCCGATCAAGCGCATCAATTTCCGTCGCCAGGTTGTAATAGCTCTCCGCCCGAAAAAAGAACCCATCCCTCGGTCTGGTCACACCGCGAACCATCCGCAAATAATGGTACAGCTCGGAGTGGGTCTCTGCGGTAGAAAAAGTAAAGTTCAGCGTGCCCCCTTCCGCGTTAAAGCCTAGAGCGACCGCAACCGCTTCAAGCAGGGTGGACTTTCCCATCCCGTTTTCGCCCACGATATAGGTTACTTTCGGGTGAAATTTAAGCTGATCAAGCGAAGAGATGGCTGGCAGGTGAAAAGGATATTTTTTAAAGGAAGGCACCTCTTCACGCAATAGAGCAATACTGCGCAAATAAGCCGTCATTTCCATAGTAGACTACGTTCCTCCTCCATTAACCGGGTAAAAGCTTCTTTATATCAAGGGCAAGCTGCAAGGATGCTGACGCCTTATCCATACTTAACATCGACTCCGATCCATGAACGCAGCAATCGAGCACATGCTTGATGGACTCCTCGTAAGGATTAACGGAGGGCAGGTCAATCGTACTTTTTCCTCCCGGTGTATACTCGATAAGCTGTTGCTGGGTTCCTTCGTTAGAAGACTGCTCATAAAAGTGCAGTGCTCCATGCTCAAAAATAGCCTCATACCCCACCGTAAACGGATAAGACTTAGGCAACATCGAAGATCCCGCCAACTCCACCATTACCCCATCATATGTCAACAAGGCGCTGACACAGGCCTCCCTGTCATTGCTGGAGCTTCCTGCCGCAGCAACCTCACGAGGCATGCCCAAGATCCAAGTAATAAAGTCCAGTTCATGGATCATCAGGTTGGTTACAATCGTGTCGAACCCCAATTTGCCCCAGACAGCTGCCGTGTTTCTTTTTAGATGAATCGCCTTAAGCTCACCGTATAAATTTTGCTGTATGGCATCATAGATCAGCCGGTAAGCAGGATCAAATTTGATAAACAAATCAACAAATACCCGTTTACCAGATTCGAGCTCTGCTTTCCGAATCGCCGCTGCTTCATCCATAGTCTCGCACACTTTCGTTTCGCAAAAAACATGCTTTCCCTTGGCCAACGCTTTTTGAATATACTCACAGTGTAAGCGATTAGGTAAGCATACATCAACCAGTCCAATGTCCGGATCGTTCAAAATATCGTCGATCTCCGTGGTCGTGTTGACGCCCAGTTCACCCCTTAGGCCAAAGAGCTTTTGTTCATTTCTCCCGAAGATCGTTATTGACTCCACGGACGGCAATTTTTTGTATATACTCGCATGATATGCTCCAAACCCTGTTCCCAAAATACCCACTTTCATCTTTTCCCCTACCCCTTTCGATATCCTTGGAATACCCCTATCATACGAAAAAATTGTTGACAACTTATTGTCATAAATGTAGAATTCCGTTGAATAAACGACTCGAGCAGCGAGTTTGAACGGGGGAGAATAAGACATGCGATTGCACCGGCTAATTGCCATTTTGCTGCTCATTGAATCGAGAGGACAAGTGAAGGCCAAAGAGCTGGCGGAGGCATTGGAAACGTCGCCGCGGACGATATTTCGGGATATCGATACCCTGTGCGAAGCGGGCGTTCCGATCACGACGACAACCGGACCGAACGGCGGAATCCGCTTGATGGAGGGATATTCTGCGCATTTGTACAACCTTCAAAGCGAGGATGCCGTAAACCTGTACTTAAGCGGAATCGGGATGTACTCCGGCTCAGCCGATACGAGCCAGCAGCTAAAACAAACCTTGCTTAAGCTGGAAAATACGCTCCCTAAGGAATATCAGCATGATTTTAAGGTGGCACGGGAACGGTTCCTTTTCGATGAAACGCCGTGGTGGGGTGAACGACCGACTCCCAAATGCTTGGAGCAGCTCAGAAAATCGCTCTGGCAATTGCGGAGGATACAAATTTCGTATCGCAAGGTCAACAGCCATGAAGCTTCCTCCAAAGAAAACGTACTTCCCTACGGACTCGTACTGAAAGATATGCAGTGGTATCTAGTCGCTTGGAGTGAACAGAGTGAAAAATTAAAAACTTATAAATGCGAACGGATTGCAAGTGTGGAGTTATCGGACAAATCCTTCGCCATTCCCCCGGAATTTAACCTTGAGGAATACTGGATTCATAGTGTAGATCAGTTTATAAAGACAAAAAAAGAAACCGAGATGTACCCGGTTCTGATGAAAATTAGCAAAGGTAAAGAAGCTCTTTTAAAAAGGTTCGATGTTCTGGAGAAACTGGATCAAGGCGACGATATCAAAGTAAAGGTGAATATGCACGGTTTCGAATTAGCTTGCACTGAAGTCATGCACATCCTTTGGGACGCAGAGATTCTCGAACCCGGTGAGCTAAGAAATTTCATTAAAGACCGTTTTTTACGCTCCGTGGAGATATATTTTAATTAAAGTCACGGCATCTGTACAAATCATGCTTTTCTCGCCACGATCACCCCATCCCCAATTGGTAAAAGCGTACTCTCAAGTTCCGGGCAATGGATGACCTGTTGATTAAATTGCTCGATGGGTTCAATTAAATCGTGCCATTTGGCATCCAGTTCTAGTACGGGAAACAATGTATCCTCGGCAACCAGCAATCCGCCTGACTTTAGAATTCTTAAGCAATCATTGAACAAGACCGGATATAGTCTCTTGTCTACATCCAGAAAAATAAAATCGAACTCCTTATCGTTCAGCGAAGGTAAGATTTGCATGGCATCCCCTATTTTTAATTCGATAGCATCGGAAACTCCGGCATAATCAAAGTTCAATGCTGCCTGTTTTGCAATCTTGTCATCGTATTCAATTGTAGTGATTCTTCCGCCATATTCCTTAACCACCTGAGCCATAGATGTCGTAGAGTAACCTATACACGTACCGACCTCCAAAATTTTCCCAGGCCGGATCATACGGATAAGGAGTTTCAAATATCTTGCCACATCATCGTCAACGACTGGACTAAAATCCTCCAATTGGGTTGTATGAGTGAATTTCTCCTTGGTTAATCTCGTTTCTTGTTCATAAAGCTGATTAATGTATGTATTAATATCGCTTAAATCCGTCATACTTGTATCACTCCTCATTCATTAAAGCCATTTGTTTATGCAACTCTCCTAAACCATGAAATAATTGATCGACGTCCTCATCTTTCATTTTGGATAAAGAATGAAATAAAAATTTACTGCTAGCCTGCATATCAATCTGATTAATCAATAACCTTCCTTCATCGGTTAAAACAACTCTGCTGATTCTCCGGTCGCTACTGTCCTTGATTCTGCTGACAAGTCCTTTGTTCTCAAGTCTGGTTACTCTTTCAGAAACCGTGTTCTGTGAGTTATTAATATTTTTTGCGATTTGGCCAATCGTAGGTGCTTGAATTTCATCATTTACATCAAGCATCAGCTCGTCCAATTCAATTAACAGATGGTACTGTTCCAAACTGAGATCATACTTTTGAGCGAGCTCATGATACCTTGTGTGAATCAATTCGTCGATCCCATCCTTCAAATCAATGATCTTTTGTATTTTCTCTTCCTTTCTCATATTAACTCCTTCGCTATTTATATCGTTACACGATATAATCGTTATACGATATATATTACGCTCTTCGACCACATTGTCAAGAAAAAGCCCCAAAGGCTATGGTTTCTTGCACCATTTCCTTGGGGCTTGTGTTTGTTACTTGCTTTATGATCAGATCGATCTGGGGTCAGCCTTCCGCTCCCTGAACAAAGCGGTACACACTGTCAACCTTTTCTTCCGTCAAATCACCGCTATTGTCAAACACGAGAATCGACGAGGCCGGAATGTCCCAGTTAATCTCCGGGACGAATTGGACGCGGTGCTTGAAGTCGTCCCAGTGCTCCAGTTTCCATGTATCACGTTCTGTTTGTCGATCAATGATTCTTTCCTTCTGCGTATCCATGTCCTTTAAGGTGACAGCCACAACCTTGACATCCACTTCTTTTTTGGACAAATGAGCCGCCGCAAGAACCTCTTCGATCCAGGCTTTATTTTTCAGCTCCGCCGTAAAGGGAGAGATCATAAACACGTTTTGGCCTGCGGCAAGGTTTTCAATGCAAATGTCCTTCGTGGTGTCGTACTCCAGGTTGCGAAGGTGTTTTTTATAAAATTCGGAGTCGCGGTCGTTCACGTCGAGGCCGTTCATCTCCAGCATTTTTTCCACAAAGCGTCCACCCACCGTATCCCGGTCCAAAAAAGCCGCTTGCATGCGCTTTGCCAGTTCCCGGGCCACCGTCGTTTTGCCAGTCCCTGCTACCCCTACAAAAAAGACTAACTTTTGCATATGTATCCTCCTCGAAATCATCCTGTAGTAGTTTATCCTATTGTACTCTCCCGAAACCGCGATTCCAACCGGTTGTATGCTCAGAAGGCTACCGATAAACGTCGCGCCTACCGATGGCGCAGGTTCGTTTCTTGAATCAGCTCCTTCACGTTGTCCTTCAATCGAGCAACGAGCTCATCCGCAAGGTCGAAGCCGCCTTCCTCTTTTCGGGCGACCTGGGAATCGACCGTATACACGCCGCTCAAAATATAGCGTGCTCCCAAGGCCGACAGCACCGGCTTCAGCGCATAGTCCATCGACAGCAGGTGAGCGAGGCTTCCACCAATGAAGAGCGGTAATACCACTTTGCCGGCCAGCCCTTTTTGCGGGATCAGGTCAAGGAACGTCTTGAGTACCCCTGTATAGGAAGCCTGGTAGACAGGACTCGCTATGATCACGGCATCCGCTTCCGCCACTAGCGCATTAGCCTTGACGATCGCTTCGCTTTCGAATTTGGCGCGGATCAGATCCTCAGCCGGCAGGTCAGCCACATTCAATCGCCGCACTTCCATACCTTCCTGCACAAGCAATTCCTCCGTCAAAGAAATAACGCCCGCCAGCCGGGATCCCGGAGTCGGACTTCCATTAATAATAGCAACCTTTGCCATGATTATGACTCTCCTTCATCTATAATAAATTCCGATGATTTCACTAAACTTTCAAAAAAATGCTATCAACATTTTAAATAAAAGTCAATTCGCGGCTCGTTCGCATTTCATGCCAATGTAGCACATTCGGCCGGGGCCGATGTCGTTATCCCCTATTTGCGGGAAACTTCGGACGCCTTAGAAACGAGGCACGGGCAGTCGTTTCACTCACCCGCTCTTTGGCGATCTCGCTGATGGATCGGGGAATCCGAGTGAACGCCGTGGCTCCCGGCTCCGTTTGGACTCCTTTAATTCCAGCCAGCTTATCAGCTGAGCAGGTCACTACCTTTGGAACCGACGCTCCGATTGGACGTGCCGCACAGCCTTATGAACTGGCATCGGCTTACGTATACCTCGCGAGCAGCGATTCCTCCTTTACGACCGGCGAGACGGTTCATGTAAACGGTGGCGAGATGGTTACGGCTTAGCTGTGTGTGGATTTTTGGAGGCCTTGGTCGAACTGGGCAGACCCGGGCAGGCTGTGTCGGACGTACCTGGTGAAAAGTTGCCATGTGCTGAGTTGAGGTGGAATTGAGTTGGGGTGAGTAGAAGTGAGCTGACAAGAATCGGAATTGAGTTGGATTGGAGTGACATGGGACGGATTAAGACGCAATTGGGTCCGATTGGAGTTAGCATGAGCCGGATTGAGCCGTAATTGCCGGTTTGGAGGTAGCATGGCCCGGATTTGCCCCATGTTTACCCCGACTTTGGCCCTGATAAAGGAAGATTCGGGGATGGCAGGACAAATAGGGGAAAATTATGGCCCTATTTAAACAGATTTGCCTATTTCTCAAAAAATAAGGGCATTTTGTGTACTTATTCTCTGTTCTCTCCCTCAAAAATCGTCTTTTTACCCACATCCATCGGAATTAAGGCCATTAAAATCCCCTATTTTTATGAAATTCCCCTATTGAGCCGCATTAAGGCCCTTTTTTACCCTTATTTAGTTGGACTCGCTTGCGGGAATAGCAAAACGTTTCCCCCTCCAAGTTTCAAAGGCCCAAATACCAGTCCCATTACCAGTCACGGCCGGCAAAGGGCACTGAACAGTTGAAAAAAAAGCCGACACCCCTTAACAGGAGAATCGACTTTTTTACTTGGAGGTTAGTAGAACCAAAGCACCGTCGCTTGTCTCGCCTCACAGCGCCTCAATGATATCGCTTGCGAGCAAGGAGGCCGGGTTCCCACGCCGGGCGATGGCGTGCTCCCCAGCGGCGCCGTGGAGGTAGACGCCGAGCGCTGCCGCTTGCACGGCGTCCAAGCCCTGGGCGAGCAGCCCGGCGATGAGGCCCGTCAACACGTCGCCCGCTCCCCCGGTAGCCATGCCGGGGTGCCCGGTGACGTTGACGAACACGCGGCCGTCCGGGGCCGCCACTACGGTGCGCGCTCCCTTCAGCACGAGCGTTACGCCGTGCTGGGTTGCAAAGCGGCGCGCCAGGCCGATGCGGTCCCGTTGCACCTCGGCTGTGGACAGGCCGGCCAGCCGAGCCATTTCACCGGGATGCGGCGTCAAAATCGTCGGCGCATCCCGGTGAGACCACGCCGCGAGTCCATCATGCGCGGCGAGGATGTTTAGGGCGTCGGCATCCACGACCAGGGGATGCCGGGCGCCCTCCCACAAGGCGCGCATGAAGCCGGCCTCGCCCGGGAAGCGGCCCAGCCCCGGGCCGACGGCGAGCACGCCGCGCGCCGCCAGCAGCCGCAGCACTTCGTCCACTGCGGCTTCGCTCCAGGCGCCGGTCCCGCCGTCGGCG
>NZ_JBHTLM010000008.1:0-238806 GCF_042678945.1 Paenibacillus puldeungensis | reverse complement strand
CGCGGCGCCAGCGCCCGGTCCTCCGCCTCGCTCCAGAGGCGGTAGCAGACGCCGGGCGCCGTACGCCCGGCCCGCCCCCGCCGCTGGTCGGCGGAGTCGCGAGCCGCCCGCGTTGTCACGAGGCGGCTCATTCCGGTGCGCGGCGAGAACAGCACTGTTCGCCGCAGCCCGCTGTCGATGACGACCGTCACGCCATCGACCGTCAAGCTCGACTCCGCAATCGACGTCGCCAGCACGACTTTGCGCTTTCCTGCCGGTACCGCCTCGATCGCCTTGCGTTGCTCTTCCAACGGCAGCGCACCATACAGCGGCGTTAGCAATACCTCACCCGGTAGCACCCCGGCAAGTAACGCTGCAACTCGCCGAATTTCGCGGGCCCCCGGAAGAAAAACGAGCAGACTCCCGGTATGCGCCGCAAGGGCCGCGCGTACCGCTCGTTCAACTGCTTTTTCAAGCGGCTCCTGCGGCGCCCGAGAAAGGTAAGTCGTCTCTACCGGGTAGACGCGTCCGCGGCTTTCTATAACCGGAGCATTCCCAAGCAGCTCAGCGATTGGCGAAGGATCCAGGGTCGCCGACATAATTAACAACCGCAGATCTTCCCTAAGCAGTTGTCGGCTTTGCCACGCTAATGCCAAACCGAGATCAGCATGCAGGCTTCGCTCGTGAAATTCATCAAAAATGACTAGCCCAATGCCGAGCAGTGCCGGATCGTGCTGCAGCATTCGAGTTAATACCCCTTCCGTTACAACTGTAATCCGTGTTTTTCGGGACACACAGGTTTCGGTTCGCATTCGATACCCTACCGTTTCCCCCACGGGTTCTCCCAGTTGCTTGGCCATGAATATGGCCGCAGACCGAGCGGCGAGCCGCCTTGGCTCCAGCAGAATCATATTTTGGCCATCCATCCACGGCTCTTCCAGCAGCTCGAGCGGCGTGCGCGTCGTTTTGCCTGCGCCAGGCTCGGCCAGCAATATCGCTGCACCGGCAGTCCTAAGACTCATTTTTAAGGATGGAATCACTTCATCTATAGGCATAGGCAACTTAATCGTCATCATTCTCTCCTTACGGGTTACACTACGAATACATTTACTTTAACGATTTTACCATCGAGGTGTTGAATTTGCATGCAAAGGAGCCTAACTTGATGAATCTGGATAGAAATTTTCTATTGGAGCTGCTGGTCATTTGGCTTCTCATTGCGGCTACCGCATTATTCGTCATCGCGGAGTTTTCGGTACGCGGATTGCGCCCGAGCCGGGTAGAGTTGATGGTTCGCGAAGGACGGCGAGGCGCCATTTCATTGCGCAAACTGATCCCGCGAACTGATCAGGTACTGTCCACCTGCCAACTCGGCATTACGATGCTCTCCCTCACATTAGGCTGGCTGGGTCAACCCGCAGTGCACCAGATGCTGGAACCTTTGTTTACATACAGATCCTTGTCCGAGCCGATGCAAACATTTTTATCGTTTCTTATCTCATTTGTGCTCATTACGTATCTTCACGTTGTGCTTGGCTCACTTGTTCCCCAGGTTCTCGCAGCGCAGCGTGGAGAAAGCTTCGCGTTGGCCTCAGCTTGGGCGCTTCTTGCTTTGTCTTCTTCCCTATCCCCTATCATCTGGTTACTTAACCGTTCTTCCCGCCAAATCGTCTCTCTGTTTGGCCTCAGGGCTTCTGGAGGCTGGAACGATGCGCACACAGAGGAGGAGCTGCAGGAGCTGCTTAGCGAAAGCTTGGAAAGCGGACAGATCAACAAAAGCGAATACAGCTTTGTGAGCCGAATTTTTGCCTTTGACGAACTCCTGGCTAAGGATATTATGGTACCTAGAACGGATATGGTCTGTCTGCATGTGAATAAATCGCGAAATGAGAACCTGGATATTATCAAACGTGAGCAGTATACGAGATTTCCCGTGATCCGCGAGGATAAGGACGACATCATTGGGGTCATTAATACGAAGGCGCTGTTTCTTGTTCGTGAGGAGCAGCCGAAGGCCCCGCTCAGCTCTTTAGTCCGGCCGGTTATGACGGTATCCGAAAATATTCCGCTCACCCAATTACTTACGAAAATGCAAAAAGAACGTTCTCACATTGCGATTCTTATCGACGAATATGGAGGAACCTCCGGAATGGTAACTATTGAAGATTTGCTGGAGGAAATCGTCGGCGAAATTCGCGACGAATTTGATACGGAGGAGGAGCAGGAAATCACCGAAATCGCGCCGAATCACCTGATTGTGAACGGAAAGGTATCGGTTTCGCAAATCAATGACCTCCTGCTTACCGATTTGGAAGACGAGGACACCGATACGATTGGCGGTTGGATTTTCGGGCAGAACATGGATATCGAAGAAGGAAGTCGGCTTGAGTACGAGAATCTGAGGTTTACCGTGCTGGAGAGAGAAGACAGCCGGATCCGAAAGATCGAAATTGAAAAAAAAGAGGCTTTGTCTGAGACAATAGGTCCATCTGTTTCCCCGCTTACCTCCCCTACAGAGGTCGAACCACGGGACAGACTTTAATTTTTCGCGTAAAATAGAAGAACAAGGACATGTACGATAAGAAAGAGGAGTAAGGGAAGTGACGTCATGAGACGAGGACGATTTGCCCCGACGCCTTCCGGTGACATGCATTTGGGGAACGCGAAGATCGCTTTGCTTTCCTGGCTGCAAATGCGTGCTGCTGCAGGTGTTTTTGTGCTGCGAATTGAAGATATTGATATTCAGCGCTCCAAACCGGAGATCACCGAACGGATCATTGCTGATCTGCGCTGGCTCGGCTTGGATTGGGATGAAGGTCCGGGAGCGGCTAACCTACATGCCCCCTATTGGCAAAGCCAGCGGACTGCGCTTTATGAGGAGGCTCTAGCCCGATTAAAGCAGGATGGACGCCTATATCCTTGCTTCTGCAGCAGAGCAGAGTTACTCGCCGTCGCCGGTGCACCGCACGGGTTATCCTCTGAAGGAGCGCCATATTCCGGAAAATGCCGTCATCTCAGTGAAGCTGAACGAATGAAAAAAGCGAAGACCAAATCCCCATCGCTCCGCTTCTCACTGGGGCAGGAGGCCACCCTTTTTGTAGATGGAATCGCCGGACCGCAGCATTTCCCTCCGGGAAGTGGCGGTGATTTTGTGGTGCGCCGTGCAGATGGGCTGTTCTCCTATCAATTAGCTGTAACCCTAGATGACGCCGCTATGGAGATCACCGATGTGCTGCGCGGAGACGATTTGCTCGATTCCACGCCGCGCCAGCTCCATTTGTACGCTGCGCTTGGTCTCACGCCGCCAGCGTTTGCCCATGCCCCGCTGCTGCTGGGCGAAGACGGACGCCGACTCGCCAAACGCCATGGAGATTTTGGCATCTCTTCGCTGCGCAGGGCAGGAACACGCCCAGAAACCGTCATCGGCTGGCTGGCCTACATCAGTGGATTGATCGACCACCCCGAAGACGTTAAAGCTCAAGAATTGGTTGGGCATTTCCTATTGGATCAAATTTCGCATAAACCGTTCATCCTTACGGAGGCGATGATTCGCAGATTGCTTCCCGATACTACTCGCTAAGCCCTACCTTGGGCCCTTCTCGGCTAAAGCTATAAAAGCCAGCCGCGCCTTCAGCTAAGGGTTACTCCAGCTTCCGGCGAATTTGTTCTTCATACTGCCGGAAAGCTGGATTAAAAAGCAGACCGCGCTGATCAGCGAGCAGGTTGAACCGAAGCTGCTGCTCTGACAATCGCTTCTTTAGCTCCTTCTTCTCCGCATCGTTCGTGCAGGCTTCAATCAGGTCTCTTAGCTGTACGCATTCATTCTGCAAGCTGATTTCCTCGGGCACATAACCAGCGTTTTTCATCAGCTTATAGGCCATTCGTAAATCCTCAGGAACCCCGGATAAATCATCAAGCTGCAACGGTCGCCCATTTCCGGGCAAATGATTGAATTCCCCGCGTGCGATCGCCTCCGATATTCTCTGCTCTGCAAGCCAAGATAACACCGCTTCTCCCTCCTTTGCACAAATCACTTTCGATAATTATCATATTGATCTCAAGTTAGATAGCTCTTAACCCCTATCATACCACAGCATCCGCAACATAACTTCTCCTGCCCATATCGCGAGCAGCACCCAAATCAGAATGAAGATCGCTCCGGTCACCCAATTTTTTGGTTTCCCATTCCGTCGGATTTCTTCCGCTTTAGCCCTGGACGCTTCAATAACCGGTTTCGGTATCAGCTTTAGAGCTAGCATAATTCCTAACGGAAGGAGAATTAGATCTCCATTTTCTGTGCTGTTGTTTTTCGTTGATTCACTACCCAAACTTTTAATATGTCAATATTTAGCGTAAACTTTTGTAAGGTACAAGTGTATTTAATCATAAAGCCATAATAGTTTACAGGGGGCATCCAGATGAAAGCAGATCGAGTTCGATGGCAAACAGAGAAATATTGGCTAGCTTCTGCCTTAATCTTATCTTTTTTTGTCATTATATTTACCCACTTTGCGGACGAGCTTATGGAACAAAAGCTATTCCTTTTTGACCATACGATTATCGATTTGGTGCAAGGCCTAATCTCTCCACGACTCACAACCGTGATGAAATTATTCACTTTTCTAGGGTCCACAACCGCACTCGTCGTGGTTTTATTTATTTCTGTGACGCTCATGATACGGCAAAAGAAACGGTGGGAAGCGCTATTCTTAGTTATTGCCATAAGCGGAGGCGTGCTTTTTAATCAATGGTTGAAGTGGCTATTTCATCGGCAAAGACCTACACTGCATCGTTTAATTGAAGAAACCGGCTACAGTTTTCCGAGTGGGCATTCTATGGTTTCTTTTGTTTTCTATGGGATGCTTGGAGTGCTGGTTTACATGTTTCTGGTGTCCAAACTGCCAAAAATTATTCTCACATTCTCAATTGCCTTTCTTATTATCATGATTGGTATTAGCCGCATTTACCTTGGCGTACACTATCCGAGTGATGTCATTGCCGGGTTTTCCGCAGGCGGAGCTTGGCTAGTTATATGTTTGTTTAGCTTAAGACTGATCTTGTTGTACAGAGGAACGAACACAAGCGCAAATAAATAACGCGCTAACAGAAAAAAGGCTGCCTTTTGTCATTAAAATGACTTCAAAGGGCAGCCCTTTTCACTATTTTTCTCTCTTTATAGCAGTGATTCCGCTCCGTCGATCACAATCCGAGCGCCGGTTATGTGTATTGACTCGTCCGAGGCCAAGAAAGCGACCAGATCTGCCACATTTTCCGGTTTTCCCGGACCATCCGCTAGCGGTTGGGAACCCTCGGGATATTTTACCGGAATGACAATTTCCTCTAGATCCTTGCTAACTTTCGTAGAGGCGTCGATGTTCGTCGAAATCGCTCCGGGACAAATGACATTTACTCGGATTTTGAATTTGGCCAGCTCCAACGCGATCATTTTACCAAAGGCCTCCTGCCCTGCTTTCGTTGTGCTGTAGGCTGACATTCCGAATCCGGAGAAGCGGTCATTCCCGTTAACCGAGCTGGTGATGATGATGCTGCCTCCCCCCTGATGTTTCAGGTAAGGAACCGTATGCTTAACCGTCAGGAATGTCCCGCTCAAATTAATGCTCAATGTCTTGTTCCAATCCTCATAACTTAACTCCTCTACCGGAGCCAGCTTACCATTTATACCAGCGTTTGCAAATACGATATCGATCCTGCCAAAATGCTCGGCGGCTTCACGCACCGCATCCTCCACCCGTTTGGGGTCTGCGACATCCACATCATAGGAGCGAGCTGCACCGGGAAACTTGGCATTGATTTCCTGCTCCGCCTGCTGGGTACGGTCATCCAGCAAATCAAACAGCGCCACGCTGGCACCTTCACTCGCAAGCTTCATCGCAGCCGCTTTGCCGATCCCGGACCCAGCTCCAGTTACAATCGCGGTCTTTCCTTGAAAACGTTGGCGTTCAGTCTGTCGCTCAGGCATTTCATCACACACTCCTGTTCATGAGAGTTATGTAGGCTGTGTTATACTTCGATTCGAACAGCCCGTCTCTCAAGATTGCCCATAAAGGGGTGTGATTTAATCACCCACAGAGTTTCTACAGATTTCTTCTTGTAAAAATAGCGCGCGATATGAAATAAGAGATGACCATAACAAGCAGAGTCACGCTAACCCCTAACAGCCCCGCCGCATAAGGATGCTGGCCAACTGTAGTTAGTAGCTTTATCGCATCTTCGCCGCCGAGCAATTCCGAAACAACCTGGCTTCCGACCATCAGTACGACAATCATCGCTACGTTCATGTACTGGGCGCCTTTGAGTCCAAGCCAATAGTAGAACGGTATATACAGCGACATGAACAAAACTTGTGCAAGCAAGAGAGTAAAAGTTAACGACCAGTCCCAATGTATCGGTCTGCCATACATCGCATCGGCACCCGCATTTAAAAGAAGGCAGCAGAAAAGAGCCGCTACGATACCTATTAAGCACGAGACGTATTTTGACATTACCAAAAATCTGCGTCGCACCGGTAGGCTAACTAGGAAATGCTGATTTGGGAGACGAATGTCTGTATTCAGGATAAGAATCAACACCATTCCCGGCAGCATCCCGTAAAGTGGAGAATTCCCGGACTGCACAAAGCTGGAAAAAACGACGGCATATATCGCTATCAACCACAAGTAACGCTGCATCAGCATTAAATCTTTGCGGACTAAATGCACTAAGTTATGCACTTTGTTTTCCCCCTTTGGCCGTAAAATACATAATTTCCTCCAATGAAGGCTGTTCAAACAGCACCTTATTTCCAAACAACTCTTGCATGGCCTGCCGATCCTTCCCAAGTCCTTCAAATCCTACACCGGATTCGCGAATACCGATCAGCGATTTCCGTACATCGTTGTCTAGAAGGTCTTTGCCGCCCTTCACGATATAATAGCTTTCCAGCACCTCATCTTTACTGTCCGCAAATACGAGACGGCCTCGGTTCAGGAAGGTGACGTAATCCGCAACCCGATCCAGATCGGTCGTTAAATGGGTGGAAAATAAAATCGTATTTTGCTCGTCCAAGATGTAATCTGCCAGCAAATCGAGCAGTTCGCGTCTAAAAACAGGATCCAGACCGGCCGTCGGCTCGTCCATGATTAACAGTGATGGGTGATGCGACAAGGCCAGGGCGATCGCGTACTTCATCTTCATCCCTTTAGAACAGTCTTTTATCTTTTTCCGTTTGGGCAATTCGAACAAATTCATGTATTTGTCAAAGGCCTCTTCATCAAAGCGAGAGTAGAAAGGTGCGATAATCCGCTTCATTTGCTCCATGGACAAGTAATCGTAATAAATATTTTCATCGGAAATATAGCCGATATCCTGTTTGTAGGTTCCCTGATCCGAGCTCGTGTCCTGCCCCAACACCGTGATCTTGCCCTTTTCCGGAATCACCATTCCCATAATCGCTTTGATGACCGTGCTTTTGCCCGCTCCGTTTGGGCCAATGAGCCCGGTAATGTATCCTTTAGGCACTTCAAAGCTGACATCCGTCATCGTAAATCCGCCGTAATGCTTCGTTAACCCGTTGATTTCAATTGCATTCATCATTTTGTATGGCCTCCTTCACTCTCTAACAGCTTGATCCATTCCATGAGTTCATCGTTACTTATCGGGATACTTCGGCACTCCTCTAGAACTTCCCGAAGCTTACCCTCCAGAGCCCGAAGGCGCTGCTCACGGATAAACTCTTGATTTCCACCTGCAACAAATGATCCCTTTCCGACCACTGAGTCGATTAAACCTTCCTGCTCCAACTCGTTATAAGCCCGTTTCGTTGTAATGACGCTGATTTGTAAATCCTTGGCCAGCTGTCTAATGGAAGGCAGCGCCGTCCCGGGAACAAGCTTACCCTGCATAATACTTTCTCGGATTTGTCTAACGATCTGCAGATATATGGGCTCCCCGGATGAATGGGAAAGCAAAATGTCCATATTTCACCTTTCTTTCTGTATGTGCTCTTTGTTCGCATTGTATATATACAATATATACACTTGTGGTTCAGAAATCAACACCCTTTACAAAATAAACAGCCGCCCCCAAAGGAGCGGCCTTATATGAATTGATGGTTGGTCAATTTTGTTCTTACCCGGTGCTATAAATGAAAGGATACCATTTTATTGTCTTTAGTCCAGGATTCTGCAGGCTGCATTAGCCATAGCTGGAGCATCTCCAGAAACTTCGCTTTCGGTGTAGGTGTAGCAATAAGCCAATCTTCATCAGTTTTCGCGCTAAAACGAATAAGCCAGTTCATATGATCATTGTTCATAAATTGGGCATTTTGCACGTCCCATCCACCTTTGGTCCTCGTAAAAAGTCGGATTTCTCCATGCGCCATAGGTTTCTTGAGGCACCTAGCAAGTGCGATCGTGCTTTCCACATCGTCTGTCATTTCCGACAGACTGGTTGTCAATTGTTCCAGATCCATATATTCTGACTGACGAACGATGTGTTGGAACTGATTCTTAGACATCATTAGGGCAGGAAGTCCTTCAGGAGTTCGAGCATTCAATTTCATTCTTCCTGCTAGCGATTTGCAGATCTGCTGCACCATGTTGATTCCGATCGTCATCCGGTCTGGGGAGGCACCATTCAAACTCTTTACGATAACCAACTGCTCCCCTGAGACATGGAAACATTCCTCATACGTTTGTGCATTTGTGTAGTAATTTAACCAACAAGCTTTGTCGACATGAGATGCTGCGGTCAGATATCGGAATGCATCGGCCGTAGTCATTAGTCCACCTCCTTCATTGCGTCTAGTCCTAAACTGCTGCCACCTTCTTTACTACGAAAAATAACTTATCTATTAGACCGTTTGTAGTAATAATAACATTTATTTAATGACTAACGCCCGGGAAATTTTGCCAAACCATACCAATAGACCCATAAAAATAGGAATAGGAACTTATTTTTTTATAGCATGAAACTTTTTTTATCGGTAAATCGTAATAGAAATAAGCCGGAAAAAGAAAGACCAATCTATCTTGCTACCGTCATCAAATATTTATTGAATTATAATGTTTTCTTAATCTATTTTTAAGTTTTCAAACCTACAATAATTACTATGAGACCACTGTATAGAGGTGATTACCATGAAAATTTTAATTAACTTCCAAAACAATCTTGTTCCGGTTTACTTCAACGTCGACAGCAAGCAACCTGTACAGCGTACCTTGAAACTGCTGACCAGCGCGCTAGAAAACAAATATAGGAACGGCAAGCAGGCATTGAAGAAATGCTTGGGTTCGCTGATCAGCATCGAAATTGAAGGTTCCGAAGCGATCCTTCACAGCAAGAGCGAGTTTGATTCGCTGGCTCTTTCTCTCTATTAATCTACGAATGATTTGGAAAGTAGAAACTCCCCTTTGCTCGCTATTGGCAGCGTAAGGGGAGTTTCTACTTTTTCTTTTTAAGTTTTAAACACGGATATCCTCCGAGGCTTTATTCGCCCGGCGACCCTTCAAGTTGAACTGAAGCGTAAATGCGGTTAGAC
Organism: Paenibacillus puldeungensis; assembly: GCF_042678945.1. NCBI lineage: Bacteria > Bacillati > Bacillota > Bacilli > Caryophanales > Paenibacillaceae > Paenibacillus > Paenibacillus puldeungensis. Next base: position 229,289 of record NZ_JBHTLM010000008.1, on the reverse strand, counting down.
TAAGCAAAATCCCATTCAGGACAAAGACATGCGGAATTGAAATCCAACTCCCGAGCACCCCGCCTATAACCGGCCCGGCCATATTGCCAAGCTGGCTGGATGATTGGTTCAGGCTGAACGCCCTACCTCGAAATTCCGGTTTGGTCGCTTGGACGATCAGCGCATTTAAAGCCGGGAAAACAGCCGCAAAGAACAACCCATACACAAAACGCAGAACGCCGAAACCGACTAAGCTGTGGAAGAAGAGTTGCAGAAAATTCCCGATTCCTCCACCGATTAGACCGATGATTAATGTATTCCGATACCCGATTCGCTCGCCAATTTTTCCCCAGAACGGAGCGGCTAACACGGTAGAAATGCCCACCGCCGAGAAGATAATGCCCGAGCTAAAAGACGCATTTGCCGTCGAAGCCCCCAGGTTTAGAACGTAAAGAGACAGCAACGGCTCCAATACCATAACTGAGGTCGTTACTATGAGTACAACCACCAAATTGTTCATCAGCGGTCGGTTAGCGGAAGCCTCCTTAAGATCGTCCTGCACATGAGAGCGTGCTCGGTTCCGGTCATAGTTCTCTTCCTTAACGAAAATCCAGGCAATTAAAGCTGATAATAGGACCACAGCTCCCGCAGCCAAAAATGATTCCCGGTATCCGATAAATTTGCTTAGCGATCCGCCGATCATCGGTCCGATGATCCCGCCGGCCGCACCGGCCGTAGACATAATGCCAAGGGAAAAACCGACGTGCTTCTCCGGCGTGTTCGTTGCTACAAGCGCAATTGCGGACGGAACATAACCCGCCAGCAGTCCGGACAAAATTCGCACGGCGATTAGCTGATAAGGATCTTGTACGAATGAATTTAAAATATAGACCGCACATAAAGAAAATCCCGAACGCAGCAGCATTGGCTTGCGACCATACTTGTCCGATAGCGATCCCCAGTACGGAGCGATTAAGGCACCGGCTAAAAAAGTGATACCGAAAGCAAAGCCGGACCAAACCGTCAAATTTTCTTTTACCCCGAGATCATGTGCAATGAAAAGAGACATAAACGGTATGACCATCGAATAGGCCATACTGCAGAAAAACACACCGGTCCACAGCACATATAGATTTCTTTTCCAGGGGAAAGCCATCTCTCCACCCCCATTGTTGTCTTCTCTTTCTACCGACCTATGGCTCGTTGTTTCATTGTAGCATGATCCGGTTGTGATTTGTAATATTTAGAAATCAGCCTATTCGCGATATAATCGAACTAAGGTCAGGCGTTGCAAGGTCAACGGGCCTGTCCTTGCAAATTCATAGGGGTTTAGGAAGCGATTATATTTCGACGAATGCTGAATTTTCGTTTCTTGAACAACCCCATACAAAGGAGCTTGATCTATGGCACTTTTTCAATGTCGCTTCTTCTCGGAAACCTTAGGGCTCAGCACTTCCATGACCGTCATTTTGCCGGAGCCCGCCACAAAACAAATCGGTATGTCCGCCAGCGCTGTTTCAGGTCCTTACCCTACCCTTTATTTGCTGCACGGCATGTCCGATGACGATTCGATTTGGCTGCGCCGGACCTCGATTGAACGTTATGTTTCCGGGCTCGGGCTTGCCGTCGTCATGCCGCAGGTTGATCTCAGCTTCTACACCGATATGGCTCAAGGCAACCGTTACTGGACCTTTGTCAGCGAGGAGCTGCCGCACCTCTGCCGCTCTTTCTTCCCGCTATCCGACAAACGTGAGGATACCTTTGTCGCCGGCTTATCGATGGGCGGATATGGCGCATTTAAGCTCGCTTTGCGCAAACCGGAGGTGTTCTGTGCAGCGGCTAGCCTGTCAGGGGCACTCAACATTACGAATAGCTACCAATCCAGCCTGGAGTTTACTCCTCTATTCCGTTACATATTCGGAGAAACCGGGCCAGAAAATACGGAAAATGACCTTCTTAAGCTGCTGAAGCAAGTAGGCCAGGATGGCAAACCGGTTCCTAAGCTGTACCAATGCTGCGGAACGGAAGATTTCCTGTACGAAGACAACCAGGTTTTCCGTGAAGCTTGCACGACTGCCGGCTTACCGTTGACCTATGAAGAAGGGCCTGGTACGCATGAGTGGGGTTACTGGGATGCCAAGATTCAGGATGTTTTAAAATGGCTGCCACTATCTTCAAACAACAAATAAACAGGCTTTCACATTTATAACCGCTGGAGGACTTCCCCCAGCGGTTTTCGTATTATACATCTTGTTAATCCATTTCGATATACTTACTCCCAATCCCGTTCATAACGTCTGCGCTGTGCGCCTTTACCGCGAGGAGCCTCGCTTTTTCCAACAGCTGCTTTTACCGCACGCTGACGGCTTCGTTCCTTAGCCGCCTGATATTTTAGCTCGCGCTGCGTTTTCAGGTAATTATCCAGGCGTTTAGGATCCAGTTGACCGCTTTGGATCGCCTCTTTAACCGCGCAACCAGCCTCCAGCTCATGGTGGCAATCGCTGAAACGGCACTGTTTGGCTAGCTCGGTTATATCGTTGAACGCTTCTGACCAGCCGCCGTCATCATCCCATAATTGGAGCTCACGCATTCCTGGTGTATCAATCATAACCGCGCCTTGAGGAAGCAGAAACAACTCCCTATGGGTCGTCGTATGTCGCCCACGGCTATCATCTTCGCGGATTTCCTGAGTCAGCTGAATATCCTGCCCGGCCATCCAGTTGACGATAGTGGATTTTCCCGAACCTGACGATCCCGTCAAAGCTACGGTCACGCCTGGCTTCAGCAAAGCATCGATTTGTTCCTTCCCTTCATCCTGTAATGCACTGACTGCAATTACCGGGACACCAGGAGCGATAAGCTCCACATCGCTAACATGTCGTTCCGGATCATCGGATAAATCTGCTTTGCTTAGAACAACAACGGGCGAAGCCCCACTGTTCCAAGCCATGATCAAATATCTTTCCAGTCGTCGCAGATTGAAATCCTGGTTGAGTGCGGCAACTAAAAACAACAGGTCAACGTTAGCCGCAACGATCTGCTCCATAGGAACCGAGCCAGCGGCGCGTCTGGAAATACGGCTACTTCTAGGTAGCAAGCCATGGATGACTCCATCCGCCCCCTCATCTTCCAAATATCGCAGCGCTACCCAATCACCAACGGCTGGATATTCACTCCGCTCGCCCAGTTCAAATTGCAGCTTGCCTGTCATTTCCGCCCAACCTTCTCCGCGCGGCGTGATGACGCGGTATTTCCGGCCGTGGTCGGCAATGACTCGTGCCGGACATACATGTTCAAGTCCTAATTGCTCAAAAGCGGTATCCCGCTCGCTATTCCATCCCCATACGTTCAAATCCAATGGTGAGTCCTCCTTAAAATGTTCAACTCTGTGATTTCATTTCAAATCCTGTCTCTTTTTTCAGGCCCTCTTAACAGATCAAGAAGCTCCTCCATACCTCTAAGACCATCTAATCCCCGCCAAAGCTAAAAAAGCGCGGGAACATCAGTCCCGCGCTTTGCATGTTAAGGTTGCAATAAACAAACCATCCCTTGCCTTTGCTAACAAAGACAGAGCCGGTTCATTTCTAACCCCTATTGCCTACTTCAGAAGCTTAGTGTTCTGAAGAGACAGCAAAAAGCCGCGGGAACGTAAAACGGTCCCACGGCTGGATTCACCAATTTATAGCTGACGTAAATGATTGGTCAAGAACCAACTAGACCCCCATCAATGCGTCAACGCAAAATCCATTTCCGTCAAGAAGACCGTATTTACAAAATGAGATGTCAACGAATCGTTTAGAACAGTAACAACTCTATTCATAAATCATCAGCCTCCTTAAAAAGATTTGTAAACATCATAGTGGATGAATACATCGTTTGTCAATAGTTTCCTTGGCAATACTTCCCGTGAAACTCCTTCAGCCCAGATGAGTACTTTCAGTTAGCAGTGGTACGACTTCATTCAATTCCGAGATTGTTTTCCAAGGTCTGCCTCCTTCGAGCCCCTCGTCCCAGCGGTGCTTGCGAATCAGCCAAATCCCTCGAACGCCCACCTGCGCTGCTCCCCATATATCATTCCGCGGATGATCGCCAATGATGACAGTCTCCTCCGGTCGTGAGCCTAAGCGTTCCAAGGCCATAAGGTAAATTTGCTGATCCGGCTTGCGAATGCCAACATCTCCAGAAACCACAATCGCATCAAAATAATCTCTAAGCTGTAGAGTGTCAATTTTACCATGCTGCAAATGGCTGGTCCCATTTGTAATGATACCTAGGCGAAGTCCCATAGAGCGGCAGGCTTCAAGCGCCTCCAATGCATGATCCATCACCTTTGCGTGAGACATGTAATAGCGGTCGTAATACTGCTTCAGTTCGCCTAGCTCCGGATGTTTTTTCCAAGGTAATATGTCGAGCAGCTCTAGAAAAAAACCGTCTTTATCCCTGTATCCGTCCGCATCCCTTTCCACGATATCGTCAACCAGTTTCTCGCGGGCGTCGTCCGCCATAGGTACTAAGCATTCTATCGTGAGTTGCCTCGCAAAACTTCGAAACGTATAGTCCCGATCCATCAGCGTATTATCCAAATCAAACATCACTGCTTTGAGCTGCAATGGTTTCCCCCTACTTTCTCTAGCTGTCTTTCCTCTATTGTAAAACAACCTGTCAATAAGAAAAACGTAAAAACAAGAAGCGCATGACCCACAGACGGATCTTGCGCTTTTATTATTAATAAATATATTTGAGCAGAAAATTTAATTCACTTACTTGGCTTATGGGTGAGCATAAATTCCTCATCCGTCATATACAGGGGAAACGGCGGCAATTCGCGCAGGTAATGCTCTCTCATCAACAACCGAAAATCCACCTCGGATTGGGACGAACCTTTTACCAAAGGAAGTTTGCCCTGCTCCTCCATATAGTTGTCGACCGCTGCCTGAACCATATCCAAGTAGTACGGAATTTGACGGTCGGCTTCATTAAAAATCTCATAAGTTTCCTTCGACAAATAAAACTTTTGGTCCGATATCCCACCTAAATATCTCGACAAACGCTTCATGTCCAGACTTCCGTCGGGCAGCAGCAGCGACAACCGGGTTACCCCTTGGGGCATTTCAGCTTCATAATGTAGTACTGCCTCCCTCACCTGATCCAGCGAGACCTCCACGGCAGTCGGGATGCCGACATGAGCAGGCTGACGTTTCCTTTTAAACCATAACTTCATGACCGGTGCCTCCCTTTCAATAGTTTAAATTTAACGCAAACGCTTACACCCTTAGTGTACTCCAAAAAGGTTACTTGTGCACCCTTAAAATTTGAAATGTCATAGGTTTGTCATACCTCGTTTTGCTTACGAAAATGATGAACAACTGGCGAATCTTAATCATTTGCTGTAGGATGGTATTGTTTTGGAAAAACTATGTTTTCAGAAATGCGATTTAGGAGGTCTCCTATGCAGGATGTCATAATAATTGGAGCAGGACCATGCGGATTATCGGCGGCGATCGAATGCCAGCGGCGTGGATTAAATGCCCTAGTACTGGAGAAAAACTGTCTTGTTCATTCCATTTTTTCTTATCCTATCCATATGCAATTTTTCAGCTCTCCGGAGCTGCTGGAAATCGGGGATATCCCGTTTGCGACTTCAAATGAAAAACCATATCGCCATGAAGCGCTTGCTTATTATAGAAAGGTTAGTGATTTCTATAACGTTCCCGTAGCGGCTTATGAGGAAGCAACGAATGTCACCCGCCAAGCGGACGGTACTTTCCTCGTACACTCCGTGAAACGCGGGGGAAAAACTCGGGAATATGAAGCAAAACATGTCATTATCTCTACAGGGTATTTTGATCATCCCAATATTTTAGGCATCGCCGGAGAAAATACCGACAAAGTGTCCCACTATTTCCAGGAGGCTCACCCTTATACCGGAATGCGAGTAGCTATTATCGGTGGAAGTAATTCCGCGGTCGATGCCGCTCTGGAGTTAATACGCGTCAATGCTGAAGTAACAGTGGTATGCCGAGGGGAAAAGCTATCTGCGTCGGTCAAGCCGTGGGTTAAGCCAATCTTTGATAGTATGGTCGATAAGGGCAGAATTCAGCTGAAGCTGCGATCCAAAATCGTGGCTATCCGGCCAGATGAAGTCGAAATCAAATCGGAAATAGACGGTAGTCTCATCACTATTCCTAACGATTTTGTGCTCGCTCTCACCGGCTTTCGTCCGGACCGTGAATTGTTGTTTGCAGCTGGAGTTGAGCTGTCGGAAGATATGGATAAGCCGGTGTTCGACCCGGAAACGATGGAAACGAACGTCCATGGTTTATATGTCGCCGGTGTTATCGCCTCAGGGCGTAACGCTAATGAGGTGTTTATCGAAACGGGGCGCGAGCATGGCCGTTTGATCGCAGAGCATATTATGGCGTACCGCGGAAAATAGGTCCCCGTGAATCCGAACTAGAGGGAGTTTTAACATGAATCAAATTGATGTCACCGCTTTACTGTTACTGGTTATGGCTGCACTCGGTATTTTCAGCAGCAATATGCCAATCACTGTCGCCATGATCGTCTTACTGCTTCTTCGGGTGCTGCATTTGAATAACACGTTTCCATGGCTGGAGAAATATGGACTGACGCTGGGTATTATCGTACTGACCATCGGAGTGATGACACCAGTGGCCAGCGGCAAAATATCCGTTCAAACGCTATGGGCCTCTTTTCTTCACTGGAAATCCCTTCTTGCCATCGGCGTCGGTATCCTCGTGGCCTGGCTTGGCGGCCGGGGCGCAACGCTCATGGGAAACCAACCAACCGTCGTAGCTGGCCTCTTAATCGGCACCGTGCTCGGCGTCGCTTTCTTCCGCGGCGTTCCTGTAGGCCCACTGATCGCTGCCGGAATTCTATCGTTGCTGATCGGAAAATGGTAAAGTAATACAGGCGAGGTTGTTCCAAGAACACATTCATCTTGGAGCAACCTCTCTTCGTATAAGCTCTATAACCTGTAACGAGAAAATTTGATCCTCCATCGTTTTTTAAGAAAATTTAAAGAAACAAGCTGCATAATGTTCTTAGAAACGAAATTCCAAGTTGGAGGGATTCTTAATGAGTTACCTAGTAAACAATCTGCATTTCATCGTCATTCACGTACCGATTGCTATGCTCTTATTCAGCTTTTTGTTTGATTTAGCCGCTGTTTTCCTCAAGAAAAAGGACTGGCACACCGCCGCCTTTCTCTGTTTGATCATCGGAACACTAGGGGCTATCGCTGCCGTGATGACAGGACCAGAGGAATCGGAGGAAGCGCTTGTTGAAAGACATGAGTTATTCGCGAATATGACCATGTTCTTGTTCATTGCGTTATCACTCATCCGGTTGTGGTTCCATTTCCGTAAAAAGAAAGAACTCGGCGGAAACGCTATTTACCTAGCTGCCGCCCTGGTCGGCGTGCTGCTAGTGTCTTATACCGGGCATCTTGGAGGTCTGATGGTTCATCCTGACAAGGGCGGCGAAAAAGAAAGTCTTCAAGCACCGATCTCCTCCATTCAGCAGAGCGCCCAATTGGGCCAAGCCCGTTTGAATATCATACAGCCCTTGAACTAATAGGCACATGGATCCTGTTTATTGCAAAAGGTCCCCTCAAAAAGAGGGGACCTTTATTTGAAATATTTTTGCGACTGCCCCAGCATCCTTCAAATAGCTGGCTGAGGCTGTGAATTCAGGTTCTGAATGCTGTATAGCTGCGCATACACACCATCCGGGTTAGCCATCAGTTCCTCATGCGTGCCTCGCTCGGCGATCTCACCATTCTTCATGACGATGATTAGATCGGCGTGTGTTATGGTGGACAAACGGTGCGCGACGATGAGTGTCGTACGGCTCCGCGACAGCTGCTGAAGGGACTGCTGAATCAGATGCTCGGATTCCAGATCCAGCGCCGAGGTCGCTTCGTCGAGGATCAAAATCGGCGGATCCTTCAAAAAGACGCGGGCGATTGCGATCCGCTGCTTCTGGCCGCCGGACAGCTTGACGCCCCGCTCCCCCACTTCCGTATCGTAGCCCTGCGGCAGCTCCATGATAAAATCGTGGGCGTTGGCCGCCTTGGCTGCGGCGATTACCGCCTCCTCATCTGCATCGGGACGTCCGAGCAGGATGTTGTCGCGCACGCTGCCGCTGAACAGGAAGTTGTCCTGCTGCACCATCCCGATTTGACTACGTAGGCTTTCCATTGTCCAGTGGCGCACATCTTCACTGCCTACAGTAAGCGCGCCTTTTTGGATATCGTAGAAACGAGAGATCAGACCGACCAGCGAAGACTTGCCTCCTCCACTCATTCCAACAAAAGCTACCGTTTGACCCGGGTTAACCTGGAGAGAAATATTTTTGAGCACCCATGTGCCCTCCTCCTGATATTTAAACCACACATTTCGAAGATCAATACCGTGGTTCCCTGAAGTCATGACCTCCGCATCCGGCTCATCCGTCATGTCATAAGGCTCTTCAAGCAGCTCCAACACTCGTTCCCACGAAGCAGAAGCTTGCGTCAGCACCGTCGAAGAGTTAATAAGCCGTTTTAGTGGCGCGTAAAGTCGGTCCAGATATCCAAAAAATGCAACAAACGTTCCCAGGGTCAGATGTCCTTGAACGACCTGGTATCCACCATAACCAATCACAAGCAGCGGCGCGATGTCGGTCATCGTGTTGATAATGGCAAACGTCCAGGCATTCCATCGGCTGTGAGCCATCGCTTTTTGCAGATACTTGCCATTGATGCCCTCGAACTTCTTCTGATCGTACCGCTCCAGCGCAAAGCTGCGGATAACTGAAATGCCTTGAATACGCTCGTGCAAGTAGGCTTGGATACCGGCGAGGGCAGCGGAACGTTCTTTGGTCAGCTTTTTCAGCCGCTTGTACAAAATTTTCACCGCAATGGCATACAGCGGAAAAATTGCAATCGATACGAGGGTCAACACCGGGTTCAAATAGAACATAAACCCAAGCACAAAGACGAGCGTAAACGTGTCCAGCCATACGTTCATCATCCCGACCTCTACGATATTTTTCGTCTGCTCCGCATCGTTAATAAAGCGAGAAATGACTTCGCCGACCTTGGTATTCTGGTAGTATCTGAGCGATAATCGCTGCAGGTGCTCGTAGAGCCGATTGCGAAGGTCGAACAAAATTTTAGCAGTAATGAGCTGGGCAAAATATTGCCTCGCATACTCTACCGGCCCCCGAACAATGACAAACAAGACAAATGTGATGCCAAGCACCACCATAAGCTGTGATACCTTTTGCCCAATATCAATGGCCTGATTTAGTAAAATATCATCGACTACATATTTTTGAACCAAAGGAAGCAATGATGGAATGCCGAACTTGAGCATCCCAATCAGCAAAGTGACGATGATCCATTTAGTATAGGGACGAACGAATCTAAAATAAGTCTTCCAATGCTTCAAAGTTAAAAACACATCCTCTGTATAAACGAAGTATATAAAGTCCTTGTTGCTGCTTAATCCAGTATAGCGTCTCCTCCGTCAGTTGGGTTTTGCCGTCTAGCAAGTTCCGATTCATTAGATAAAATCTCTTTTACCTAGGGATAAATGCCATTTTCGCTTTGTCAAAGCTGAATTTATATACCATGTGTGGTATACTCCTTAGTAAATTCGTAGTACTGCTCAGCTATACAGTAACCAGGCAAAGACCGCTTTAGGAGGATTGACCATGTCACGCCGATTTGTCATTGAAGCCGTGATGGTGGCGATATACGGAGAATTGATGGTGCCGCAAGCACCTGTGGAATATATTGTACCTTACACCACAATCATGGAGCTTTATGAATTTCAAAACAGTCCGGAGCCGCTCATGAACGATCCCGCCGACGACCTGCATGTCAAACATAAAATTGGCGAGTTGATCGCCTATTTAGAAGAACCGTTAAACCGCAAAAAACTGGAACGGGCCCTAGGTGTCCCCTGGTCAAAAAGCCCATCGATTCTCTTTGGTGACCAAATCTCTTGGACCGTAGTCAACGCGATTGATAATGAGAGATACGGCGAATTACTCGACCCGATTGAGACCGAAATCGTACTGACCGCTCAGCGGGAGAACGCTCCAGTGTTAACCGACCAGCTTGAACTGATCCGCCGAATTATCGAAGCAGAAATGCCGATACAGGTATTTGATATCGGGGACTTTGAGTTTGCGATGGAAGATAGCATGATTTAATGCCATGAACTTTTTTTAAAAAAATCATAATAAGTCCCAAGATAAATAGAAGGCCCGCCAAAAACGGGCCTCTTCGCTATTCTTCAAAAAAATAGACACCTGGCTAATCATACTGATGCGTTTCGGCATAACCCAATGATCGATTAATTCGGTGGACCAGCCGCTTCATACTCATATTCAATGTCGCCTAATCCCTGATCGTAGGACACGTTCAAATGATAACCATTCAAATACCACATGTCCCGCTCCTCCATAAAGAACGTAATTCCTTCCACCACCGAGGTAATCCCCGGCGATACCGGCCGGTCAACGTCGATCCCGAGCGAGAATCCGGGATGCAAATTGCCGCCTGCGCTGTAGCGCGCAAAAAATCGTACCGCTTGCCCTGCTTCAAGACCCAGTTCGCGTTTGAACCAATCGGCGGCTTCATGAGTAACCTTGATCATCAGACTCTCCTCCTCTCACGTTTGTTTATATTTTAGACTAATTTGTGATGAATGCCAAACAAATGATCGTCAACTCATTCATTCTGTTAAATACATTATGAAAAATAGGTTTGACACCTTCCGAAAACGGGTGTAGAATCGTGAACATACGAGATCAGATTTCAATTAATTACCAAATTAGAAAGGGTGAGAAATGGTGTTCAAGTTTAAATATAATCCCGCGTTTAAAAAAGCGGACCGCAAACAACTGAATACCGGAGTAACCCCTGCAGGATTGGATTTGCATAGTACTAAGTACTAACCGCCCCGTTGTTTTACGGGATTCGGCAATATCATACGCGGAGGTTACTTGCATCAAGTAACGAACGCGAACATATGTTATGGTCTTAAGGCATATCGTTTACGAGCGATATGCCTTTTTTGCGGTTTCAAACCACTGTAGAGGTAAACTCGGAAACAAGCACAAATGATAACGATGAATGTGAAAAACTGTTTAACAATGTCATCTACAGAAAGATAAGGAGGAGACCAACGAAATGTTCTCTGTTTTGAAAAATTTAGGCTGGTTTTTCAGCCGAGAAAAAAAGCGCTACACCATTGGGCTTATTTTTCTCATCGTCGCAGGAATCGTGGAACTTGCCCCGCCTCGACTGCTCGGCAGCGCCATCGATGAAATAGTCGCCGGCACGGTAACCTGGGGCTCACTAACGAAATACATCGCATTAATCATCGGCGTACTTATTTTTATCTACCTGATTACGTACATATGGATGCGGGAACTGTTTGGGGGATCAAATCTGGTGGAACGCCTGCTGCGTTCCCGCTTCATGAGCCACCTGCTGCGAATGACTCCGCCGTTCTTTGAACGGAGCCGCACCGGTGACCTCATGGCTCGGGCCACAAACGATTTACGCGCAGTCGCCACAACCGCCGGGTTCGGTATGCTGACACTTACCGATTCTACCGCATATTTGTCCGTCATATTTATCGCCATGAGTACACTGATCAGCTGGAAGCTGACCCTCGCGGCCATCATTCCTCTCCCCTTCATTGCTCTGGCGATGAAGATCTACGGTCGGATTATCCACGAGCGTTATACGCTTGCTCAGGATGCTTTCGGGGATATGAACGATCAGGTATTGGAATCGGTAGCGGGCATCCGCGTCATCCGCGCCTATGTACAAGAACGGCATGATGAAAAACGCTTTGAGGAAATTACGAACGACGTTTACAAGAAAAACTTAGCTGTGGCCAAAGTTGACGCTTACTTTGAACCGACTATTCGCTTTTGTGTCGGACTCAGTTATGCGATCGGATTGACATACGGCATGTATCTCGTATTTCATAACGAATTAACCCTGGGCGATCTCGTATCCTTCAACATGTACCTAGGGATGATGATTTGGCCGATGTTTGCCATCGGTGAATTGATTAACGTCATGCAGCGCGGAGGCGCTTCGCTAGATCGTGTGAACGAAACGCTGAGCGTAACTCCAGATGTACAGGATGCACCAAATCCGACGAATGTGAAGGCTCCTGAGACCATCCAGTTTAAAGATGTAACCTTCCGTTACCCTACTTCAACGATCAACAATTTGGAGCACATTGATCTGACGATTCGTCGTGGAGAAACGTTAGGCATCGTTGGAAAAACGGGCAGCGGTAAGTCGACGCTATTAAAGCAGTTGCTCCATGAATATCCGCTCGGCACCGGTGAGATTGCCATCTCCGGTGTGCCAATTCAGAACATCGCACTGAATCAGCTTCACGGATGGGCCGGCTATGTTCCACAGGAACAGATTCTGTTCTCCAAGACGGTCCGTCAGAATATCCAGTTTGGGATGAAGGATGCGCCTGACGACGACATTATGGAAGCTATACGTACCGCTGCATTTGACCAGGATCTTGGCACGCTGTCAGACGGTCTTGATACGTTAGTCGGTGAAAAAGGCGTTGCCCTTTCCGGAGGACAAAAGCAGCGTGTCTCGCTGGCCAGAGCATTTATCGCCGATCCGGAAATTCTGATTCTGGACGATGCCTTATCTGCTGTCGATGCGCGTACCGAAGCGAAAATCATTACCAACATTCGCAGCAAACGCTCCGGCAAAACGACGCTCATTTCCACGCATCGGTTGTCCGCGGTTGAACATGCCGACTGGATCGTCGTGTTGGAAAAAGGTCAAATTATCGAACAAGGTACCCATGAAACGCTGCTCGAGCTGGGCGGCTGGTACCGTGAACAATACGAACGTCAGCAAGTGGAATCCAACCTTTCTGACGGGGAGGTGTCCTAAGATGCACACCCAAATTGGGAAATCGCTTTTCAAATACGCCCTCGTGGCGAAAAAGACATTTATTTTAGCACTAATTATGCTGGCAATCGGCGTAGCCGCCGATCTCGCCGGTCCATTTCTCGCCCGCACCATGATCGACGACCACATGCTCGCGATTGAAAAACCGTTCTATGAAACGACTGCAACGGGCAAAAGCACCGTCGAGTTTGAGGGCCGTCATTTTAAACGAGCCGACCGCTTTGCGGAAGGCGAAGCGAAAGGCAGCGAGGTTCGAGTGCTGCAAGTCGGCACCAGCTTTGTGTTCGTAGATGCGGCCGTCGCAGACGTTTCCGGTGCCCGAAGCTTTAAGGACGGAATTTTAACCTTGAACCAGAAAGACAAAACAGTAGGTTACCCGGCGGTAAAACTAAGCGCTACTGAGCTATTTGCTTTTTACAAACCGGAGATCCCCGGCATTATTTCATTGATAGGTTGGTACTTCGCCTTCCTTGCTGTCTCCATCGTGATGGAATTCGGTAAAACATACTGGCTTCAATCCTCGGCGAATAAGGTTATTCAAAAGCTTCGGATTGACGTATATGCCCATATTCAGCGGTTGCCGGTGCACTTTTTTGATAATCTGCCGGCCGGGAAAGTCGTTTCCCGCGTCACTAATGACACCGAAGCGATCAAGGAACTGTTTATCGCCGTTCTGGCAAACTTCTTCTCTGGCATCATTAATATGCTTGGGGTTTACGTGGCTCTCTTCCTGCTGGACGTGCGGCTCGGACTTATCTGTTTATTCGTCGTACCGATTATTTGGGCTTGGGTTATCCTTTACCGGAAACTGGCTACGAAATACAACACGATCATCCGCTCCCGGTTAAGTGAGATCAACGCGATTATCAACGAATCGATTCAAGGCATGTCGATCATCCGGATTTTCCGCCGCGAGAAGCAAACCGAGGAAGAATTCGAGAAGCTGAACGACGATTACATGAAAAACCAAAACAAAATGCTGAATTTAAACGCATTCACTTCGCACAACTTGGTCAATGTCATTCGTAGTCTCTCCTTTGCCGTCGTGTTATGGTATTTCGGTTCGGCACAACTTGATGGAACGAGCGTCATATCGCTAGGCGTTCTGTACGCCTTCGTCGATGTGCTGGGTCGTCTATTCCAGCCGATTACCGGGATGGTTAACCAGTTGGCTGCTCTTGATTCCTCTATGGTATCCGCCGGACGGGTATTTTCCCTGATGGACGAACCGGGTGAGGATGTTGTGGACGGATCGATGCCGCGTTACAAAGGAAACGTGGTGTTCAAGGATGTATCGTTCGCATACAAGAAGGATTATGTGCTTAAGAACATTTCATTTGAAGCGAAGCAAGGTCAAACGGTCGCTCTCGTTGGTCATACCGGGTCCGGCAAGAGTTCGATCATTAACCTGCTCTTCCGCTTCTATGATCCGCAAAAAGGAACGATCATGATTGACGGTCAACCTGTTAAAGACCTGCCGAAGCAGTGGATTCGTCAGCATATGGGCATCGTACTGCAGGACCCTTATCTCTTTACCGGGACGATTGCCTCCAATGTCAGTCTTGGAGACGAACGCATATCCCGCGAAACGATTGAAAAAGCACTTAACGATGTTGGGGCTACTCAGATTTTGGCGCACCTGCCCAAGGGCCTAGACGAACCGGTTGTGGAAAAAGGCAGCACGCTTTCTGCCGGGGAGCGGCAGCTCATCTCGTTTGCAAGGGCGCTGGCGTATGATCCGGCAATCCTTATCCTGGATGAAGCGACGTCCAACATCGATACGGAAACCGAAGCATTGATCCAGTCTGCTCTTGAAGTGCTGAAGCGGGGACGCACGACATTTATTATCGCTCACCGACTCTCCACGATCCACAATGCCGACCAAATTCTGGTGCTGCATCGCGGGGAAATTGTGGAGCGGGGAACGCATGATGAACTCCTGGCACAGGGCGGCCGGTATTATCAAATGTACCGTCTGCAGCATGGGGCCTCTGATAATCCAGCTGCAGGGGGAGCTGAACCAAGAGCGGTTACACCTGCAGCAAATCCAAGTTAAACTAAAAACATATATAGAGAACAATAAAAAGATATGAAAAAGGACAAAGAAAACCGCCGGACCTTAATGTTCGGCGGTTTTGTGTTATCTCTCTTCTACTCTCTCTGCTCAAGATCATTCAGCCGCTTAGCGATCAGGTTCTTATCGAAATGTTCACCGATAAATACAGCGACATCCGGCACCTCTCCTTGCGGTGTAATTTTTAAATAATCGGCTTCCCGATAAGCATACTGGAATAAGAAACGGCTGGCCGTATCCGAAAATTGCAAAATGCCCTTTCCTCGGTAAATATCCCGTGGTAATTCGGCAATAAACTGCTCAAAATCGTTGCTGTCGATTGGTCCGTGAAAATAGTGGGTGTAGACTGTGACATGCTCATGGGAAGCATGCGGGTGAGCATCCTTTTCTCCGCTTTCGCGCTGCTCCCCTTCATTGTGGTGATCATGGTCATGATGATGACTGCAGTGATGATGCCCTTCGCCATCGTTGCATCCGCATCCTTTAGCAGCCTGCAGGGGCTGGTCGTTCTGTGGATGGCTATCCTTAACCCCGCTCAAGATCTTGTCCAAATTCACCCCACATTTCACTGTGGAGATAATGTCAGCATACGGATTGAGTTTTTGCAGCTGTCCCCTAATTTCCTGCTCTTGCCCTTCTTTTAACAGGTCTATTTTATTAAGCACGAGCACGGAGCCGCAGCGAATTTGCTCCAGCATAAGCCGGTATGTTTTCCCTTTCTGAGAAGCGTACAAATCGGCAAAATGCAGTGCATCCACTACCGTGATCATCGGTTTAATATCCAGCTTGAGATAAAGCGAAACCTCGGTTACCGCATCGAAGATTTCCAGAGGATTACCCGCTCCGGTCGCTTCAATCACGATAAGATCCGGTTGTTCCTTAGAAATAAGCTCAGCCATCTGTACGCTCAAATCCCCGCGAATCGTGCAGCAAATACAGCCACCGATCATTTCAGCCATCGGGACATCGCTGGATACGAGCAGCCCGTCCAGATTCACGTCACCGATCTCATTCATGATTACGGCTGGGCGAAGTCCTCGCTCCTGCCAAAGCGCAAGCAATCGCTGCAGCAGTGTCGTTTTTCCGCTGCCTAAAAAGCCGGATAATATATATACAGGCGTTATTTTTTCCATATGGCTCTCCTCCACTTCCGCTACCTGTCTTCATGAATGCGAGTTTACACCAAGCTGCCACAACATGCAACCCGAATATCACGTCGAGATGTTTAGGCCTAGAAGTGGTAAAATGTAATTAGTCCATAAAGAAAGGAATCGATTTAGATGAGATCGGTAGATGAACATCGCAGTGAAGCACCGGATCAGGTTTCTTGCATGGTTGTAACGGTATCTGACACGAGAACCGAAGATAATGACTACAGCGGGCAGCTGATGAAGGAACTGCTGGAGCAAAACGGATATAAAATAGCACGCTATACTATCGTAAAAGACGATTATGACGGCATACGGCAGTTGCTCCGTGAAGCGGCCTCCGATCGCGGCATTGAAGCGGTCTTGCTCAGCGGAGGAACCGGTATCGCGCCTCGGGACACCACCTATGAAGCGGTGCGCAGCCTGCTCAATAAAGAAATGCCCGGATTCGGGGAAATTTTCCGTTACCTCAGCTTTACGGAGGATATCGGCTCTGCGGCGATTTTAAGCCGGGCGATTGCCGGAACAGTCAGCAATATGGCTGTTTTCTCGATGCCAGGTTCTAAAGGGGCGGTCAAGCTGGCGATGGAGCGAATCATTATTCCCGAACTGCGGCATGTGATGCGGGAGATTTATAAACAGTAGTCTGAGATCACCCTATATCTAATTAAAAAGAAAACCAACCTCTTACCTCTTTAGAAGAAAGGATAAGAAGTTGGTTTATTTTTTGTTAATCGATTTTGGTGCGAATACGATCCAGCACTTGATCAAATACAGTCTTCATCTGGCCGCGATATTTCCCGTCTTTGTTTCCGCTTGAAGCGTAGACAAGTGCAGTATTATGGCGTGCTGCAATGACGGAAGCTCCGTTTACTGAAGCCGGCTTATCATGATTCGTACCATAAATTTCTGTAATCCTCTTCATCCGGTCGCCTTCACTGGGAAATACGTGGACGATCAGAAAATGCCGAGCATCTCCATTGATGAAGTAGCTGTAGCTGATGCTTCCGTCCAAGCCTTCGGCATAAGTCTCATGCGTTAGGCGAATTTTCCGTTTGGCGCACTCGGTCTGAAGTGAATTCAGCAGGGCGCTGTTTAGCGTTGTCCCGCTGTTAAGCTGCCGTACATTTCCTTCGCGAGCGCTCTCCATGGAGTACTTGTTCATTTCATCTTTTGCCACTTTTTGTGTTCCACTGCTGCACCCGGTGAACAGTGACAACGTTAAGGTCAGACCGAGGCTAACCCTCCACCAAATCATTAGCAATCCCATCCTTCGTACAAGGCTTTGTTCGCTTTGGATGGTGTTAGGTTGTCTCTGTGATGACCAAATTATACCACTATAAGGCTACGACAGTAGGGAAATAACCTGACGTCCTAACGCTTTCCCCTCAAGAACGGTGGATAAAGCCAATGGAAGCTGCTCCAGAGGGTATACTTTCACCCCTGAGCTCAGTACCCCACCAGGCTTCCACGCACCAGCAAGCTGCTGCCATAGCTGCAAACGAAGCGACATAGGGCAGAAAACCGAATCGATACCTAGCAGGTTGATTCCCCGCAAAATAAACGGGTAGACTGAGGTCTCCACTTTCCCCCCGGCAGTAAGGCCAGATAAAGCAATGGATCCGCCGTATTTCACAGCTTTTAGGAGCTCTGCGGTTACAGGTCCGCCTACCGGATCCACAACCGCTGCCCAGCGCTCTTTGCCGAGCACCCCTTTAAATGCTGTAACGGCATCTTCTCGTGAGATAACCTCAGAGGCACCAAATGCGACGAGTTGTTCACGGATATCGCTTTTTCCGGTCATGGCGACTACTTGAAAGCCCAATTTGCCAAGGATCGCGACCGCGATGCTTCCTACACCGCCGCTAGCACCAGCAACTAGAACAGGTCCGTCTTCCGGAGTGAGGCCGTTATCCAACAGACGCTGGATCGAAAGCGCCGCCGTGAATCCGGCAGTACCGATCGCCATAGCTTCAAGTACCGATAGCCCTTGAGGCAGCGGAACAAGCCAATCGGCCGGTACACGGGCAAGCTCAGCGAAGCCGCCTTCATGCGTGACACCAAGCCCGTAGCCGGTACAAAGCACCTTATCACCAGGCTGAAACCGGGTATCGCGGGATTCCAGCACTTCCCCGGCCAAGTCAATCCCGGGAATGAAGGGAAAGCTTTTTACGATCTTCCCTTCCGGAATACTCGCTAAACCATCTTTATAATTTACACTGGAGTAGTGAACCGAAATTGTAACCTCTGCATCGGGTAATTCGGTTGGTCCGATCGTTTCGATTTCACCTCGAAAGCCCTGCTCATCTTGATGTACACGGAAAGCGCGAAACTGCTTTTCCAAATGATTATCCTCCTCACCAGATTACAAGTATGGATGCTCATGCTTAGCCAGCAGAACTTTCCAGCGCCGTTCGACCTCTTGCTCGAACTCTGCAAGGGCGGCGGCATTTTCCGGCTTCGTCAAATGGCGAGTTTTTCCCATCGTTTTCAGCCAATCCGTAAGAGGAATTCGTTTCTCTTTTTCTTCCGGATTGTACGTAATCGTTGTTTGTCCATGTTCAACCTCGTACAGCGGGAAGAAGCAGGAGTTGACTGCTGCATCGACGATGTTGGTGCCTTGATCATCCGGGCTGATCCAGTTGAGCGGGCAAGCTATCAGTATTTTACCATAAACCAGACCTTCATTTTGGGCGTACCACTGAGCCTTGGCTGCTTTCTTCACCAAATCCTGAGGATAGGCTTCACTGCCGGTAAACACATAAGGAATGTTTGTCGCTGCCATAATTTGCGGGGTATCCTTATGCTGGAACGCCTTCCCTTTTTGCACTTTCCCGATGTTGGAAGTTGATGTACGGTGACCAAGTGGTGTCGAATACGACAATTGCGCACCGGTATTCATATATCCTTCGTTATCATATTCTACGATAATCATCCGATGATTACGCAGCGCGGCACCGATGGCCGGTCCCATGCCGATGTCCATCCCGCCGTCGCCAGTTACCATGACGAACGTGAAATCTTCCTTCAGACCGAGCCCGTCAAGCTCGCCTCTGCGTTTGCGCTCCCAGAACATTTCCACAACACCGGACAAGGTTGCCGCCCCATTCTGGAACAGGTTATGGATGTAGGTTGCTTTGTGGGAGGAATACGGATAGCCTGTCGTAACGACCATCGCACAGCCGGTATGGAACAAGGCGACGATATCCCCTTCAATCCCCTTGAAGAACAGCTCGAGTCCCGAGAAAATACCGCAGCCCGGACATGCCCCGTGCCCCGGCGCAATCCGTTTCGGTTTCTTCGTGAGTGCACGTAGCGGAGGAATCCGAACGCCTAACTTGCCGGTTTCCTCATTGCGAGTGACTGTAATCAGACCGGTTTTCAGGTCTTCAAATTTAAGTGGGTGCAGCACCCGTTTTGGCGCTTTCTCTTTATCACCAGGCGTATGGCCGTAATAGTCGAAAGGAATATCCACATGGCTTTTCTTAGCCGCATCAATCGCAAGCTGGAATAAATGATGACCGTCCTCGGCATAAAACTCTTTGCCGCCAAGACCATAAATCCGGCTTACAACCTGTGTCGTATGATTTCCGTATGTGAACAGAGCAGCCTTAATTTCATTAACCATATTACCGCCATGCGCGCCGTAAGAATCCGCACGGTCTCCGACCGTAATCGCTTTGACATTCTTCAACGCTTCGGCAATTTGCTTCTGCGGGAATGGACGAATCATATTTGGTGCGATGGAACCCGCCTTAATGCCTTGACGGCGCAGCTCGTCCACCACATCCTTGATGATTTCCGACGCGGAGTTCATCAGGAATACTGCGACTTCAGCATCCTCCATCCGGTACAGATCGAGCATTTTATATTCACGGCCTGTCAGCTCTGCATATTCGTCCGCGATTCTTTCAAATACGCGTTCGGCATTATACATGGCCTCAGACTGTTGATAGCAATTGTTAATGTAATCCGGTTCGTTCATGTAAGGTCCGACGGTAATCGGATTGTTGCGGTCCAGCGTTTGCGGGAACCCTTCCGGCGGATGCTCACCGATAAAATTCAAAACGTCTTCCTGATTAGCAAAAGTGTGCACACGACGTTTTTGGTGGGACGTGAAATAACCGTCCGAAGCGACGAGCACCGGCAATCTCACCTCTGGGTCTTCGGCCAGCTTGATCGCCATAATGTTCATATCATATACAGCTTGCGGGTCGCGGCACATAAGAATAGGCCAACCAGTGTTGAGTGCAAAATACAAATCCGAATGATCTCCGTGAATATCGAGTGGTCCAGAGATCGAACGGCAGACCAAATTCATAACCATCGGAAAACGCGTTCCCGACTGTACCGGCATTTGTTCAAGCATGTACAAATAACCTTGGGCACTGGTTGCATTAAATACCCGGCCGCCAGCCGTTGAAGCACCGTAACAAATCCCGGCGGAGCTGTGCTCGCCGTCTGAAGGGATCAGTTTGATGTCGTGCTGACCGTTTGCTTTCATCAAGTCTAGAAACTGCGCTACTTCAGTAGATGGGGAAATCGGAAAATACCCCATAATATGATAATTAATTTGATGGGCCGCATAGGCCGCCATCTCATTGCCTGACTCATAAACGACACGCTGCTCTACCGTGCCGGTCCGGCGTTCTTTTTCAAAGTCGATCGCCATTTGTCAATACCACCTCTCTAGCTCTTTTATCGAACCAAATCGAACAAGTGCGGCACCCGGTGCTGCTCGGCATAGCCGTCTTCTTCCCGCTCTCCGGACAGCGCGTCCGTCGGACAGGCGTGAACACATTTCAGGCAGCCTTTGCAGTATTGGTAATCAATACCCTGCAGGAACATTTGCGGCCGTCCCTTTTTATCGGGCCGTTCCTCCCAAACAAAGCAATTGTCAGGGCAGACGTTATCGCACTGGGCGCAATGAATACACGATTCTTCATTGAAATGTGGCATCATCCCGGAGCGTGAAATGCTAAGATCCTTCAAAATGCTGTTGCCCGGATTAATAATAATCCCGCCGATTGGCTGAGTTTCATAGCCAAGTACTGGCGTATCCGCCCGAACGAATTCAGGCATGCTTGCCCCTTCCGGTAAACTAAAGGTTTCGAATACAACCTCCTGGTACCCTCGCTCAAATGTGGCCAGTGCAGGCGCAACCGTCTGTGGGTATTTCTTCTCCAGGGATTTGCGGATAACATCCTTCATCGTTTCGGGATCCAGGAATGGACACAACCGGAACAAAGCCCCGAGCATGGCCATATTGACGCGGTTTTTCTCTTCCAACGCGATGCCTGTTGCATCGATAACCGCGATCGTCCCGCCGATGAGCTTCATTTTCTCCTTCAGTTCTTGTGGAGTTTTAAGTGAATTAACGAGAACAGTACTGTCCTCATATATCCCGCTAATTACGTTAACTGTCTTGGCTAAAGCCTCTTGGAAAATGCCAACAATGTGCGGCCGTTCTACAGGTGATGTATCACGAATCGGCGTGTCCAGATCACAGAAACGAATATGCGCCTTTACAGGCGAACCTTTCTTCTCGGAGCCGTAAGAGGAAAAACTGACTCCCCCCAGACCTGCTCCCTCGACTCCGGCTTCAGCCAGCATTTTTCCCGCCAGGTTCGCTCCTAGACCACCTATGGATTCTAAACGGATTTCAAAAAAACCAAGCTCGTTTAATTTTGGTAATTGTACCACGCGTTTGACTCCCTTCTTCGCAAATGCGAGTTCATAACGACGTAAATAAGTGCAAAATATCACACAAAAAATATTTCTTTCTTAATTTTTAAATTTAGCATAAATACAGTGTGACTTATGTAACAAATGTCATATGGACAATCTCGCTGAACCTCGCAAAAACTAGGAATGAAGTCATCCCGTCAGCATGATCTTCTGCTCGGAGGCCAACAGCGTTTGTCGAAACTCATAGTCGGAAACGCCGATTTATAGCGGTTTTTGCGCTTTCCCGAGAAATAATTATTTCCTTGAAACGAAAAAAAAGTTGCCCTGCAGCTCAAAGACTGCAAAGCAACCTCTATTCAAAAATTGGCAAACTCTACTCCTCTTGCTGCCCCACATACTCCTCGATCATCTTTTGCTTCAATTCCCAAGCTTCTTGGCTTAAGCTAATACGATAAATTTCTGGATTTAACTTCCGTAGATACTCTGGCCATAACAAATTTAACTGCTCTTGATGATATTGTCTGATCTGATGGAGTGTCGGCAGCTCGTAAACAAGTTTACCTTCCTCAAAAATCGGCTGCAGCATCGGGATAGCCTCGTAGTCTTTCACCGATTTTTTGATATATGGATGGACCGGGTCAAACAGACGAAGCTTGCCGTCTGTCCGAGCCTGCTCCTCGTGAGGAAAACAAACATAATCAGCGATGGCTTTGCCACTGCCTTTGCTGACGATACGTAGGACATCTTTTTTGCCCGGTGTGGTGACTTTCTCAGGATTTCCGGAAATTTTGATCGTCGGCTCCATCCGTCCGTTCTTTTCCCGTTCCACCAGCTTATACACACCGCCCAAGGCCGGCTGATCGGCTGCGGTGATGAGCTGTGTACCAACTCCCCAAATATCGATCTTCGCCCCTTGGGCCTTCAAGTTGAAAATCGTGTTCTCATCCAGATCATTCGAAGCGACGATCTTCACGTAAGGAAGTCCCGCTTCATCCAGCATTTTACGAGCCTGGATCGATAGATAAGCCAAATCACCGCTGTCAAGCCGGATGCTGTTCATCCGTTTGCCTGCCGCCTCAAGCTTCTTCGCGGTCATGATAGCGTGCGGGATGCCACTTTTCAGCGTATCGAATGTATCGACCAACAATGAAACCTGATCCGGCATCGCTTTGGCATAGATTTCAAACGCTTCTTGCTCCGAATCAAATATTTGAACCCATGAATGGGCATGTGTCCCTTTGGTTGGAATATCGAAAATTTCGCCCGCGAGTAGATTCGAGGTTGCATCAAATCCGGCAATATACGCCGCACGCGCCCCCCAAATCGCCGCATCCGCTTCCTGCGCGCGCCGGGTTCCAAATTCAAGCAGCACGTCGTTCTCCGCCACCCGTTTTACCCGCGACGCCTTCGTGGCAATCAGGGTTTGGAAATTCATAAAGTTCAGCAAAGCCGTTTCCACCAGCTGGGTTTCCATGATGGTCCCCTCTACTCGTACTAACGGCTCGTTAGGAAAACAGAGCGCCCCTTCCTTCATTGAAAGGATCGTCCCAGTAAAATGAAAATCCTTTAATAAATCCAAAAATTCCGGTTTATAATTTTCTTCCTGCTCCGCCAAATAGTTAAGATCCTTCTCCGTAAACCGTAAACCGCGAATATAATTTACGATACGCTCAAGTCCTGCAAATACCGCATAACCATTACCGAACGGCAGCTTACGGAAGTAAGCTTCAAACACTGTTTTTCTTAAATGGGTACCGTTCAACCAATGTGCGTAAATCATATTAATTTGATACTTGTCGGTATGCAATGCCAAGCCCTCTGCTTGCATGATCCTTTCATCCCCTCTGGCTGTTTAATACAGTTGCCCCTAAACTACTGCGAAAATGTCCCAACGCCCAGGTATGGCCTTCCGGATTAAAGCTCGCCACCGCATCCTCATATACTGTTATGGCAAACCCCTTATTGTACGCATCCACTGCAGTATGCAATACGCAAATATCCGTGCAAACCCCGATCAGATGCACCTCGGTAATGCCCCGCTCCCGCAGCTTTAACTCCAGATCTGTGCCGCAAAAAGCGCTATACCTTGTTTTGTCCATCCAGTAAATGCGTTCCGAGTTCCTTGCGTATACATCGGCCAGTTCCCCGTACAAAGCTCTACCCTCTGAGTCCCGCAAATTGTGAGGCGGAAACAGCTTTGTTTCCGGATGATAAGCATCGCCACGCTCATGAAGGTCAACCGCCATCACAACGAAATCCCCGTTCTCGACAAAGCTTTCAGTCAGGCGGCATATCGCCGGTTCGATGATGACTGCAGGCTCCCCAACCGGCAAGCTTCCGTCTACAAAATCCTTCGTATAGTCAATTACGATTAAGGCTTTCATCCGATCATCTCCCAACTTTACATGGCTGAACAATATTTATGTAAAAACAAACTTAGTCTACGTATAAATCGAAAGCTGCGGAGCAAAATCCGTAAAACGGTACAATTGCGCCGGTCGCTGCGAATACTGATTGGACAGCATTGGCTTTCCATTCTCATCGCGCACTTCCTCTAAAATTCCTTGTCTGCTTCGAGTTGAAGTGATCTTACGAATAAAATTCAATTCAGCGAAATCCGGAACTACCGTTTGGATGACCTGATACAATTCTCCAAGCGTAAATTGCGGTGGCAGGAATTGCTTCGCAATCGTCGTATGAAGCATTTGCTGCTGGATTCTTTTATAAGCGTCCTGCAGTATTTCACGGTGATCAAACGCCAACTGCAAATCCTCAAGTGCTTCCCGGACGGTAAATAAGCCTACCTCCTGCGCATCATCCGCCGATTGGCGTTTTTCAAGCACCCATTCCTCTACCAGGGCAAAAAAGGCGTGCGAAATAATCCATCCGCGCGGATCACGTCCCGGCTTGCTGTATACGCCAAGATACTCCAAATGCGACCCGTCAACCCCGGTCTCCTCTTTGAGCTCCCGTCTAGCTGTTTCATACAGGGACTCATCCTCCTGGGAGAACCCTCCAGGTAGCGCCCAAGCTCCGGCAAAAGGCCAGCTGCGCCGACGTATCAGCATGACTTTCAGATCAAAGCGTGGAAGAGATTTTGTGGAAGCCTTTCGCTCCTGTCTAGTCAACGTAAACATCACGATATCGGCCGGAATTCCGTCGGGTGTCCGATATTTCTTAACCTCATTAACTGCTTTCCCTTGCTCTTGCTCTTTGCTCATCACGTATCACCACATCAGTCTTATGATAACGCCAGCTTGTTAATATCTAGCTTGGCATTCCGAGGTAACCCATTTTGTTATTATCGTGGCAGACGAAACGTTCCTGTGGCAATACAGCCCAGGGTGCCTTCCGCGTCCCTAACCTCTGCGCGTAGCGTCATCGTCCGATGTGTTTCATGCAGCGGATAAGCCGATACTACCAATTCACCAATCCGCATCGGGCTTAAAAAGTTGGTGTTCAAATGAGTAGTTACGCCAAACTTCCCTTTTACCGTAGCTACGAGCGTTCCCATCGCTTGGTCCATCATGGAAGATAATACCCCTCCATGCACAATTCCCATAGAATTTAGATGTGACTCGCTTGCCGTTAAGCCAAGCTCCACCCGATCGACATCGGCCGAGATTAAGCGCAGACCAAGTAGCCCCCAAAATGATTGTTCCTCGCGCTGCATGATTTCATCATCAAAGACCATGCTCATTTCTCATATCCCCCTTAAACCTAGCTATGCTCGTTTTGCATCTACGTGCTCTCTTTTTAATATTCCATAAATCGTTCAATCAAAACGAAATATTTCATAATATGAAATATGTTGATTAGTGGTACTTGTCCACATTCACATATCTTTAAAAAAGTGCGGAGGAACATGCCTCCGCACCGACACATTTCAGTATTACTCTCCGTAACCGGATGTAACGGCCGGTTCACTGGCAGACTCAACGTTTACCTTCTCAGATACCGTATCACGTATCACAGATACGACGAGCTGAAGCAAGTAATTGATATCGCTTTGGCTTTGCTGAAACTCCGTAACGAGTGGAATGCCGTCTAATTCATCCTGGAG
Source organism: Paenibacillus puldeungensis (assembly GCF_042678945.1). Taxonomy (NCBI): domain Bacteria; kingdom Bacillati; phylum Bacillota; class Bacilli; order Caryophanales; family Paenibacillaceae; genus Paenibacillus; species Paenibacillus puldeungensis. The sequence goes on along the minus strand of NZ_JBHTLM010000008.1, from coordinate 203,355 downwards.
CTCCTCAATTTCCTGCTCTATCTTCTGTACCATCGTCTGATTTTGAAAGCTTTCAAATGCTACAATTTCTTTCTGCTTCTTCTTAATCGCGCTGATCAAAACTTGGATCCGTTCATGCTGTTGAATCAGCTTTTCTGCTTTCTGAAACTGCCGAACCTCTTCACTCGTCCCGATCAGCTCGGCTAGCTCCTTCGATTTCGCCATAATATCTTCACGGATCACCAAATCCCTGGAATCAAATTTTGGGATCCCACAATCGGTGTGATCAGAATGATGCTCCAAAGTGACAACCTCCTTAACATGAATCATCCAAATTTTATGGGCATGAAGCCATTAGCTCATTATCTCATTAGTTGGAATGAACAGGCTCCGAAACGATATTCCCCTTGATGTACCATGTCATCGGATCCGTAATTTCAACATGAACGAACTTGCCGATCAAGTCTGCTCCACCCTCGAAATGAACAAGCTTATTGCTGCGAGTGCGTCCTGACAACACGTTAATGTTATTTTTGCTTTCGCCTTCAACCAACACTTCGACGATCTGTCCACGCATTTCGTCATTGCTTTTCCGGCTGAATTCATTGACCGTCTCGTTGAGACGAGCCAGCCGCTCTTTCTTCACTTCCATCGGAACATTGTCTTCCATTACCGCGGCCGGAGTTCCTTCGCGCGGCGAATACACAAACGTGTATGCCGAATCGTAGCCTACCTCGCGCACAAGAGACAACGTTTCTTGAAACTGCTCTTCTGTTTCACCCGGGAAGCCGACGATGATGTCCGTCGTCAGTACAACGTTTGGAATTTTCGCCTTGATTTTATGAACCAGCTCCAAGTAATGCTCGCGCGTATATTTCCGACTCATTCGCTTAAGGACTTCACTACTTCCGGACTGTACTGGCAAGTGAATATGCTCTACCAGATTACCGCCTTTGGCAAGCACATCGATTAATGCATCATCAAAATCTCGTGGGTGAGAGGTTGTAAATCTGACGCGCGGAATGTCAATCAGCCGAATATCGTCCATCAGATTTGCAAAGGTGTAATGGATATCGGCGAAATCCTTACCGTATGCATTAACATTTTGTCCAAGCAAGGTTACTTCCCTATATCCCTGGCGTGCCAGCTCCCGAACTTCTGCAATCACATCCTCCGGACGGCGGCTTCGCTCCTTGCCTCTGGTAAATGGCACAATACAATACGTACAGAACTTATCGCATCCATACATAATGTTAACCCATGCCCGCATACCTTCCCGCTTTTTGGGCAGATTTTCAATAATGTCGCCTTCTTTGGACCATACTTCGACGACCATTTCCTTGCTGAACAATGATTCTTGAATTAGGTGTGGCAGACGATGAATGTTGTGGGTTCCGAAAATCATGTCCACAAAGCCATGCTTCTGCAAAATCCGCTTAACTACGCCTTCCTCTTGAGACATGCAGCCACAAACGCCAAGAAGCAGGTCGGGCTTCTCCGTTTTTAGACCCTTTAAATGTCCAAGTTCGCCAAACACCTTATCCTCAGCATTTTCACGAATCGCACAGGTGTTAAGCAGTATAATGTCCGCTACCTTCCGATCTTCTGTCGGACGATAGCCCATTTGCTCGAGCAGTCCTTTGATCGTTTCGGTGTCGTGCTCATTCATCTGACATCCAAATGTATAGACGATATAGTGTTTTCCTTGGCCGAGACCTTTCAGTTCCTCGGGAACAGCGTTCTCGTAATGAACCTTCACATCTTCTTTCCCGCGCTGCTTTTCCATCCGATGGTTCGGTTCTGATAAAATCTGAATATCCCTTCCGCGGATTCTGATCTTCTTTCCCCGTTCATCCTCTGAAATGACCCGGGCGTCGGAGAAGTCAAAATACTTGGAGTAATCTTTGGTTTCTTTGGCCATGCTGCCCGCTCACTCCTTTACCGATCTATCTAAGCTCCCTAGGGGCGAAAATCATATAAGTAAAAATGCATTACACTAAATTATAACATGCTTCGTCTATGATATCCAGATAAGCAGTTGTGAATCTCCCTTGTGGGACGCGAGAAGCAGACATACATATATCCATATAATAGCAAAAAGACCCGCTCGATTTCGAACGGATCTTTTCTGTTAATCGCCCATACTGCATTTAAAAGCCTTTATACTGAGGCTCTTCATTTTCCAGCTGCTGTACGCGGCTTTCGACTTGAGTTACGATTTGCTGTGTTTGCTCTGCAGCCTGGGTAAACAGGTTTTTGGCTTCTTGATTTTGCGTATTTAGTGCAAACTGTTCAAGGTTTGCCTGCGCGCTTTTTAGAGATGCCAATGTCGTTTTAACTTGGGCAGCTACAGTCATGAAAATTCACCACCTTTACGTTGAGCATCAATTGTTCAAACGTAAGTTTCGCCTATTCCAAATCAAATCATGCAACCTCTAAATTACCACATTTTGTATTAGTAAAAGTATTTCCTCCCGCACATAATTGGGATAGCTCACCACGGATTGAAATGTTTAAGTCGAAAGGAGTATCCGCATGCCGGTATGGTTAGAGGTTATTGTCAGAACATTGGCTGCCGTGCTTATCTTGTTTGTTATCACCCGACTTCTTGGGAAAAGGCAAATATCTCAGCTTTCATTTTTCGAATATATAACGGGGATCACGATCGGTAGCATAACGGCATACATTTCCCTAGATATCAACAACGACTGGTACCTAGGCATCATCGCCGTTTCCGTTTGGTTCATAGTGTCCCTTGGCATAGAATATTTGCAGCTTAAGAGCAAAAAAGCCCGGGATCTGATCGATAGCAGCAGCACGGTCCTCATTAAGGACGGCAAAATTCTTGAGGATAACCTTAAGAAAGAAAGGCTTAGCAACGAAGACTTGATGGAGCAGCTGCGGAAAAAGAGTATTTTCAAAGTCGCTGAGGTGGAATTTGCCGTCATAGAGCCGGATGGACAAATTAATACCCTTCTGAAAAATGAATATCAACCGCTCACTCCTTCCCAACTAGGCATCAAGGTGGCGCCGGAGCCGGAGCCTCAAACGGTCATCATTGATGGAAACATTATGGATGAGCCGTTAGCCACTCTTGGCCTAAATCGTCACTGGCTCAATACAGAACTCGAGAAGCTTGGCGTATCGCTCGATAATGTCAATCTTGGACAAGTGGACGCGTATGGTCAGTTTTATGCAGACCTGTATGATGATCAGCTCATTGTTCCACAACCGCAGGAGAAGCCCGTCTTGTTGGCCCAACTCAAAAAGTGCGAAGCAGATCTGGAGATGTTCGCCCTATCCTCAGAGCAAGAAGCAGCAAAGAAATTATACGGTGACTGCTCGGCTCGCCTTCAACAAGTTATCGATCAGGTTAAACCGATATTAACACAATAGGAGAGATGCAGCATGGCTAAGAAACAAAATAAGCAGCTGACGCCTACGCAGCAGCAATATAAGAGGCTTGCCAACTCCCTTGAGCCAAAGCGGCCGGTGGCTGGCAACTGTGTGCGGGCTTTTTTAGTCGGAGGTCTTATTTGCCTGCTAGGTGAATGTATCCGCCAAGCGTTTATTCACTTTGGGGGAATGAGTGAAAAAGAAGCGGCCAACCCGATGGTGGCGACGCTTGTCATCCTCTCCGTTATCCTAACCAGCTTCGGTGTTTACGATAAAATTGCGCAGTGGGCCGGAGCAGGCACCGCCGTTCCTGTTACGGGGTTTGCCAACTCAGTAGCATCATCCGCAATAGAACACCGCAGCGAAGGACTCGTGCTGGGCGTAGGAGCAGGCATGTTTCAGCTCGCCGGTTCTGTCATCGTATTCGGAACAGTGGCAGCTTTTTTCATTGGCATCATATACGCTATCTTTGTTCCGGGATACGCTGGGGGAGGTCATTGAAATGCTAAAGGGCCATCAAAGCTGGGTGTTTGAGAATAAGCCGAAAATTATCAGCACCGCAACTGTAGTCGGACCGTTTGAAGGACAAGGTCCGCTCGCGGAAGATTTCGATATTATCCATGCAGACCTATACCTGGGACAGGATAGCTGGGAGAAGGCCGAACGAACGCTGCTTGAGGAATCAGCTTCTTTAGCTATTGAACACGCCGGGCTTACGAAAGAGCAAATTCAATTCCTCTTCGGCGGCGATCTCATGAATCAAATCATAAGCAGCAGTTTCGCAGCAAGAACGCTAAGCATCCCTTACATCGGGATGTTTGGAGCCTGCTCGACCTCTATGGAAAGTTTGGCTATGGCTTCTTACGTCGTCAATTCAGGGGGCGCTAAGTATGCGGCCGCCGGAACATGCAGCCACAATGCCAGTGTGGAGAAACAGTTTCGCTATCCGACCGAATACGGTTCCCAGAAGCCCCCTACGTCACAGTTTACCGTAACCGGCTCAGGCGCTGCGGTTTTGTCGCTCGAAGGCGAGGGACCCTCGGTCACGTCTGCTACCATTGGTCGTGTTATCGATATGGGCATCACCGACCCGTTCAATATGGGAGCGGCGATGGCTCCGGCTGCGGTTGATACGATCGAAGCCCATTTTCGCGACCTGCAGATTGAGCCTTCCTATTACGACCTCATTGTGACGGGTGACCTGTCCAAAGTTGGGTATGCGATCGCGAACGACTTGTTCAAACGGCACAATATACCGATCCATGAGACGAACTATCAAGACTGCGGAATGATGATTTACGATTACGAGAAGCAGCAGGTTCAAGCTGGCGCCAGTGGGTGCGCCTGCTCAGCCGTAGTTACTTATGGCCATTTGTTAAAAAAAGTACAGCGTGGCGAGTTAAAACGGATTCTTGTGGTTGCCACAGGAGCTCTTCTCTCCCCCATCTCCTATCAGCAAGGGGAAAGCATCCCATGTATCGCTCACGCCGTATCCATTGAACAATAGCACAAAAGGCTTGTCTCACGCAGGAAATCTGCATAAGGCAAGCCTTTTTTACGCTAAAGCAAGTTAAAGCGAATTATTCAACGATTTCAGCAATATCGCCTGTTTTAGCACCAGCGGCATTTGCTTCGTCCGTGTCAATATGCATGTCCAGCGCAAAGTTATCGGATACACGTGCGATGACGTTTTCCAATACCAAACCGCGTTCTCCGCCCAGGCGGACTTTTAGCAGTTGTTTATCTTTAACGCCCCATTTTTCGGCATCGGACGTATGGAAGTGAATATGACGGGCAGCAACGATAACGCCTTTTTCCAGTTCGATTTGACCAGCAGGACCTTTTACCGTTACTCCTGGAGTTCCTTCGATATTTCCGGATTCACGAACAGGTGCTTTAACCCCAATCGCAAAAGAATCAGTACGGGAAATTTCTACTTGTGAAGCCGAACGAGCCGGTCCCAAAATACGAACTTTTTCAAATTGTCCTTTAGGGCCGATCACAGCAACTTGTTCATTAGCAGCAAATTGCCCAGGTTGTGATAGCGGTTTGAATTCCGTAAGCTGATAACCTTTACCAAACAAAATTTCGATATGTTCCTGAGTTAGGTGGATATGACGTGCAGATACGCCGACAGGTACAGTTTTGCTCATTTGCAAACACTCCTCGTATATTCTCTATGTTGATGACGATTCGCATCGGTAATCATTATACACCTAATAGTCCATAAAAGGAAAAGACGTCCTGTAAAAAAAGGACGCCTTTTGCCGAATTATCTGAATTCTGCTACAAGATTGTCAAACTCCGTTTCAGATAGAGCGAGTTGTTGATGAACCAGTGGCTCTGTTTTGAAGCCGTGCACAAGATTTTCATAGCTCTTCTTCTCTTTGTTCTGATAGATCAGACCGGTGATCATACTGCCGGTTTCCATCAGCTTCGCCATAGCCATGGCGCGATTGCTCGGATCATAATCCGGGATCGTTTCGAGATTAATAATATTCTCTTTAAACCAATCGTAAGTATTTACTTTATTGAATGTCACGCAAGGACTAAATACGTTGATCAAGGAAAATCCTTCATGCTGTATGCCTTGTTCAATCAACGAAGTCAGTTGCTTCAGATCGCTGGAGAACGATTGAGCAACAAAGGTGGCTCCCGATGCTAGCGCAATTTCGAGCGGCGACAATGTTGATTCTATCGAGCCTTCCGGCGTACTCTTGGTCTTGAAGCCTTCCCCGCTGCGAGGAGAGGTCTGTCCCTTGGTCAATCCGTAAATCTGGTTGTCCATAACGATATACGTAATGTTGATATTCCGGCGAATCGCATGAACCGTATGACCCATGCCAATGGCGAATCCGTCGCCGTCGCCGCCGGAGGCAATAACCGTTAGATCACGGTTTGCCAATTTCACGCCTTGAGCGATCGGCAGCGCCCGCCCGTGAATACCATGGACACCATATGCATTAATGTAACCGGAAATCCGACCGGAGCAGCCGATACCGGAAATAACAGCTAGGTCTTCAGGTTCTAGGCCGACATTAGCTGCAGCACGTTGGATGGCCGCCTGAATGGAAAAGTCGCCGCATCCAGGGCACCAGTTTGGTTTTACGTTGTTTCGAAACTCCTTAAAGGTTGCCATTTTTCACCAACTCCTCTTGCTCTTTATTCCCGGCTACCTTCTTGCACTCTTCATAAACTTCCGAAGGAAGGAATGGATTTCCGTTATATTTCAACACGTTTGCGATCTTATCGTGATGTCCGGCGTTCAGTTTAATCAAATTAGCCAATTGCCCGGTTGCGTTATTCTCCAGAACGATAACCTTCTTCGCCTTGGCGACCTGCGGAAGCACTTGTTCCGTTGGGAACGGATGCATTAAACGAACCGTCATATGATTGACTTTCAAGCCATCACCCTCAAGACATTGCCGTGCCTGCTCTATCGTGCCGCCCGTGGACCCCATACCCACGATTAAAATGTCCGGCTCGGCGTGTGGAGCCTGAAGATGAATCGGATTTTCCACTTCTAGTTGCACCAGTTTCCGTAGACGCTTATCCATCATTTTCTTCCGGTTGACCGGACTTTCCGACGGACGTCCCGACTCATCATGCTCTACCCCGGTAACATGGTGAATTCCGTTCTTTTCGCCAGGGAGTACACGAGGCGATATGCCATTTTCGGTAAAAGCGTAACGGTTAAACATACTGTTATCTTCGCGATCCGGAATATCCTTAACCAAATAACCCCGATCGATTGAAATTTTGTTGAAATCCAGCGTCTCGCAGGATTGTTTACCGAGCGACAATTGCAGATCCGTTGCTAGGATAACCGGCACCTGATATTTTTCCGCAAGGTTAAAGGCTTGAACCGTATCATAGAAGCACTCTTCGATAGAGCTAGGCGCAAGTACAATCTTCGGAATTTCCCCGTGTGTTCCGTAGATCAGCGCATTAATATCGCTCTGCTCCTGCTTCGTTGGCAAGCCTGTACTTGGCCCCCCGCGCTGCGTGTCCACAATAACTACCGGCGTCTCCGTCATTCCGGCTAGGCCGATCGCTTCCATCATCAAGGACAAGCCAGGTCCAGCTGACGCTGTCATGGTGCGAACCCCTCCATAACTTGCACCGATCGCCATCGTAATCGCAGCGATTTCATCCTCCGTCTGAACAACGGTACCGCCGAATTTCGGCAATTTCTTGATCAGGTACTCCATAATTTCTGAAGCCGGCGTAATCGGGTAAGCACTCATAATCCGGCAGCCTGCAGCAACCGCACCTAAGCCGATGGCATCATTGCCGATCATGAACAGCTTCTGCTTTCCATCAGCCGGCTCAAGCTTGAATTCGTCGAGCGGACCTCCAGCAAGCTCAAGCACATAGTCAGCCCCGCGTTTTACCGCTTCTACGTTTTTCTCTACAATAGCCGGACCTTTACGGCCAAACTCTTCTTCCACCGCTTTGTTAAATACCTCTAGCGGAAGTCCGAGCAATGCCCATGAGGCTCCCGAAGCCACCATGTTCTTCATCAGGGAAGTACCGAGTTCTTCCGCAATGCTCGTAATCGGAACCGGAAATAAGCGAGCATTGACACCTTCTGGAACGGTCGGGTTAAATTTGGCGTCTGCCACAATAACCCCGCCGGCACGTAGTTCGCGCGCATTTAAATCGATACTTTCCTGGTCAAAAGCGACTAAGATGTCCAAGTCGTCGGAAATCGCGCGAATCGGCTTCGTACTAATCCGGATTTTGTTGTTCGTATGGCCGCCTTTGATACGGGACGAAAAATGCCGATACCCGTACAAGTAATAACCCAGTCGGTTTAAGGCCGTCGAAAAAATCCGGTCAGTACTTTCAACGCCCTCGCCTTGCTGCCCACCGATCTTCCAAGACAATTGACTAATCAAGATCGCCACCCCTTTAATCGTATCGCGATAGAAATAGATTTCATGAACTGGAATGCCGACATGCAAGAGATCACAATATCCTCAATGTATGTGAACATTCTGTTTCAGAGTCATGTCAATTTTATGTCTCGGCTTCACAAAAAGCAAGCGTTTTCCAGCCTTTTTTCATATAGTAGTTTTCGATCATTTCGTTCTCGTAAATGCATAGATTAAAGCGCTTTCTCCTTAGGTGGCAACCACGCTTTTAAAAAGCCTGCTGCATTGCCGTACAACCATCCCCAAACAAGCTCCTCGGAATAATGCTTCAGTAGGAAATTTGCGAAGTCCGCATATTGTCCGGCATGCTGTAAATCGCTTAAGTGAATTTCTATTCCGTCAAAATCCGAACCAAGCATTATCGTGTGCTCACCGCCAAGGGAACAGATATGGTCAATATGGGGTAAGATGTCTCGAATCGACGTATTTTCCCCCTCTTTAACAAATGGAGGGTACATGTTTATTCCGATTTTTCCACCCAGTCTAATGATTTCTTTTATTTGATCGTCACGTAGATTTCGGGCGTTTGGACAAATATGATGGGCATTGGAATGAGAAGCGATAAATGGTCTTCCGGAATGTCCCGCAAGCTCGGCCAGCTCCCAAAAACCTTTTACGGACAAGTGTGAAACATCGAGGATCATACCAAGTTCATGGCAAGCCTTCACCAAACTTACTCCTTCCGGGGTTAAGCCCCCTCCTCGCGGCTCCAAAATACCATCCGCAGCCCAGTTCGCGTAATTCCATGTCAGCCCGAGAAATCTTACCCCTTTTTCATAACATAGCTGCAAATAAAACAAATTGCCCTCCAGACCGTCCGCACCTTCGAGAGACAAGATTCCCCCCTGCCCCCCACTTTGCTCCAAAGCTATGAAATCTTCGGCTGTGAACACAGGAGTTACTCCAAACCTAATTACTCGTTGATTGAAAATATCAATCTGGTTCAAAATGTGCTCTATCTTCGGTTTTCCAAGGCTCTGAGACAAAAAGATTGCAAAACACTGCAGCCGAACACCCCCCTCTTCCATCCGGGTGAGGTTGACATCCAGCCGTTCGTCCTGGGTAAAATCAAGTTTCGGATCAAGCAGCATTTTGCTTAATGCGTCGCAATGAAAATCAATTACGGGTTTTTTAATCACTGGAATTTCCTCCAATCGTCAGTGTATGACTAAAAAACAAAAAAACCTGTCTACATGGCGTAAACAGGCGTCAGTTTTAACTTAGAATTATTATCTCGGTTCTACAATCAGTTTTATAGCAGTACGATCTTCACCATCTATGACTATGTCAGTAAATGCCGGAATACAAATCAAGTCGACACCACTAGGCGCGACAAATCCCCGGGCGATCGCTACAGCTTTAATGGCTTGGTTTAGAGCGCCTGCCCCAATAGCCTGAAGTTCAGCAGCGCCACGTTCTCTGAGAACCCCGGCTAACGCACCGGCAACGGAGTTGGGGTTGGATTTTGCTGAAACTTTTAATACTTCCATAGTAAGTACCTCCCTGGGAATGATGGTTTGATTCCACTAATAAAAAGATATTCGTGGATTCTCTAATAAATTCCTTCTTTTTCCTAGGGCTTGGGAGGACTTATATTTAAGTCTTATCGAGAACGACCTTACGATTTATGCAGACGTTAGTCCATGAGCCATTCGTCTTCGAGCAGACGGATTTTCTGGATTTTGAGTGCCTTACCGGTAGCGTCATCCAGATCTACTAGAACACCATGAAAATGCCATTTTCCTTCGCAAACTTGAAAACGGACCGGAAGCTGTGTCGTGAATTTGCGCAATACAGCAGAACGTTCCATGCCTAGAATACCTTCTCGCGAACCAACCATACCAGCATCGGTCAAATAAGCGGTACCTTGAGGCAGAATCGTATCGTCGTTGCTTTGTACATGCGTATGCGTTCCAACAACCAAAGAAGCCCGACCGTCCAAGTACCAGCCCATCGCGATTTTCTCAGAGGTAGCTTCAGCATGAAAATCAACTAAAATGCATTTATGTTTCTTGGACAGCTGTCCAAGAATTTCGTCCGCTGCACGGAACGGGTCATCGATCGCTGGCAAAAAGGTACGCCCCATCAGGTTGACCACGGCCAGTTCTTTACCGTTAGCCTTAATGACCGTTGACCCAAGCCCAGGCGTCCCTGGCGGGAAGTTGGCAGGGCGGACCATTCGAGGCTCATCATCGATAAAATCGAAGATTTCTTTATTATCCCAGGTATGGTTGCCCATCGTTAATCCATGGATGCCTTGCTCAAAAAACTCTTTGGCGATGTTCGCGGTGATCCCCCGTCCGCCAGCCGCATTCTCACCATTGGCGATAATAATATGCGGATTATATTTCGATTTCAAATGAGGCAGCGTAGCTTTAACAGCTTTGCGCCCCGTATTCCCAACGATATCTCCGATAAACAGAACTTTAATGATACTCCCTCCTCTTTCAAAACGCTGTCCACTTTCAGACAGCAATGAAAAAGCGGCCCTAAGGGGGCCACTTTTTCAGCTTAACCTTTACTTCGCGTATTCAACCGCCCGCGTCTCGCGAATGACGGTTACCTTGATATGACCTGGATAATCGAGTTCATTCTCGATCGTCTTCGTAATGTCTCTCGCCAGGCGGAAAGCCTCCGCATCGTCAATTTTATCCGGCTGTACCATTACGCGAACTTCACGACCCGCTTGAATCGCAAACGATTTCTCAACGCCTTCGAAAGACTCGGAAATCTCCTCGAGCTTCTCTAACCGGCGGATGTACGTTTCCAGCGTTTCGCGACGCGCACCTGGTCTTGCTGCCGACAATGCATCGGCTGCGCCAACCAGCATAGCGATAACAGACGTTGCTTCGCAGTCCCCATGGTGAGATGCAATACTGTTGATGACCACAGGATGCTCCTTGTATTTCTTAGCCAGTTCCACGCCGATTTCGACATGAGATCCTTCCACTTCATGATCAAGCGCTTTACCGATATCATGCAACAAGCCTGCTCGTTTGGCCAGCGCTATATCCTCGCCAAGCTCCCCAGCCATCAATCCGGCCAGATAAGCAACTTCCATCGAATGCTTCAGTACGTTCTGACCGTAGCTTGTCCGGAACTTGAGCCGTCCCAAAATCTTGATCAAATCAGGATGCAATGCATGCACGCCCACTTCGAATGTAGCTTGTTCGCCGTACTCGCGAATTCGTTCGTCGACTTCCCGGCGTGATTTCTCGACCATTTCTTCGATTCGTGCCGGGTGAATGCGTCCGTCTGCCACCAGTTTCTCCAGTGCAGTACGGGCTATTTCACGGCGAATCGGATCAAAGCCCGACAAAATAACCGCTTCCGGCGTATCATCGATAATGAGATCAATCCCGGTTAACGTTTCAAGAGCCCGGATGTTGCGTCCTTCACGGCCAATAATCCGTCCCTTCATTTCTTCGTTAGGAAGGGTTACAACAGATACCGTCGTTTCTGCAACATGATCAGCTGCACAACGTTGAATAGCCAGCGTAATAATCTCGCGGGATTTCTTATCCGCTTCTTCCTTCGCTTGCTGTTCAATATCCTTAATCATCTGTGCCGTTTCATGACGAACTTCTTGCTCTACATTATTCAAAATAATCGTACGAGCATCTTCCATACTCAAATTCGAGATACGTTCCAGTTCCTGAACTTGACTTTTGTAAATCAAATCGATTTGTTGTTGTGTTTCTTCGATTCGTTTCTCTTTGCTAACCACTTGCTCTTCTTTACGTTCCAGCGATTCTAATTTTTTATCCAGCGACTCTTCCTTTTGCAACAATCGTCTTTCTTGTCGTTGAATTTCATTCCGACGTTCACGAATGTCTTTATCAGCTTCCGATCTGAGCTTATGGACTTCGTCCTTAGCCTCCAGAACGGTTTCTTTTTTCAGTGCTTCTGCGTCTTTCTTCGCGTTTTCCAAGATTTGACTTGCAGCTTGTTCCGCACTGGAAATTTTAGCTTCTGCAAGAGATTTGCGAATAAAATACCCGATCACGAACCCAAAGAATAAAGCGGCCGCAACGAGAACGATCCAGATTCCAGCGTTCATCTGTTCACCTCCTCGTTGTTTCCTCCAAGGCATTCCTTGGGATTTTTGCAGTTGTAATTACGTTTCACATTCATCATTCATACTAAGAATACATGACATGCCCTTTCAGTTCAGCGGCTCATGCACGTTTCGCATGAACGTTCTACAGTTATGCGAACGTGTGGCCTTCATGATTGGAAAGTAGAATCTACTCCGAAGTCCATAATTTTGGAAGGAAAAAAGGGACACTCGTTAATATAGATTCATGTTCATTTTATTATTTGACGAAAGATATTGTCAAGCAAGTGACAAGAGTTCCCTCAGCTATCCCTACTCTTCTTCCCAATTTTCCGTAACGCTAAAACCATCTTTTCTGCTTAGCTCGCGAACAACTTTGGACACAACCGCCCCGGAATAGCCTCTTCTTAGCAAAAAAGCTCCCGTCTTTCGCATCTTATCTGCCGGCTCACCGGAAGTCCCCTGCCATTTCTTCCTAGCGAGCTGCATTGCACTGCTTAATTCCTCATCCTCACTAACCTCGTCCAGTGCCTCCTCAATGAGAGGCTTAGACACGCCCTTCTGACGCAGTTCATGGCGCACCCATAATTTCCCCTTGCCACGGTTCCTCACCCGCTGAGAGGCCCATTCTTGTGCGTAAGCAGCGTCGTCAACAAACCCTTCTCTTCCAAGCCGTTCGACAACCTCTTGAATCGTCCCCTCTGCCCAGCCCTTTTCTCGTAACCGAAAGGAGATTTCATAAGCAGTACGGGGTTTTCTGCTCAAGTACACAATGGCATCGGCATACGCTCTCTGGCGCTCATCAGCGGATACGATATCCTCTAGCTCGCTTTTTGTAAATACCGCTCCTTTGATCATCCGGTACTTAATCATGACGTCCTCGTGAACTTCCAAGGCGTATGCTCCAAACGATATGCGATAGCGATGTTTGGGCTTTTTTAACATCAAAACCGATTGAATTGTTAGCTCTGTATCATCCGGCAGGTTATCTAGCGCTTGTTCTTGATGATCGGAAGCCTCCCGATCGAATGTTTGTTTGCTATGCTCCCAAAGCGATTCATCGGATATATCTACGATTTCGCTTTCTCTATGTTGTGGCTTATATTCCTTAGCCCGTGTGCCCTGGACGTAATCTCGATCATTCACACGGCATCCCCCTGTCAATGTGCCTATTGAATTCATATTCTATGTGACCATTTTGGCCCACTGCTTATACAAAAGCGCTCTGCCCCGGCACATGTCACCGGTCAGAGCGCTTGATGGTAATGTATTATTCTTCTTCAAAAAGCGCTTGTTCTTCTCTTTCATCCTCTTCAACTTCACTTGCGGAGGCAGGAGTAACAGAAGTCGTCAAATTGCTAGCTTCCCGTATTTTCTGCTCAATCGTATTGGCGATTTCCGGGTGTTCCTTTAAATACTGTTTGGCATTTTCTCTGCCTTGTCCGAGGCGTTCTCCAGCGAAAGAATACCACGCACCGCTCTTATCGACGATATCCAGTTCAACCCCAATATCAATAATGCTACCCTCTTTGGAGATGCCTTCGCCGTACATAATGTCGATCTCAGCTTGTTTAAACGGAGGGGCGACTTTGTTCTTAACAACTTTGATCCGTGTCCGGTTCCCTACCATGTCATTGCCCATCTTAATCGTTTCTATACGACGAACATCCAAACGAACCGTTGAATAGAACTTCAGTGCGCGTCCACCTGGTGTTGTCTCCGGATTTCCGAACATAACGCCGACTTTTTCACGAAGCTGATTGATAAAGATCGCAATCGTTTTCGATTTGCTGATAGCGCCCGAAAGTTTACGGAGAGCCTGAGACATCAAACGTGCTTGAAGACCTACGTGGGAATCCCCCATCTCGCCTTCAATTTCCGCTTTAGGGACAAGGGCTGCTACAGAGTCAATAACTATAATATCTACAGCACCACTGCGAACCAGCGCTTCGGCGATTTCCAAAGCTTGTTCACCGGTGTCCGGCTGAGATAACAGCAGCTCATCAATGTTAACTCCCAGTTTGCTTGCGTAGGAGGGATCAAGCGCATGCTCCGCATCGATAAAAGCAGCCTGTCCACCAATTTTCTGCACTTCTGCAATGGCGTGCAGCGCTACCGTCGTTTTACCAGATGATTCTGGTCCATACACTTCAATAATCCGGCCACGAGGCAATCCCCCGATTCCAAGAGCTATATCTAAAGCAATCGATCCGCTTGGGACGATTTCCACCTGCATATGTGTGGATTCTCCCAGTTTCATGATCGACCCTTTACCGAATTGCTTTTCTATTTGACGAAGCGCCATTTCCAGCGCTGCTTTACGATCTGACAATCAGCTCACATCCTTCATAGAAATAAATACATGAGTTCTAACGTTTATAATTGTACCGTGTTTTGGAATGTTTGCCAAGCACTTTTTCGAACATACATTCGGTGTATCTCATCCCTCCCAAACCCTCCCTTACCGTAAGGGAGGGCCCCAAGGGCCTGCTGCCCTTTGGATACCCGCAAACTGGACTAACGTGGGAGGGAGAGAGGCGCTCCTGCGGGGCTGTTCCCCTCTGGGGAATGCGCCCGGACTTCGTGCTTGGAACGCTTTTCCCCCTTCGGGTACGTCTTACTTTTTTGCTCCTGGGTTACCTGGGTAAACCTTTCGATAACGGGGGTGTGCCTGAGGCGCTCCTACGGCTGTTCCCCTTCGGGGAATACGCCTGGCTTCGTGCTCGGAACGCTTTTCTCCCCTTCGGGGCACGTCTTACTTTTTTTGTTCCTGGGTTACCTGGGTAAACCTTTTAATAACGGGGGAGTTACTGAGGCGCTCCTGTAGGGCTGTTCCCTTCGGGAATGCGCCTGGACTGCGTGCTTGGAACGCTGTTCCCCTTCGGGGAATGCGTCTGGCTTGGGTTTTGTGTCTGGGTTAGTTCTCTCCTCCCTTCAGTGAAATAACAACAAAAAAAGAACCGCAGCACAACAAAAATGTTTGCTACGGTTCTTCCGTGGTTTGATTATACAATGGCGCGGCTATGAAGTGCAAGCAGGCTTGAACTATGCCTTAATTTCTTTCCATAGGTGATAAAGAATCGTTTTAACGGTCCGCAGGCGGATGATTTCACGACTTCCTTTCAGGTTCAACTCGTAAACAGAGGTTTCTCCGTCCCGCCGAGAAAGGGCTATGTAGACGAGGCCGACAGGCTTGCGCTCGGAATGGCTAGGCCCGGCTACGCCGGTGATAGATAGACCGAAATCGGTATCCGTGATTTGCCGGACCTCCTCAGCGAGCACAATCGCGGTCTCGGCGCTGACGGCGCCGGGAGCGTTTTCGCCTTCGAGTAATTCGTGAGGAACGTTTAGCAGCTTTTCCTTCATTGCGTTAGAATAGCAGACGATTCCGCCAGTGAAAACGGCAGAACTGCCTGGGACTGCTGTAATCATTTCCATCAGCAATCCTCCGGTGCAGCTTTCGGCTGCGCTTAAGGTTAGGCCGCGTTCGGCCATCAAATCGACAATTGTTTTTTCGATCGGGACGTCGATGTTCGCATACAAATGGTTAGGGAGGCGCGAAGCAATTTCTCGTTCCATCACATCAAGCTTTTCCATGGCTTCCTGTTCATTCGGCGCTTTCGTAGAGATGCGGATCGTCACTTCGCCCTCCTTCGCATAAGGAGCTACGGTAGGGTCTGTCTGTTCCTTTATTAGATCAAGCAGCTTCGTTTCGAGCGCAGATTCACCAATGCCGGCGAATTTAAGCATTTTCGAGAACAGAGGCATCGCTCCGGAGAGTACATGCTCCAGTATCCAAGGCTTAGCTTGCTTTTCAAACATCGGTTTCATTTCTTTTGGAGGACCAGGCAACACGATGTAGAACTTTCCTTGGTCCGCGATGGCATTTCCAACCGCAAGGCCGGTTTCGTTAGGAAGAGGCGTAGCTCCGTCGATGGACAGCGCTTGACGCCGATTGTTTTCTGTCATCGGAATGCCACGGTCCTTAAAGAAACGGTCAACGTTTTCCATAGCTTCCGGATCAATATGTAAGGAGCGGCCTAATACGGAGGCTAAGGAATCTTTCGTCAAATCATCCTGTGTTGGGCCGAGTCCCCCGGTAAAAATCAGCAAATCAGCCCGTGAAGTCGCCGCCTCTACTGCCTGAGCAAGTCGGTTCGTGTTGTCCCCTACAACGGTTTGAAAATAAACGTCAATCCCAAGAGCAGCCAGCTCTTGGGATAAGTATTGAGCATTGGAATTGACGATTTGACCAAGCAGTAATTCCGTCCCTACGGCAATAATTTCTGCTTTCATCTTTCTCACGTCTCCTTAGTGGCGGATTTCACATCAGCCTCATTCGAAAATTTCGGTATTACGCTTTTGAGAACGAAAGCACATTTTTATTTTTAACAAAGTAATCAATCCCTGAGTAAACCGTAATGATCGCCGCAATCCAGATGGCAATATCATCAAACGGAATCGAGACCCATACAAACGGAAAATTGTTCAGCAGCAGCGCCGAAATCGCAATGATTTGTGTGATTGTTTTTGCCTTGCCCCATTTGCTTGCCGCAATGACAGAACCTTCAAGCAAAGCAACTTCGCGAAGCCCGGTAACGGCGAATTCACGGCTAATGATGATCACGGCGATCCATGCATCGCATTTCCCTAGTGCCACTAGCCCGATCAGTACAGTCCCGACCAGTAGTTTATCTGCAAGTGGATCTAGCAGTTTTCCTAGATTGGTCACGAGATTATATTTTCTGGCGATATATCCATCAATTCCGTCCGTGCTGGCAGCTATGATGAACAAAATCGCAGCGATCAGCTGATTAAGTGGCAGTGAATAGTCGCCGAGGACGATCTCCTGGGACAGCCATTCCCCATCCAGCAGCAAAAAAACAAGCATCAGTGGAATCATTAAGATACGGGTAATGGTGATTCGGTTGGGCAAGTTCACTGTACAGCCTCCCCGGATAAATCATATTCAAATGCATGTGTTATCCGAACTTTGGTCACATCTCCGATTTGCGCGGAGCATTTCGATACAAACACTTCTCCATCAATCTCAGGAGCATCAAATTGAGAGCGACCTACAAAGACATCGCTTCGACCATCGTAGCGCTCAATAAGCACATCCAGCACCTGTCCAATGTACTTACCGCTATTTTCATCCGCAACGGAGCGTTGAATCTCCATTAACGTATTAGCCCGCCATTCTTTGACATCCTCATCAATCTGATCAGGCAGTCTTGATGCAGGTGTGTCATCTTCTTTAGAATACGTAAATACGCCGAGCCGATCAAATTTGATTTCACGTACAAAATCGCATAACCGTTCAAAATCTTCTTCTGTTTCACCCGGAAAGCCGACGATCAGAGACGTGCGAAGCGATACGTTAGGGATGCGAGCACGAATCTTAGCAATCAGCTCACGAGTATCCCGGTTTCTTCCAGGACGACGCATTCTTTTCAAAATTGCATCTTCACTATGCTGTAAAGGCATGTCGATATATTTGCAAATTTTCGGATTGGAAGCAATCATCTCGATTAATTCATCGGTAAAAAATCCCGGATAAGCATAATGCAGCCGGACCCACTCAATTCCTTCAACCTGGCTCACTTTGTCCATAAGCTCGGGCAGCTTGAATTCTCCATACAAATCCGTTCCGTAATTGGTGGAATCCTGTGCAATCAGGCTGATCTCTTTAACGCCTTGAGCCGCCATCCCTCTGACTTCCTCAACAATCGATTCCATGGAGCGGCTGCGGAAGCTACCACGCATGATTGGAATGCTGCAAAATGTGCAGTTATTATCGCAGCCTTCCGCAATCTTAACATAAGTCGTATACTTTGCCGTAGATAGCTTTCGCGGTAACGCCTGCTCGTAATTAAAGACCGGATTACCAACTAACGCAGGCTTTTTACCTTTAAGAGCTTCATCAACGATCCGGTTAATATGATGAAAATCGCCGGTACCAACAATACCGTCGATTTCTGGCATTTCTTCCATTAGTGCCTGCTTGTAACGCTGCGTAAGGCAGCCCGATACAATTAGAGCTTTAAGCCTTCCCGTTTCCTTTAGCTCGGCCAGATCAAGAATCGTATTGACCGATTCTTCCTTCGCCGCATCGATAAAGCCGCAGGTGTTGACGATTATGACGGTTGCATCCTCTTGTTTATCTACCAAGGAATAACCGCGCTGATCGATGAGACCCGACATGATCTCGGAGTCAACCAGATTTTTCTCGCAGCCCAGCGTCACTATTTTCACTTTTTCTGTCATCAATTCTTTCCCCCATCAATATCAGCCGTGATCCCATATTTTATCTGTATGAATAACCTCTACAAGTATAATATTCGTGGACGACGCTGTCAAAAACGTGAAAGGCCTCATGCACGCCAAATAATGCAGGAGACCCCTTCTTAGTTTTACCGCTTATTTAAGGTTGGTAAACTGCAAGTCAAGCGAAAGATCCGCCTTACGAAGTAGCTGGATGATTTGCTGCAGATCGTCTTTGCTTTTGCCGGTGACTCGGATTTGATCACCTTGAATCTGACTTTTTACTTTTATCTTGGAATCGCGAATCAGCACGTTGATTTTCTTCGCATTCTCTTGGTCTATGCCCTGCTTCAGGCTAATTCTTTGGCGCACAGTTCCGAGAGATGCCGGTTCTACTTTACCGTAATCCAAATTTTTGATCGGCAAACCACGTTTGATCATTTTCGACTGCAAAATATCAATAACGGCACCAAGCTTATATTCGTCATCGGACACAACAACGAGTACATCTTTTTCCAGCTTTAGTTCGCTTTTACTGTCCTTAAAGTCGAAGCGGCTGGCGATTTCACGCTCCGTTTGATTGATCGCGTTGGTGAGTTCCTGCATGTCCATTTTGGATACAATATCAAATGAACTTTCTGAAGCCATAGTTCACAATCCTTTCCTTGTACCAATCTTTTCTACTTTATGATTCTTAATTATATGTAAAAGTTTTCGCAAAGTCGAGCGTTCATCCAGTATTCCATACCTAAGAGTCTAGACAGAAAAGGCGTTTTCCAACCGAAACAGTTAGAAAACGCCTCTTTAATGTGCTGATTTATTTATTCCCCGCCGGTTTGATTCCCAGTATCCGTGCCTGTATTGGTCCCGGTTCCGGTTCCGTCAGGTGTTCCTGCACCATCCGTGCCCGTATTCCCAGTCTGATTTGGATCAGTACCGGTGCTGCCATTATCCAGGTTTATCAATAATTTGGATGTCGTTTTACCGTCATCTACCGTTTGTCCTGCAACGGTTATGACCGTATTTTTCGAATTGCCAGACTTGATATACAACCCTTCCGGACCAACATCATAGGTTTGAACGTCGCCATCTTCCATATTTGCATAATACAGCTTCTCTCCGGTTCTGCCGCCTTTCCGAACTTCTACCCAGCTTTTGCCTGAGGCCGTGATGACTGCCTGTACCGTTTGAGTCCCTGCATTCTGTACCTTAAACTTCGTTGCACTTCCTTCTTTACCGTCCGGAACAACGGTGATACTTCCGGCAGCCGGTTGACCTTCCTTGTCCGTGGCGTCAGTGCCTGTTCCGTTCGTTGCATCGGTTTTTGTTCCTCCGTTAGCTGGATCACCCGTCGCATCCCCGGTGTTGCCTGCCGGAGTAGAATCCGGTGTTTTACCTGCATTGTCTCCGCTAGGCGCTTGACCACCTTTTTGAGCTTCCTGTGTGACCGGAGTGGGATCCGGCTGCTTGTTGTCTGCAGTTTCCGATTTGCCCCAAACCGTGAAATACATGTATATAACAGCTAAGATCAGCACAGCGAAAGACCACATTAATGTGGTAGAAAGCCACTTTGAATTGCGTTCCGAATGCTGCCTGCTGCGGCGCTTTTGCATAACAGGTTCCATCGTTTGTTCCGGTTCGGTTTCCGGCACGTTTGGGCGATGCTCGGCGAGTAATTCCTCCGCATCTACGCCAACAGCTTCGGCGTACGTTTTAATGAATGCTCGAACATAGAAACTCCCCGGTAATACTTTATAATCTCCTGACTCGATGGCTTCCAAATATCTTTTGCGAATTTTAGTCATTTCCTGTATGTCATCCAGCGACAAACCTCTGGCAAGGCGGGCTTCCCTCAACTGCTGGCCCAAATCCGACACAACCATCACCTCCTGCTTTGATTAGTTATAGTAATGATTACATATCGTCCGTGTAAATTGTAGTGAACGTATCATAAACGATTTGCTCATCCGGATTGTTACGCAATTCGATAATAAAGTCAAAATTGTCATAACTGTATTCCGATTCTTTCACGAAGACATCAGGATGTTCGACAACTTTCGTCGATGGCATCGACATCAAATCCTGCAACAACTGATGGTGCTTTTCATTGGAACGCAGCGTACTGATAATACCATCAATGATAAACACATTGTTCGGATTCATCTCATCCTCAGACAATTGACTGCGAACTGTTTGCCGCAGCAATGTAGAGGACACAAAGGTCCATCGTTTCATGGAGCATACGCTGCCTGCGATAATGGATTCCGTCTTGCCTACCCGCGGCATACCTCGAAGTCCAATTAGTTGATGTCCATCCCTCTTAAAAATTTCGCCCAAAAAATCAACGAGTATTCCGAGCTCATCCCGAGTGAAGCGAAATGTCTTCTGATCGTCGGAGTCCCGATCAATGTAGCGCCCATGACGAACCGCAAGTAAGTCGACTAACCGGGGTGAGCGAAGAGCGGTAACTGTGACGGAATCTACCTTGTTTAGAATTTTGCTGACCTGATCTATTTTGCCATCATCGTCGGTTTCTAGCAAGAGCCCGCGAGTTTTTCCCTCCACACCGTTTATCGTCAGAATATTTATCTCCAGCATCCCGAGCATGGATGCAATATCACCCAAAAGGCCGGGACGGTTCTTATGTATCGTGTATTCCAAATACCATTGTTTTTGTACCATACAAAGACACCTTCTTTAATTTCCTATTTGCACGATTCGACAAAATAGGTCTTTATTCCTGCTATTCTATTCGACCAGTTTCTCTTTTTCTGACAGTGTTCGCAGTTCAGAAAAATAATCGTATGTGTTTTATGATATATAAAATAAAAATGAAAGGCAAGGGGACTTACAAAATGGGGGAAAAGCCCCCGGGTTCGGGAGCTTTTCCGGAAAACCAATTATGCGTTTTTCTTCGCCAGCTTTACCATGAGACGAGCGATGGTTTTCCGTTCCTCCTCGTTCCCTACATCCCAAATCTCTTTCAGCGCTCGATTAGATTCGTTTTGCGGATCCACCTTATCGTCTAAGAAGCCGCCGATTTCGTAAGCCAAATTTGTGATCGCATCCTCACTAAAGCCCGCTCTTTCAGCATGCTTAACACGTTCACCCAGAAACTTCTTCCATGTATCAAAATTTTTGAGTACTGTTGACATCATAAATCCTCCTTCGTTTGGCGATTTAAAATCAACAGTCGTAATATGTGATGTTTCTGGTGTTTTTATTCGCGAGGACTAAAGTGCATTCCTCAGGTGTACCATCCGCCGTTTGAACTAATAATTTGTCCTGTAATGTACCCCGATTCCGGCAATGCAAGAAAATAGACAAGCGAAGATATCTCCTTCGCCGAAGCCAACCTCCCTACAGGAATTTCATCCTCCAGGGATCTCAGCTCCTCCTTATCAAAGCGTTCCATCATATCGGTCTTTACAGCCCCCGGCGCCACGGCATTAACAGTTACGCCGGAAGGAGCAAGCTCCTTAGCGAGCGCCTTTGTAAATGCATTGATACCTCCCTTTGAGGCAGAATACGCCACCTCGCAGGAGCCTCCTGTTAGCCCCCATACGGAGGACATGTTAATGATCCGCCCATAGCGCTGACTGATCATATAAGGCATAAATTGCTGACTGCACAAAAAAACGCTCTTTAAGTTGACGTCCATCACATCGTCCCATTCGGCTTCCTTTAAATCGGTCAGCATGCCGTAATGGGAAATCCCCGCATTATTAATTAATATGTCCGGATGAAGGCCATAGTTCTCCAGCCGTTCCTTCATCTTTATTATCTGATCCTTGCTTCGGAGGTCAGCCGATACCGTGTAAGCATTAGCCCCTAGTTCAAGACATTTTCGTGCAACTTCATTCGCCGCCTCAAGTGATCTTCCATAATGGATAACAACGTTCATGCCCACGGAAGCGAACCTGACCGCCACTTCAGCACCGATTCCCCGACTAGCACCGGTAATCAGTACTGTCATATCAGTAAGCCTTTTTCCTCCCCCATGCTCCATTGCCATATTACGGACTCACCACGATTGATACGGACAACTGCTCCCAATCGATGTGTTCACGCAAGCGTTCGTTTACCTCATTAAGCGTAAGCGATTCATAGACCGGTAAAACACCGAACAAATCACCGCCGCGGAACCGATATCTGGTAAACTCGTGGGCAATATTTTCTGGGGAATTGAGCATCCGCAAATATCCGCCGATTTTCTTTTTACGGGCGCGCTCGAAATCTTCTTCTCTGAAGCCGCTGGACAGAATCGCGTTCGCTTCCTCTTGGATCACCGCCATCATTCGGTCAGGATCACTTGTATCCCCTCCGATTGCGGAGAATGCATAATTAGGACTGCTGTTGTACTCATGTCCGAAGCTATCCGAGATCAGGTTCATATCATAAAGCTTTTGGTAAAGCTTCGTACTTGGCCCCAGCAGTAAGTCGAGCGCCAGCTTGGTGGTCAAATCTCTGCGCATCAGCGCTTCGCCTGTGAGCCCAAGCTTCGTCTCTTTGAAACCGAAAAGACATTTTGGCAACGAAACTGGTAAGCGCGTCTCTCTTCGCTTCTCATGAACTTCCTTCGGCTCATCTTCAAACAACCGATCGATTCCGCCCTGAGGCTCATATTTCTTCTTCGCTTGATTTTCTCGAACAAGCTTCATGACTTCCTCCGGATCGACGCCGCCAACCACAAATAGAAGCATATTGCTCGGGTGGTAAAAAGCATTGTAACAAGTATAGAGCGTCTCTTTCGTAATCGTGCCGATCGACTCGACCGTCCCGGCAATGTCAATATGAACGGGATGAACCCGATACATCGCTTCAATTAGACCAAAGTATACCCGCCAATCCGGGTTGTCACGATACATGCCGATCTCTTGGCCGATGATCCCTTTTTCCTTCTCTACATTTTGATCGGTGAAATACGGATGCTGTACGAAATTGATCAAGGTCTCCAGGTTCTCTGAAATGTTTTCAGTCGCCGAGAACAGGTACACCGTTTGATCGAAGCTCGTAAACGCATTTGCTGAAGCACCTTGTGAGGCGAATTTGGCAAAAATATCACCCTCCGGTTCCTCAAACATTTTGTGCTCTAGAAAATGGGCAATCCCATCCGGTACCGAAATATCCTGTGCTCCCTCCACCCGAAAATGATTGTCGATCGATCCGTATTTTGTGGAAAAGGTGGCATATGTTTTTTTGAAACCTGACTTCGGAAGTACATAAACCTGCAGCCCGTTATCCATCGTTTCATGGTATAGGGTTTCCTGCAGTACATTATAAGCGATCGTTTTCAAGCGGCTGCACCTCCTTTTGACCTGTCAAAAAGTATATCGTGTCCAGCTCAACCGTATTAGCGACAGCCACAACGTTGTCCGGGGTTACTGCCTCCACTTGACTGAGCAATTCTTCGGCGGACCGATCTTTGCCGGACAAAACCCGGTTAAAATCAAACGCGATCATTTCAAAAGCCGAATCCTGCATCTCCAGCAAGCTGTTGCGAATCATCGCTTTAGTCTGCGACATTTCGAGTTCGCTGATCTCCCCTGCTCTCATACTGTCAAGCTGCGCCTTAATGATGCTAAGCGCCTTTTCGTAATTATCGATTTCAATACCCGATTGAATGCCCACAATTCCTTTATGTCCATCAAACCGAGACGCGGCATAGTAAGCCAAGCTTTCCTTTTCCCGAACGTTTACAAACAATTTGGAATGCGGATAGCTGCCCAAAATTCCGTTATACATCAACGCAGCGGCATATCGGTCATCGCCATACATAATCGGAGTCCGCAGTCCAAGATTCAGTTTGCCTTGATTGACATCTAGGGCTTCCTTAACGGTGCGAACCTCTTGAGCTTTCACTTCGCCGGTTTCCGGAACATACTCGGACGAACTGGAGCGGTCCAAGCTGAATTCTCGCGCCACCAACTCTTCTACCTCAGCCAGCGTAGTGTCTCCCACGACATACAGGTCAAAATTGGCCTGTTTGAGCCATTTTTTGTAGGCTTCAAACAATGAATTAGGCGTAATTTGCTCCAAATCACTTTGTTGGCCTAGCGGATGCAAGCGGTACGGGTCATTTTTGAACATTTCCTCCATACAACGCTCAGCGGCATAACGTATCTTATCGTTGATGATGCTTTCGAGCTTTTTACGAACCGTTTCTCGTTCGGAGGCAACATAGGATGTCCGGAATGCATCGTTTTCCGTCACTGGCTTGGTTATTACCTCGCCTAGAAAAGCAAAGGTTTTTCCAAGGAGCGACTCCCCAGTCTCCACAAAAGAATCGTTAATCGTATCCATCCGAAACTGAACAATTTGATAGTTACCACGTTTATAGACATCAAACCCGAATCCTGCACCATACAAATGCTCGAGCTGCTCTCTAAATTCGGTTGTCTCAGGATAAGATTTTGTCCCCCGCCGCAGTACAAAAGGGGTCAATGCTGTTGTAGTAACCGTTTGCTCATGAAGCGGGAGGCCCGCATAGAGAGAAACGGCAAACGTTTTGAATCGGGTTGTCGGCAAGACGTGAAGTCGAATATGACCCACCTTGCCGCGTTCAAATAGCGTCTTAGTCAAGACCAAAACTCCTTTGCAAGAGACTTATATTGCACTGTATTTAAAGGTTTATCATATGAAATTCAGTTCCATTCTATACCATTTCAAAGGAAAGAAGCAACCTGATGCACCATTGGCTGCTCCTTCTCGATTGGACGATATTTACATACAAAAAATATGTTCCCCGATCGTCTTCACTTGAGGCCGGGACCAAATCCATTTTGAAGTGGCCGTGTTCGGATTGAAGTAATAAATACAGCCACCCGTAGGATCCCAGCCGTTCAAGGCCTGCTGCACAGCTTTACGAGCAATCTCATTCGGTTCAAGCCAAATTTGTCCGTCAGCAACTGCAGTAAAGGCTCCAGGCTGAAAGATGACGCCTGACGCGGTGTTTGGAAAGCTTGGGGATTTAACCCGATTCAAAATAACCGCCGCTACCGCAACTTGTCCTTCAAAGGGTTCGCCCCGAGATTCGCCATAAACGGCGTTTGCCATAATTCTCAAATCATTCTCCGAGAGTCCCAGGCCATTGGAAGGTGAAAGCTCCGTCGATGTCGCCTTCAGCTTTCCGGCATTTTTTTTAGCTACGGTTTTCTTGGCCTTAACCTTAGCCTTGGACTTGGTCGTAGCGGCTTTCCGAGTCAATTCCATGCCCGGTCTCCATTTTTTTGTTGCATTGTACAGCTTAAGCTTTGTTCGAGATCCGGCAATGCCGTCCGGCTTCATTCCGAACTCCGCCTGAAACCGTTTTAAGGCTCTCTTCGTTTTCAGGCCAAAAGAGCTATCTAATTTTCCCTTGTAAAAACCGAGATACGATAAACGCCCTTGCAGTTCATATACATCCCGGCCAAATGCCCCATAATCAATGACCTGTCTGCTGAATACAGCTTGAGCTTCGGCATCGTGTGGGATCTCCTTATTGACATCAACATGGATTTGCTTGAACACAGTGACTCCGTATCCGATTCCGAATAAAAGCAGCACTAAACCGGCGGCAAACCATATTTTTGCTTTATTCATACGTTTAGCTCTACCTCTCTTTAGTGGATTAACATGGATGGGTAACTTTAGTATGACAAGCATTGTCCCTTCCTATGCACCATAAAGTCAAAGGTAATTAGAACGAAAACAAGGGAAGGATGTCCCTTGTCCTTAGTGGCTCAAGAAGATATCCTTCCCATTTTGTACTGCTCTATCGACATTAGAACTTCACGTGGTTTACTACCTTCGTAAGGTCCTACTATACCTCTTGCCTCCATCGAATCAATAAGTCTGGCCGCTCGGGTGTATCCAACCCGCATCCTTCGCTGTAGCAGTGATACAGATGCTTGCTTGGCCTCTAAAACGATGTGAACCGCCTGATCATACAGCTCATCGAGAACTTCCTCCGGTTCATGAACATCATCATCCACTTCAGGAACGAGGCTCTCGTCATATTCGGCTTGCCCCTGACCCTGAACATAATGAACGACCGTCTCTACTTCCTGATCGCTCATAAATGCGCCCTGAACGCGAATCGGCTTGGATGCGCCCATCGGCATGTAGAGCATGTCCCCCCGTCCGAGCAGCTTCTCCGCTCCCGCCATATCGAGAATAGTCCGCGAATCCACCTGAGACGATACCCCGAACGCAATCCGTGAGGGAATATTGGCCTTAATGACACCGGTGATAACATCCACTGATGGACGCTGCGTAGCGATGATCAAATGAATTCCGGCCGCACGAGCCATTTGAGCAAGACGAGCGATCGCATCCTCTACGTCGTTGGCTGCGACCATCATGAGATCGGCCAACTCGTCCACAATGACGACGATATAGGGCAGGACCGCATCCGGATTATCCTTCATCATGTGATTATAACCCTCAACGTTCCGTGCCCCCGACTTGGAAAACAGCTCATATCGTTTTTCCATTTCAACGACGATCTTCTTCAGAGCGAGCGATGCTCTTCTTGGATCGGTCACGACCGGAGTAAGCAAATGCGGTATTCCATTATACACATTCAGCTCAACCATTTTAGGGTCAACCATCATAAATTTGACTTCATTCGGCTTTGCCTTGAACAGGATGCTGGTAATGATACCGTTAATACATACCGATTTACCAGACCCCGTTGCCCCAGCTACAAGTAAGTGAGGCATTTTTGCCAAGTTGCCGATAATCGTTTGACCGGAAATGTCCCGTCCAAAAGCGATGGTCAGCTTGGACTCGGCATCCACAAATGTTGGTGTTTCCATGACCTCGCGCATCGTTACAAGCGATACCTCGTTGTTCGGCACCTCAATTCCGATAGCGGATTTACCTGGAATCGGCGCTTCCATTCGGATATCCTTCGCCGCGAGGGCCAGTGCAATGTCATCCGTCAAGTTAACGATTCGGCTGACCTTAACTCCAATATCCGGCTGTATTTCATAGCGCGTTACTGCAGGACCGCGTACGACCTCTAAAACTCTGGCCCTTACGCCAAAGCTCTCCAGCGTCGCCTCAAGTTTACGGGCGGTCTGCATATAATCTGCCTGATCACCGGACTTGCCAGTCCCCGCCGGCTTCGAAAGCAGCTTAAAGGACGGCAGCTTGTAGGGTTTAGGCGCCGGTTTGGGCGGTTGAGGAACGGTATCCGCAGCTTCAAGATGTTCCTGCCCCTCCACTTCAGCACTATCTTTCAAGGAATCTACATTCGCTTCCTCCGTACCTATATCCGGTTCTCCATTCGGTTGATGCACCGGATCAATAGCCCGTAAGGCATGCTCTGCTTCTTCAGTGGGGTGATCACCGTTCATCCCCTCATGTCCTTCGCCGTCATGAAAATGGCCTTCTCGCTGAATATGATCGAAGAAATCGCGAATGATCGGTACAGTATCCGTTTCAGCAGCAGAAAAATGATCCTGCGCCCCGTTTGCGTGCGCACCGCCAGCATCTACACCGGAGTAATCGAGCTCATTCCAGTTGATCGCACCTTCCGAATGACTATGTGCCCCAGGATCCGAGCCAACTTCGTCCACCTCGTCTGAAGAGGAAACCGTTCCCTGATCCGCCTCGCGTCCCTTAAAGCCCAGCAGTTGAAAAAATACCGGCTTTTTCCGTGCAACCGCTTCTGTCGTTGGCATCTCCTCTTGCTCCTCATCATACAAATTGACATGAGGAGTATGCTCTTCTTCTTTTTTTGGTTTAGCCGTAACTGGTACTGGACGGAGCAGACGCATTTTTTTGCTGAACCGATCGCCAAGTCCACCCATTTTTGAGTGAAGCATTTTAAACAAATCTACATAAGATAGCCCCGTAATCAACATAAAGCTAATCGCCAGCATAACGATCATAATCAGCTTAGCGCCTGCTACACCGAATAGCGAATACAGCAGCGCAAACTCCAGCCCGCCGACGTATCCACCGCTGATATTCCTCCCTAGCAAGCTAAATCCCGTATCCGTAGCCGCTGTCTGAAATAATGCACTCTGCAAGTCAGTGTGAATTTGCCCTATGATGTTTCCCGCTGTTAAAGGAACAGCTGGAGCTATTTTTTGCTGCATGGCAGAAATCGTGCTCATTAAGGCGAGCGCCAGTACGGCAAGCAGTATACCGCTGCGACGAGTCGTCCACCGCGACGGCCATTTTCGATTGATCATAACAGCAAGTCCTATGTAAATACCTACTAAAGGAATAACAAAATAAAATTTGCCGAGAATTAAAGCAGCCATTTTCGATAAGGTTCTACCCACGGCGGCTTCCCCGGACAAAGCAATAATTGAAAAGGTAATAAGGATGATTCCGTAAATTTCATATTTTAGCATGCTGCCCAGAGCAGCTTTTTTCTTCTTCCGTTTCCGTGCCAAACGAAAACACCCCCTAGATGGTTATTATACCATATTCTCTAGGGGGACCTGTAGAAATAGCCGGTTAGCATTTCAATCTTTCTTTTGGAGAGCCGGATAAAACATAATTTGTCTTCCAGGGGCGAAATCCGGATTTAAATAGTCATCCAAACTGCATCGCAGCAAACGTACAATTGTAGCCCGATTCCCAGGTTCTATGCGGATTTGCATCAACACACCCTGCAATTCAATTTCGCCGTACGCCTCTTGTTCTTCCGCCTGTTCCCAATAAGCTTCCTCCGGGAGTATCGTATAATGTGTCATTGCGTTATCCCCTCTAGACCGTGCATATTAGTCTTCCGGCGGTTTTCAATCAAAACATTCAGTTGATTCAGCCCTTCACCAATACCTCCAATCGCATCGATGAGCCCGAATTTGACGGCATCGTTACCTCCCACTGCAGTCCCGATATCTCGATTGAGTTCTCCAGTTTTGAACATTAGTTCCTTAAACATCTCCTCAGAGATCTTTGAATGGGTGGTGACGAACCTAACGACTCTTTCCTGCATCTTCTCAATGTACTCAAAGGTTTGCGGAACGCCAATGACGAGCCCAGTCATCCGAATAGGATGAATCGTCATTGTCGCGCTTTCAGCGATCAGGGAATAATTCGAGGCAACCGCGATTGGAACACCAATACTGTGGCCTCCTCCGATCACGACTGTTACCGTCGGTTTAGTCAACGAGGCGATCATTTCAGCGATAGCAAGGCCGGCTTCGACATCACCGCCAACTGTATTTAATATAATTAACAATCCCTCAATTCGTGGGTTTTGCTCAGCTGCAACAAGCTGGGGAATCAAATGTTCATATTTCGTCGTTTTATTTTGCGGCGGCAGTACCAAGTGGCCTTCAATTTGCCCGATTATCGTTAAGCAATAAACGTTGGATTCTCCCGTAGTCGGAACATTCGTCTGGCCAAATTGCTGAATGACATCAGTAACGGACGGTTCTTTCTTTTCCATGTCAGAGCCGGGCGGGATTTCTTCTTCTTCGCGGGCGGACGGTTTCATGCTGCCTGTATCTTTATTCATTAAAAAACGCCTTCCTTTCAGCCCTGAGGCCTATAGTCGTCGCAAGCTAACGCAGCAATTAGTATGCCGACAAACTTCTCCTCTCTATACAACATAAAACAAAAAAAGCCCCTTCTTCCCGCAAGGAACCGTCCATATTACCGGCGGGAGAAGAGGCGACTGTGTGCTAAATAACAAAGGTCACTTTTTCTTTAGATTTTTGATTTTCAAAAAATTAAACTTCCATGATGATCGGTAAAATCATCGGTCTACGGCGTGTTTGCTCATACAGGAATCGCCCTAAGGCTTCCTTGACATTTGTCTTAAGCGATGCCCATTCGTTCACGTTCTCGTTCATCAATCTCTCGAGAGTGCTTGAGACAATCCGGTTCGCTTCATCAAGCAAGCCTTCGGATTCTCTTACGTAAACAAAACCTCTGGAGATAATATCCGGACCGGATACAATGGTGCCATCCTGCTTTCTCAGGGTTACAACAACAACCAAAATGCCGTCTTGAGACAAAAGTTTGCGATCGCGCAACACAATATTACCTACATCGCCTACTCCTAATCCGTCAATCAGAACGTTGCCGGCCGGAACTTTGCCTGCTTTACGGGCTACGCCGTTTTGGATCTCAACGATTTCTCCGATATCCACCAGAAATATGTTGTCAGGCTCAACTCCGACGGATTGTCCAAGTAAAGCATGTTTCCGAAGCATCCGGTATTCACCATGAATCGGAATGAAATATTTTGGCCGCATCAGGTTAAGCATCAATTTCAACTCTTCCTGACTGCCGTGCCCGGAAACGTGAACTCCGGAATTGGAGCCACTATAAATCACTTCTGCGCCAAGGCGGAATAGCTCGTCAATCGTCCGTCCCACATATTTCTCATTACCTGGAACCGGCGTAGCTGCGATAATAACCGTATCCCCTGGTAAAATATCGACCTTGCGGTGCGTGGAACGGGCCATACGGGTTAACGCTGACATCGGTTCACCTTGGCTGCCCGTGCATAGAATAACTACGCGATCAGCAGCCATTTTGTTTACTTCTTCCGGTTCAATCAGAATACCGTCCGGTACATTCAAATACCCCAGTTCATGGGCGATCGCTACCACATTGACCATGCTGCGACCGATAATCGTGAGCTTACGGTCTGTAGCATAAGCGGCATCAATAACCTGTTGAATCCGATGAACATTCGAAGCAAATGTGGCTACGACGACACGCTGCTGTGCCTTATGGAAAATGTCGCTTAACACAATACCTACATTTTTTTCCGAAGGAGTAAAGCCTGGTTTCTCAGCATTTGTACTATCAGAGAGAAGAGCAAGTACGCCTTTCTTTCCGATTTCGCCCATCCGGTGTAAATCCGCATATTGATCATTGACTGGGGTATGATCAAATTTGAAGTCCCCGGTGTGCACTACATTGCCTTCCGGCGTTTCAATACATACACCAACTGAATCCGGTATACTATGATTCGTTCTAAAGAACGTTGCTTTCAGCGTAGTACCAAGCTCGATTTCCGAGTCAGCGTTGATGAGAATCCGTTTCGTTTCACCGAGCAGCCCGGCTTCTTTCAATTTATTCTCGACAAGTCCCAACGTCAATTTCGTTCCATATACCGGTACATTCAAGTTTCTCAGTACGTAAGGCAATCCGCCGATGTGGTCCTCGTGTCCGTGCGTCAGCACGATCCCTCTAACTTTATCGCGGTTCTCCGTCAAATAAGTGATGTCGGGAATGACGATATCAATACCTAACATGTCCTCTTCTGGGAACTTAAGTCCCGAATCGATGACAACGATATCATTTGCGTATTGAACGACATACATGTTCTTCCCGATTTCAGCGACGCCGCCCAACGCAAAGATCGTCAATTTTTCATTATTAATTTTTTTGGACAAGTGAATCTAACCCTCCTAATTGTTTTGGACGTCGTATCATTTTTCATATGGAAATGGCACCGATCACTGCAAATTCAACACGTTTTAGCAGGAATAATGACTGTCTCACAGTAGACAGCCTGGCCGTTTCTCAAATTCGTATTAGTTTTAAAAAATACACCGCACCCAGTCACTTGAAACCATTATACATGATTAAATTGGCAAAAAACAAGTCGGCAGCTTTACGTTCCTTTAACGTTACCTTGCTCCACAGCAAAAAAACCGATGCTTTATTAAGCGCATCGGTTTCTGGAAATAGAGCAGATATCTGGGCAAAAAGCTATTGCAGCAGGTTACGAATGTGCATTGCTTCATCCTCGCTCGGAGGCACTAGCGGCAAACGTACAGACCCAACGTTAAGCCCTTTTTCACCCAGCGCATATTTCACTCCTACCGGGTTTGGACACTCAAACAACACCTTGAATAAAGGAAGCAGCTCCCGATACAGTTTACCTGCCTCTTGAACATTTCCTTGGAGATATGAAGAAATCATTTGTTTCATCGATTTGCCAACGATATGACTCGCAACGCTAACAATCCCTCGTGCCCCAACCGCCAGCGCAGGCAATGCCGAGGAATCATCCCCCGTATACACAATAAAATCATTCGGAGCTCCCGAGACAATTCCAGCCAGTTGATCCAAAGGGCCACACTCTTTTGTAGCTACCACATTTGGTATTTGCGCTAAACGAAGCGTTGTCGCTGCACTCAAACCAACTACCGTACGGCTGGGCACATTATACAACATAACCGGCAGCTTCGTTGCGGAAGCAATCGCTTCAAAATGGCGAAACAATCCTTCCTGATTCGGTTTATTGTAATAAGGAGTAACCAGTAAAACGGCATCAACGCCACATAGTTCGGCTTCTTTCGTTAAGTGAATGGAATGTGCCGTGTTATTGCTTCCGGTCCCAGCTATAATTTTACAGCGACCTGCAGCGTGCTCCACAGCAAATTTAAACATTGCCAGCTTTTCCGTGTCGTCCAAAGTAGGTGATTCGCCGGTTGTACCGCATATCACGAGACTGTCAGTTTGTTGATTTTCAATTAATTCATCGATGAGGAGGGCAGTTTGATTCCAATCGATGTTCCCCTTATCATCGAAAGGCGTTACCATGGCTGTGATTAGACTTCCGAAATCGACCATGTTGTCTTCTCCTTCCGCTTTCCGTGAAATGTTCGCGTACCTTCTTAAAGCATCCACATTTCTTTATCGCATCATTCGCTCGGGCGGCCAAGCTCGAACTTGGTGTGCAAAGCACGCAGAGACTGAACCATATCTTCCTTGTTAACGAGCACCCAAATTGTTGTGTTCGAATCCGCGGATTGCAGAATTTGAATATTTTGTTCCGTTAATGCCTCGACAATTTTCGCCATAATTCCAGGTACTCCATTAATACCGCCACCAATAACAGAAACCTTAGCACATCCAGTTAAAATACTAGGAGATAAGTTCATGGAATGAAGCACGGCTTCCGCCTTAGCAGAATCTCGGTCAAACACGGTATAAGCAACTCCCGTTGGGGTTACACTGATAAAATCAACGCTAATTGCATTTTCGGCCATCGCTTTAAACACTTTCAGTTGAAGGTTGTCCGCACCCTTTCCCGAGGATTCGACACGAATCTGCGTCACATTGGCCACATAGGCAATGCCCGTCACATAGCGGTCAACGATACCAAGCTGAACGTCTTTGAATCCTTCCGGATTTGCAACAAGCGTCCCTTCACTTTCCGAAAATGTAGATCTAACTCGCACCGGGATCCCGGACTGCATTGCAATTTCCACCGCACGAGGGTGAATAACCTTTGCTCCTTGATGAGCCATGTTGCAAATTTCCGTATAGCTAACATAATCAAGTGGCTGTGCATCCTCAACGATTCTAGGATCAGCGGTTAAAATACCATCAACATCCGTATAAATGTCAACCATTTCGGCATGTAGTGCTGCACCTAGTGCCGTCGCTGATGTGTCACTTCCCCCACGGCCAAGCGTCGTAAAATCTCCGCCCTGGTTTTGCCCTTGAAATCCGGTTACGATTACAACGTCCTTTTGCTGTAGTTCTTCTAAAACTCTAGTTGGAACAATGTCCAATATTCTGGCATTTCCATATTGACTGTCCGTACGGAAACCTGCTTGAGCTCCCGTCAACACGACGGAAGTAATTTTCTGTTCAGCAAGCAAGCTGCATAGTTTTGCCGCAGATATGATTTCTCCGCAAGCCATTAAAAGATCCTGCTCGCGCGCTGGCAGAGAGCCGTTTCCTTCTGCAACGAGTCCGAGCAAAGTATCTGTAGCGTAAGGATCTCCTTTTCGTCCCATCGCTGAAACCACCACGACGAGCCGGAAACCGTTATCCAGTTCCCGGCGAATATGTGAAATGACATGTTCTCTCGCTTCTTTAGTCGAGAGTGATGTACCGCCAAACTTTTGCACCAAAATGCGCATTGAAAATTCCTCCATTTAATATGTGCGGATGAAGCTGATGCTCCATGCTGTGTTCAGTTGCTGTAGTAACGAAGGTATGGAAAACTTAACCTTTCGCCGCTATAATCTCAGCGATTTGTACTGCGTTCCATGCTGCTCCCTTAAGCAAATTATCCGACACGATCCACATATTAAGGGCCCGCTCATGTGTTAAGTCGCGACGCAAACGGCCTACGAAAACATCATTTTTGCCAGCTGCCATCGTAGCGAGTGGATAACCCTGATTGGCCGGATCATCTACGACCTGTACCCCAGGAGCTTTCGCCAGAAGCGCACTTACCTCTTCCAAATTGTAATCTTGTTTCAATTCCACGTACACCGATTCAGAGTGACCGTATACGACCGGAATCCGCACGCAAGTTGCCGTTACTTCAATGGAATCATCGCCGAAAATTTTTTTCGTTTCGCGGATCATCTTCATTTCTTCCAATGTGTATCCGTTATCTTGGAATTTATCGATTTGCGGAATAGCATTAAAAGCAATTTGATGTTTTACGGGCAATGAGCCAACTGGCAAAATATCCGGTTTTACTTCATTCCCTTCCAGAACCTCCTTGCTTTGACGAAGCATTTCATTAATCGCTTTCGTACCTGCTCCGGAAACAGCCTGATACGTAGAAACGATAATACGAGAAATGCCATAACGGTCATATAGAGGTTTCAGTGCAGCAACCATTTGAATGGTCGAGCAGTTTGGATTTGCAATGATCCCGTGATGTTCAAAAATTTTCTCCTCATTCACTTCAGGGACGACAAGTGGTGTATCTGGATCCATACGGAATGCATTCGTATTGTCGATACATATGGCGCCGTGACGTACGGCATGCGGGGCAAGCACTTTGCTGACATCTCCACCCGCACTAAACAAGGCTATGTCGATCCCTTCAAAGCTATCCGGGCCAGCTTCCTCAACGATAATATCCTGCCCTTTGAAGCGAAGAACGGTTCCTGCGGAACGCGCTGAGGACAACAGCTTTAGCTTATCTATCGGAAAGTCTCTTTTTTCCAACAGCCCGATGATTTGCTCTCCTACAGCGCCCGTCGCCCCTACGACAGCGACATTCCATTTTGTTTTGCTCATCTGGCACGTCTCCCCTTCTTCCAATATAGCTGTTTATAGTATTGTATTATAACACACAATATTGCTGCGTTAATGCGCTAAATTTAATGAAAACGTTCAATAATGAGCGGTTGCAGTTGCTTGCCCTCTAGTGCCGCATAACATGTTTCAGGAACAAGTTCCATATTCGCCACCAGTGAATTAGGTTTACCGGCTGGATTGTCTTGGCCAAATGGAACAAAATATACATGTTTCGCTATAATCAGTTTAGCAATATTCGCTAAATTAAATCCTAATCCATCATTTGTCGACACGGCAATAACAAGAGGTTTCCCGTTTCTTAGCTGGGCTTTTGCAGCCATCAAAACCGGACTATCTGTCACCGCGTTGGCGAGCTTGCTCGTCGTCGTTCCCGTACATGGAGCAATCACGAGTACATCTAACAATTTACTAGGTCCAAGCGGCTCCGCTTCGACAATTGAAGAAATAATATCATTC
This sequence comes from Paenibacillus puldeungensis, assembly GCF_042678945.1. NCBI lineage: Bacteria > Bacillati > Bacillota > Bacilli > Caryophanales > Paenibacillaceae > Paenibacillus > Paenibacillus puldeungensis. The sequence continues at coordinate 167,280 of NZ_JBHTLM010000008.1, read as the reverse complement.
CCTGTTATATCTTTCAACTGCTTTCGCCAATCTTCGGATTTACCGAATCGGGTATCCGTCGTCATAACGGTTTGCGAGATGATCGGAACAACCTTTGCCCCGCCGTCAACAAATCGTTTAATTTGCGGCATAACCTCCGCAAAAGTACAATGCGAGCCTGTAATGGCGTATCCTACAGTTTTCCCTTGCCAATTCACTCTTCATCCCCCCGTAAATGATACTCATCCAAAATCGACTGACAAATCGTATTTGCCATAATAATTCCAGCCGTCTTGGGAGCGACGATTCCGGGTAGACCGGGGGCGAGGATCGCCTTGACTCCACGTTTCTCAGCAAAACGAAAATCCGTCCCGCCTGGAGCCGACGCAAGATCAATAATTACAGCCCTACGAGGTAATTTAGAGATGATTTGCGCTGTGACTATCATAGTCGGAATTGTGTTAAAAATCAAGTCAACATCGCTTACGCAAATCGCCAAATCCCTTGTCGCAAAAGGCGTCCACCCCATTTGTACAGCCCTTGCAATATCGTCCTCCCTACGCACACCTACCCTTACCTTCGCTCCCAATCCTTGTAATGTATTTGCCAGTGTAAAACCAGTTCGGCCGATTCCAAGTACGATACAGGTTGATCCATGAATCGTAATATCCGTATTCTGGATCGCCATCATGACAGCACCCTCTGCAGTTGGAATCGAATTGAATATCGCGACGTCATCACGTTCCAGCACTTCGATTAACCGAAAGCCGTATTCCGTACTCATTTGTTTCAAGAAGGTCTTAGCTATGCCCGTATACATTAAGGTAGTTTTTCGTACTGCAGCAAACTGTTCCTGACTGATAACGATATGTTCTGCTGAGAATGGTGCCTTAATAACACCTTGGTCATCGCAACCGATTACAGGAAGGATGATCACGTCTGCGCCGGCAAGTAATCCTGGAGTTAACGTTTCGTGCGATACTCCCGGAAGCGGAGTTTCGATACGATCAAAGCCGACGATTCGTACTGTTGCATCCAGTTCAACACATTTGTTGATGACCTCTACCTGCCTTGCGTCCCCACCCAGGAATACAATTGTAATTCCGGTTAGCATTCGTTGATGGCACTCCTTCCAAGCAACACAGTATAGACCATCTTATGCCGCCGCCTACAAAGTGGTGAAAAGTGTATGACGATACTAATAGAAAAACCCAGCCTGCGGCTAGGTCTAACCCCATACGTTTGAGCATGGGGAGGAAATTGGGTATGGGATTCCAACCGCTGTTGAACTTCGTGTTATTGGAATTTGTTTTTGGCGGTTTTAACACGAAGTTCAAAGGCGGACGCTTTCGCTTTTTCACCCCATACCCATTCCCTCTTCTGTTCTACTTCGAGAACCTTCACTTTTTACATCATTAAAGCAACGATGAATACTTCGGTCCCGAGTATTCCCCAACATTTCCTACCTAACGGACCCGCAAGATGCTACTTGGTTTTAAACAAGTTACCCCAGGCGATTCGAGGTAAATAGCGTCATCTCCGTCCGTCACCTTTACAGCGCCTCCATTTTACCGCACATAGCCCCGCTCCGATTGTTGTATTTAATACAACAATTTAAACACAAGACAGCTTACACACCACAGATTGTTGTAGTACGTGCAACAATTTAGGGCTAATTGGACCTACTGTTGCAATATTGTTGTACTTTTTACAACAATCCGGTCTGAAAGCTCAGGACCCGATTAGATTGTTGTAAAAAATACAACATTTGCCCCAGCACCACTGCCGATTTTTCAATTTGCTATGAATCAAGTAGAGCAAGGAGACGGACAGCCTGCCACATTTTGTTCAGGGGTTTAATTAGTTCGTGTGTTCGATTCTGCTGAAAACTTATAGCTTTAAATTCTTTAATATTCAAAAAAAACTGCAGCAACCGTGCCTTCAACGGCTCGGGTGCTGCAGCTTTTGTCAAATGTTTTTATTAACTTTATTTTGTCCCCGTATGTCCAAAACCGCCTGCTCCGCGAACAGTATCGGATAACTTGTCCACTTGGACTAAATCGACTTCAGGTACGACCTGAAAAACCATCTGGGCAATGCGCTCGTTACGTTTTATTGCAAATGGCTCCTGCCCTAAATTAATGAGCAGCACCTTGATCTCGCCACGGTAATCCGCATCAATCGTACCCGGGGTGTTCAGACAGGTTATTCCGTGCTTAAAAGCTAAACCGCTTCTAGGGCGAATCTGTGCTTCTAAACCGCCAGGCATCGCAATGGCTATACCCGTTGGGACAAGCGCACGCTGCCCCGGAACCAATACCATATCTTCGGTAACTGCTGCATAGAGATCAAAGCCGGAGGCAAGCTCCGACATTTTGCGAGGAAGCTCAATATCCTCATTTCCCGCTAGGCGGTTAATTTGTACTTCAAACGACAAGTTCATCTCTCCTTAATCCTGATAGTACACGATCCGAGGAACCAACCATAGCTAAGGCGAAAGGCTCCTTAAACATCCCTTGCAACACTTGGTTTACGTCATCCATCGTAACTGCTTCTATCCGGGCAATCATTTCGTCAAGAGTATAATGGCGGCCGATCATCAGCTCGTTTTTGCCAAGTCGATTCATCCGGCTTCCTGTACTTTCCAAGCTTAAAATTAAACTGCCTTTCAGCTGTTCTTTCCCTTTACTTAGCTCGCTTTCACTTATCCCATGCACCGATACATCGTGCAGAATTTCCTTTGTCAGCTCCAGTACGTCTTTCGTCTGGCGTGGGGCCGTTCCCGCGTACACAGTAAACAATCCACTGTCTGCTTGAGAGCTATGATAGGAGTAAACAGAATAAGCAAGTCCGCGCTTTTCACGAATTTCCTGGAACAATCGTGAGCTCATGCCACCGCCTAACGCATTGTTCAGTAGCACCATGGCATACTGGAGATTACTTCCTACGGGAAGTCCCGGGAATGACATACAAATATGGTTTTGCTCCGTCTTTTTACGGAAATATTTCATGTCGCCGAGAAATTCAGGTGCAGCTAGTGACTTACTTTGACCGCGGTTTGCAAAATCGCCGAAATATTTCTCAAGTAAATCAATAATTCGTTCGTCAATGTTACCAGCAACACTGATGACCGTATTTTCGATCGTGTATTGCTCCCGCATGTAATTACACAAATCGTCCGGTTCCATGGACCGGAGCTTTTCCTCGGTGCCTAAAATTGGCAAGGCCAGCGGGTGGTCACCATAAGCGGCCTGGGATACGAGATCATGAACCATATCGTCAGGCGTATCCTCGTACATGGAGATTTCCTCCACGATAACATTTTTCTCCTTCCGGAGCTCTTCAGCATCGAAAAGAGAACGGAAAAACATGTCCGACAGCACATCGACCGCTATAGGTAGATGTTCGTCCAGCACCTTCGCATAATAACACGTATATTCTTTAGAAGTAAACGCGTTGACATTACCGCCGATCGCGTCAAACTGCTCAGCGATATCCTTAGCGCTAAACCGTTCTGTGCCTTTAAACAACATGTGTTCGATAAAATGCGATATCCCGCCCAGCTCGGGTCTTTCATTGCGTGACCCTGTCTTGACCCATATGCCAAACGAAACCGAGCGGCAGGTAGGTATTTTCTCTATCACCACCCGGAGGCCGTTTTTTAACTGCGTTTTGTTCACGAAAGGCCCTCCTAAAAGTTTTGCGAAGCATAGGCTTCACTGAATTTACATCGCTGCAAAACTTGCTTCATTAAATGCATCCTTATCCTACCAAAAAAAGGCGGTATACTCAACTCTCGGGTACCTCAACTCTTTCGGAAGACAGCGTTTGCTCCACCGTTCCCAGTACAAGACCCTTGCTCCGAATCACACGAATCATATCCATTAAAGCATCCCGGCTTGAAGCCGTCGGATGCATCAATATAAGTGAGCCAGGCTCCACCTTGGATTCAATCTTGCTGACGATGCTGGCAGCAGGCGGTTTTCTCCAATCTACTGTATCGAGCGTCCATAACACTGTTTTTAGTCCCTGTTCCGCCGCAAGCTTCACGGTTTGCGCATTAAAATCGCCGGATGGTGGGGCAAACCATCGATTTTCCACCCCCAGCATTACCTTCAGTAAATCTTTAGTCTTAGATATCTCCAGGCGGGCACGCTGCGACTCCAACTGGCTCATATTGGGGTGTGAATATGCATGGTTTTCGAGCTGATGCCCTCGCTTTTGTATCTCTTGTGCGAGATCAGCATTTTTCTTCAGCCAACTTCCATCCAGGAAAAAAGTCGCTTTCACTTTCGCCTCATCCAACGTGTTCAGCATTGGCTCGATGAATTCGTTGCCCCAAGCCACGTTAATCATTAGGGCGACCATCGGCTTGTTTGGATTGCCCCGGTAAATCGGCTGCGCTCCTAAATCATCCAGGCCAACCTTTGGTTTTATAGATCGGTACACATACTCGATATTCGTCCCAGTAGCCCGCTGCTTCGCCTTTTCGTAAGTACGCTCCACATCGATCTCTCGTCCGTCATATCCCGGGATCGCTTTCCAGATGCGGTCATTTACCGCATTGACAGGCTCGATTCGTCTTTTTTCTGCTTCCTCTAATATACGGTTCATCAGAGGATCCTCTTTGGCAACGTTTTGATTGTTGGTTGCTTGCTGTTCACCTCCCTCACGTTTTTCCGAAAACAACCTGAAGGCATAGCTCCAACGGTCCTCTCCGCTGCCCTGCATCACATACGCCCGAATTCCGGCAAACTGACCTAAAAACATGACTAAAACGATGCATGTTACGATAATCGTTAACTTGTTACGGCCCATGAAAGGCTCATCCCCTCAACCCGTTTTTGTCCCAATCATATGTAGACAAGTCCCGGATTATACCAGATATAAACAAGAAGACCACCGTTACAAGCTCTCTGGGCATTAAAAAAAGAGCCAGAATTGATTATTCTGTCTCTTTTCCCGCACACTTCAATTTAATATGCAGCTGTTATGAAGATGATTTTTCCGTTTCAGCAGTTAAAACCGCTTTGCGGGAAAGATTGATGCGTCCTTGGTTGTCAATTTCGGTAACTTTGACCGTAATGGTATCGCCGATGGCTACGACATCTTCCACTTTACCAACACGTTCCGTAGAAAGCTGAGAAATATGGACTAACCCATCTTTACCCGGCAGGATTTCTACAAAGGCGCCGAATTTTTCGATACGTTTAACCGTACCGACATAAATTTCGCCAACCACAACTTCCTTAACGATACCCTCGATAATCGAACGGGCTTTGTTGTTCATCTCTTCGTTTGTAGAAGCGATGAATACACGTCCATCCTGTTCAATATCAATTTTTACGCCGGTTTCCTCAATGATTTTGTTGATGATTTTGCCCCCGGCTCCGATAACGTCACGGATTTTGTCCGGGTTGATGTTCATCGTTACGATCTTAGGCGCATAAGGCGACAGATGCTCTTTCGGCTTTTGAATACGTTCCATCATCTTGGATAGGATGAACATCCGGCCTTCTCTAGCTTGCTTCAAAGCATCCGTCAAAATTTGCCGATCAATCCCGTCGATTTTGATATCCATTTGAATAGCTGTTACGCCTTCAGCGGTACCGGCCACTTTAAAGTCCATATCCCCGAGATGATCTTCCATCCCTTGAATATCGGTCAAAATGGATACATGTTCGCTGTCCTTGATCAGCCCCATCGCCACTCCGGCTACCGGCGCCTTGATCGGCACGCCTGCATCCATCATAGCCAAGGTACTGGCGCAGATACTTGCTTGAGAGGTTGAACCGTTAGATTCGAGCACTTCCGATACAAGACGAATCGTGTACGGGAATTCCGATTCCGGCGGAATAACCTTCGAGAGGGCACGTTCCCCAAGTGCTCCGTGGCCGATTTCGCGGCGTCCAGGTGCGCGCAACGGACGAGCTTCGCCTACGCTGAACGGCGGGAAATTGTAGTGGTGCATAAAGCGCTTGGTTTCTTCAAGATCAATGCCATCGAGAATTTGTACATCCCCCAGCGCACCAAGCGTACAAACGCTAAGCGCCTGAGTTTGTCCACGCGTGAACAAGCCGGACCCATGAGTACGCGGCAGCAGGTTGATGTCGCACTCAATCGGGCGAATCTCATTAAGCTTGCGGCCGTCCGGACGGACCTTATCGTGTGTGATCAAGCGGCGCACTTCTTCCTTGACGATGTCGTGCAATACCTCTTTCACATCGGCTAACAGCTCTGGAGATTCTATGTACTTCTCCTCGAAATAAGTTACCGTCTCCTCGTTGATTGCATCAATTGCATCCTGACGAGCATGCTTCTCAGCAATTTTCACCGCTTCGATCAAACGTTCAGCGGCATAGGCACGAACCTCTTGGTTGACTGCTTCGTCAACGCTGTGCAGCTTGACCTGCATTTTTTCTTTGCCTGCAATCTTCACGAGATCTTCAATGACTGCAACGATCTTCTTAATTTCTTCGTGCCCGAACATGATCGCTTCAAGCATCACTTCTTCCGGCACTTCATTTGCTTCGGCTTCCACCATCATGATCGCATCTTTCGTACCAGCAACCACTACGTAGATCTCACTGATTTCTTGTTGGGCTACATTCGGGTTAATGACAAACTCCCCGTTAACACGCCCCACTGCAACACCGCCGATAGGTCCGTTGAAAGGTACATCGGAAATGCTAAGCGCTGCCGAAGTCCCAATCATTGCAGCGATTTCAGGCTCACAATCCTGATCCACACTCATGACCAGATTTACGATCTGTACATCGTTACGGAATCCTTCAGGGAATAGTGGGCGAATTGGACGGTCTGTCAACCGGCTGGCCAGAATAGCCTTTTCACTAGGACGGCCTTCGCGTTTGATAAAACCGCCAGGAATTTTACCTACGGCATACAGCTTTTCTTCATAGTTTACGGTTAGTGGAAAAAAGTCCAGATCCTTCGGCTCAGATGAAGCCGTAACTGTACAAAGCACAGCCGTTTCACCGTACCGTACCATGACTGCTGCATTCGCCTGCTTTGCCAAGCGACCGGTTTCCAGAACTAGAGGTCTTCCCCCTAATTCCATTTTCACATGATTCTCCATGAAATCCCTCCTTATCACCAATAAAAGTTCGGTACTCAGTTCATTATTTCCTGCTTTACCGCAATTCATAAATAACATTATCCATGGAATTGGCAAAACGATGAACTTGTCCCGCTCACAACAAAAGCTCCTCACGGAGCTTATTGTTTTCCTATGAATTTGCCGAAAAAGCTATGATTTTAAAAAGCAACCCGGCGACCATCAAACGCTTCGCAAGCGTCCGCCGGCCACTAGGCTGCTTTCGTAAAAACATGCTATTAACGACGCAATCCGAGTTTCTCGATCAATGCGGAGTAACGTTGTACGTCTTTGTTCTTCAGGTAAACCAACAGCTTACGACGTTGGCCGACCATTTTCAAAAGACCGCGACGTGAGTGGTGGTCTTTCTTATGCGTACGCAGATGATCCGTCAAGTTCACGATGTTCTCCGTAAGGATAGCAATTTGTACCTCTGGGGATCCTGTATCGGACTCATGAGTTTTGTGTTCTTGAATCAGTTGTTGTTTACGTTCTTGAGTCAATGCCATCCTATTCACCTCCTTCTCTTAATCGCCATTAGCCTCGTTGCCGTCGGTGAGTCCGCACAACCAAGCTAAGGTTATAGTTATCAATGCAGAAAGCAATAAGCTTTCTAGTACGACAACCTATGACAGTATATCATAAAGACATGATAAAAGTAAATGCCGCTTATTGTTTACTAGCACAACCCAGCAATTTTTTGGCCGTTTCGGCATCTTTAGCGATCTGTTCCATCAATTCTTCCATAGAACCGAATTTTCTTTCTTTGCGGATAAAATGTGCCAGTTCGACATGTAAGCTTTCTCCATATATATCACCATTAAAATCAAACAGATGTACCTCGAGCGATGGTACGGTAGCGTCATTATGGAAGGTTGGCTTAACTCCGACATTCATGACTCCCGAGTAAGTGTTACCGTTATGGTGCACTCTTACTGCAAAAACACCAGTGGTTGGCAGTACGTAGTGCTCGTCAGGCTTAACATTAGCTGTTGGGTAACCCATTTGCCGACCGCGCTTTTCGCCGTGCGACACTGTTCCTTTAATCGCATAAGGCCGTCCCAGCCAGCCATTGGCTAATTCCATGTTGCCTTCCTGTAGCGCTTTTCGGATCCCGGAGCTGCTCACTTTTTCACCGGAAATGAGAAATGGCGGTACAGTATTGACTTCCATCGTATTATTGCTCAGTTCACGAAGCATTCCCGCATGCCCTTCTCCCCGATAGCCAAAATGGAAATCGAAGCCAACCACGGCTGTATGAATTTGCAACGGCACGAGCATCCCCGTAACGAAGTCTTGCGGGCTTACCTGTGAAAAAGCATCGTTAAATTCAACGATATAAACATTATCGACACCCATATTGCGTAAAATACGCTCTTTCTCTTGAGGGGGCGTCAAATATCCGTCATAGTCGCCTTTTTTCATAACTTCCTTCGGATGAGGATGAAATGTCATCACGGAGGCAGGAAGCCCAACTTCGGAGGCAAGTCGTACGGCAGTTTCAATAACACTAGCGTGTCCTAAATGCAAACCGTCAAATTGACCGATGGCCAACACTTGCGGCCGGGCATTATTTTCAATAAATTGTGCTGATAAAGGATATGATAAGCTTATTGTTTCCATAAATCGTCTCACCTGCAATTTTCCTCGAATTAGCGCATTACTTCGTTGTATCAGGGAGGAATACTTTGACTGCCTTTACGGCAAGCGTAGCTTCCTCTACTTGGAAAATGCCTAAAAAGTGCTGCTGTGGATCATATAGCCGGATGGTCTGACCTGGTGATGCTGGCGGAAAAATAACCTTTGAAGACAAGCGTTGCCCCTGAAGCGCCGCCTTCACCTTCTCCTCGGCTACCGTGTGAGCCGGCAAATGTTCAACAGCTTTATCAACGGGTAATAAGCAATCTTGTAAGCTCCCATCTGCTACACGGCGGCTAACTTCATCCAGCGTTAAGCAGTTTTCCTCTGCGATGCCCGCGGACATTGTTCTTTTGAGCTGCGTCATCGCAGCCGGTACACCAAGCGCTCGGCCGATATCTACACATAGCGTTCGGATATAGGTACCTTTGGAGCATAAAGCACGGAAAGAAACTCTCGGATGCGGATCTTCCGGATGAAATCCGGTTAACTCCAGCTCATAGATCGTGACTTCCCTCGGCTTACGCTCAACGGTTTTACCCTCCCGAGCAAGCTCATAAAGTCGCTTTCCGTCCTGCTTAAGAGCGGAATACATCGGTGGGATTTGCGAAATTGTTCCGACAAACCGTTCCAGGATCTCGCGAACCGCCTCTTCCGAAACAACAACATTCTCCATCTCTTCGATGATCGTGCCGGAGAGATCCTCCGTATCGGTAGCTATCCCTAACACCAGCGTTGCCTGATACTCCTTGGGCAAATCCTGCAAATATTCCACCATTCGCGTTGCTCGGCCCAGACAGAGAGGAAGAACACCAGTTACAGCCGGATCTAACGTCCCGGTGTGGCCGATTCTTTTCATTTTTAGAATTCCTCGGCATTTGGCCACTACATCATGTGATGTGAATCCTGCCGGTTTGTGGATCGGCAGTATACCTTCATATGAATTCATAGCTGCTGTTTCACCTGCTCAATGACACGTGGAATAATGGTGTCCAGTGTCCCTTCTATACGCGCACCTGCGGCTCGAACATGTCCGCCGCCTCCGAAGCTTTGAGCTACCTTGGCCACGTCTACCTTACCTGCGGAGCGCATACTGACTTTAACGGCATGCTCGTCAATCACTTTAAACAAAAGGCCTACTTCTACCCCTTGAATGTTCCGGGGATAGTTCACGATCCCCTCCATGTCCTCATGAATCGCCCCAGTTGCTTGCAGATCCTCGTCTGTGATGGTAACCCAGCTGATTTTGCCGTCTTCACTGAGCTGTAAAGCGTTTAAAGCGCTTGTCAGCAAACGAAGCTGAGGTAATGTCATTTGCTCCAGCAGGAGCTCGGATAATCCTGGCCCGTCCACACCGTACTCCAGCAGCTTTGAGGCAATGGCCATAACCTTTGGAGAAGTGCTTGAATAACGGAAACCTCCGGTATCTGTTAATAGGCCGGTATATATGGCCGTAGCCGCCTGCTCGTTAAGCTCTAAATTCATATACTGAATAAGATCAAACAAAATTTCTACGGTTGCCGCGGCATTTGGCACGATGAGGTTGAACATGCCGTATCCGTCATTCGTCGGATGGTGGTCGATGTTTAAAATTTTTGCATTCTCGGCAAAAAGTTCTTTCGTTTTTCCAACACGCTTGAAGTCAGCACAGTCGACGCAAATGACGTGACTGAATTTCTGGTCCAGTGGCTGCTGGGAAAGGTCTTGAATCTGATCCGCATTCCACAAATAAGCCATTCGCTTTGGAATCGGTCCTTCGTTGACCATAACGCATTTTTTACCCAGACATGAGAGAAGCCAGCCCACCACTAGGGTAGAACTGACTGCATCTCCATCCGGCTGAACATGCGAGACTACCAGGAATTGATCATGCTCCGTCAGAAACTCTTTACTTTGGCGGAACTCCCGTTCATTGGTCTGCATTGCCTTCTCCTTTAATTGTTCATTTTTCGTCCTCGTGCGAAATTTCTCCGAGTAGTTTCTCGATACGGCTGCCATAAGCGATCGATTCGTCGATTTTGAATATCAGCTCCGGTGTATGGCGCAAGCGGATTCTCTTACCAAGCTCGGTCCGTAAAAATCCATTCGCCTTCTCCAGTCCTTTTAGCGATTCATTTTTCTTCTCATCGTCGCCAAATACGCTTAGATATACCTTTGCTTGCGACAAATCCGGAGTAACTTCCACTCCTGTCACGGTGACAAAACCGATTCGCGGATCTTTAAGCTCACTTTGAATCAGCACGCTAAGCTCTTTCTTAATTTGCTCGCTTACGCGGCCGGTACGATTTCTGGCCATCTATGACACCTCACCTTACTTCGGTTCGACGGTTTCCATGATAAACGCCTCAATCACGTCGCCTTCTTTGAGGTCGTTATAATTATCCAGGGTAATCCCGCACTCGTAACCTTGAGCAACTTCTTTAGCATCGTCCTTGAAACGCTTCAAGGAATCGATTTTACCTTCATAAACTACGATACCGTCACGAATCAAACGCATTTCGGCAGAGCGGGCAATTTTACCAGAGGTAACCATACACCCAGCAATCGTTCCTACTTTGCTAATTTTGAACGTATTGCGCACTTCGGCGTGACCGATCACGGTTTCTTTGTAAACCGGATCCAGCATGCCCTTCATCGCCTGTTCGATCTCTTCGATGGCGTTGTAAATTACGCGATGCAGACGAATGTCAACTTTCTCTTGTTCGGCCGTCGCTTTCGTCTGACTATCCGGACGAACATTGAAGCCAATCACGATTGCATTGGATGCCGCCGCAAGAATAACGTCGGATTCGGTAATCGCACCAGCGCCGCTGTGAATAATCTTCACGCGGACACCCTCGACCTCGATTTTTTCGAGTGAACCTTTCAGAGCCTCTACCGAACCTTGAACGTCCGCTTTGATAATCACGTTCAAGTCTTTGATTTCGCCTTCTTTGATATGGCGGAACAAATCGTCGAGCGTGACGCGCGTATTCGTACCTAAATCCGATTGGCGCTGCGCCGTTGCACGTTTATCGGCAATGGAACGAGCTTTACGCTCATCTTCAAACACCATAAACGGATCGCCAGCCTGTGGCACCTCGTTCAAACCGGTAATTTCGACCGGTGTGGAAGGTCCTGCCTCTTTCAAGCGGCGTCCACGGTCATTCACCATAGCCCGGACACGTCCGAAGCAGTTACCTGCAACAAAAGCATCTCCGACTTTCAGCGTACCGTGTTGGACGAGCACACGAGCTACCGGACCACGGCTCTTATCAAGCTCTGCCTCAATGACAGCACCGCGGGCGCGTTTATCCGGGTTCGCTTTGTATTCATTAACTTCTGCTACCAAGAGGATCATCTCAAGCAAACCTTCAAGCCCCATTTTTTGCTTAGCTGAGACATTGACAAAGATCGTATCTCCGCCCCATTCCTCTGGTACAAGTTCATATTCTGTCAATTCCTGCTTCACTTTATCCGGGTTTGCACCAGGCTTATCGATTTTGTTCACAGCTACGATGATCGGCAAACCAGCCGCTTTGGCATGGTTAACTGCTTCTACCGTCTGTGGCATTACACCGTCGTCAGCTGCAACTACGATAATGGTAATATCGGTTAATTGCGCGCCACGCGCCCGCATCGCTGTAAACGCCTCGTGACCCGGGGTATCGAGGAAAGTAATCTTCTTCCCGTTGATCTCAACTTGGTAAGCTCCGATATGCTGGGTAATCCCGCCGGCTTCTCCACCCGTTACATTTGTCGAACGGATTGCATCAAGCAACGTTGTTTTCCCGTGATCGACGTGACCCATAATCGTAACAACCGGTGGACGTTCCTTCAGATCAGCTTCATCATCTACCTCTTCAACCGTTTCAAAACGATCTTCTTCAACCGGGATTTTCACTTCAACTTCAACCCCGAAATCACCAGCCAGAAGCAGAATTGTATCAATATCCAGCTCTTGGTTTATAGTTGCCATAACACCAAGCAAAATCAGCTTCTTAATTACTTCGGAAGCGTCTTTATGCAATAGTTTAGCGGTTTCGCCAACCGTCATCGTACCACGTACGATAACTTTCTTTGGCGTATTATCGATTTTCTCACGCGGAGGCTGCTGCTGCCCGCCGCCTCTGCCACCACGGCCGCCTTTACCACCGCGGTTATTTTTGAAATTACCGTTACGGTTATCATCAAATCCTCTTTGATTTCTTCCGCCGTTGTTATTGCCTTTTCTTTGACCTTGGCCTTGGCCTCCTTGACCTTGACCTTTACCACCGCTAAAGCTATTGTTGCTTCCTCCACCGTTATTATTGCTCGGTGTGAAATTACGATTTTGTTGTTGCGGGCCGCGGTTAGCCCCGCCTGTTGCTGGACGGGAAGCTGCGGCATCATTACGTTGTCCGCCACTTTGGCCTGGTCCACGATTGCCTTGAGAATTACGCCCTGCTGAAGATGAGTTACCCGAGTTTTGCCCATGAGGGCGAGTGCCTTGCTGATTTCCGCCGTTTGGACGGTTGTTTCTTTCCTGGACAGCCGTGCTACCGGTTGTAACATTTTGAGTTTGATTTGGTCTATTATTCATGCTTACCTGCTTTTCCTGTTGATTTTTGTTTCTTGCTTGCCCATTTGAGCTAGCTGCTTGTGGCTGACGGCCTTGTTCTCCATGAGTTCCGGATCCTTCACCGGCCGGAGCTTTCGGTGCTTGGCTTCCTCCTGCGGGAGCCGGTGCCGACGACGATTTAGCTGAAGCTTCGGCGCGTACAGAATGATCTCTTTTCGCTGCGGCATTGCTCTTAATATCCTTGAAAAACTGCTCCACACGAGAGACGGCATCATTCTCCATCACACTCATATGATTATTAACCGGAATATTAAGACGCTTAAGAATCGTAATAATTTCTTTACTGCTCATGTTTAATGACTTGGCATATTCGTACACCCTGAGCTTATCTTGTTTTTCTTGTTTACTCAATATACTCCACCTCCGACGTTTTCACGTACGCTTTACGAATCATATCGGCAAACCCTTGATCTACAAGGGCTAGAACTACCCGTTCAGGTTTTCCTACACTTGATCCAAGCCGTTCCCGGTCGAACCCGATCATCAATGGAACTTTATAGGTTCCGCACTTATCGCGAAATTTCTTCTGCGTGTTGGCAGAAGCATCTCCGGCAACGATAACGAGCTTGGCTTCCGAGGAACGTATCGCTTTCATCACGATTTCATCCCCCGTCACCAGCTTTCCGGCTCGCATAGCAAGGCCAAGACCTGTAAGCGCCTTATTCATCCAAATCCTCTTCACGATCCTGGCTGGCTAGAAACTCTTCTTCCACAGCCAAAAAATCCTGGGCCAGTTGTTCATAAACTTCCGGACCCACCGGCGCTTTAAGTGCACGATCAAGCGCCCGATTCTTATGCGCCAGCTTGAAACAGGACTCCTGACCACACAGATAAGCGCCCCGTCCCGATTTCTTGCCGGTAAGATCAATCGAGACCACGCCTTCCGGGGAACGTACAACCCGAATCAGCGACTTTTTAGGCATCATTTGCTGGCAGGCTACGCATTTGCGCAATGGTACTTTTCTAGGCTTCATCATGCACCACCTTTAACTAATCCACGGAGATTGAATCTTGAGGCAATTCGCCTTGTTCAGTTCTTTCTCTACCAAATTCCTCTTCCGCTTGACTTTCACTCTTAATATCAATTTTCCAGCCGGTGAGTTTAGCTGCCAGACGAGCGTTTTGCCCTTTTATCCCGATAGCTAGGGAAAGCTGATAATCAGGAACGATGACACGAGCCATTTTCTCAGACTCAAACACTTGTACTTCCAGCACTTTTGAAGGGCTCAGCGCGTTGGCAACGTATTCCTCAACGCTTTCCGAATAACGGACGATATCGATCTTTTCCCCGCGGAGCTCATTGACAATCGTCTGTACTCGCGTGCCTTTAGGCCCTACACAGGAACCGACAGGATCGACTTCGCTATTGCGGGAAAACACGGCAATCTTAGAACGAAAACCTGCTTCACGGGCTACCGAACGAATCTCAACGACACCATCGAAAATTTCCGGAACTTCAAGTTCGAAAAGACGTTTAAGCAGGCCTGGATGCGTGCGGGAAAGCAAAATTTGCGGACCCTTGGTTGTATTCTCAACCTTCGTGATATAGGCTTTTATCCGGTCACCGTGCTTAAATTTCTCGTTAGGCATAAGTTCGTTCAGCGGCAAATGGGCCTCAATCTTACCAAGATCCACGTAAACGTTCCGCAAATCCTGACGCTGTACGATACCTGTAACGATATCTTCTTCTTTCTCTACGAAAGCATTGTAGATCAGTCCGCGTTCCGCTTCGCGAATGCGCTGTGTAACGACCTGCTTCGCTGTTTGTGCGGCAATACGCCCGAAATCCCGCGGTGTTACTTCAATCTCGCTAATATCGTCCAACTGGAAGTTCGGATTAATCTCGCGAGCAGCTTGAACCGATATTTCAGTCCGAGGATCAAGCACCTCTTCTACGACAAGCTTACGTGCATAAACCTTGATAGCCCCAGTATGACGGTTCATATCTACACGAACGTTTTGCGCCGTATTAAAATTGCGCTTGTAACTGGAAATGAGCGCAGCTTCAATCGCTTCAAACAAAATGTCTTTGCTAATCCCTTTTTCCCTTTCCAATTCATTCAAGGCTTCAATAAAATCCATACTCATTTGCCTCGAGTTCCCCCTTTCATAATCCCCCTGCAAGTCATGCTAGTTCGTCATAAAAACATATGTTAAAGTAATTGTTCAACTAAGCCATAGAGCGCACAGACCGATGAATTACAAGATAAGGAAGCAGCATAGAAACACTACTTCCCTCTCCATTAAAAAATGATGGCCAATCTGGCGCTGGCTACCTTACTGTATGGAACGGTGTGATTCTTCTTGCCGACTTCAATGACAAGCATATCGTCTTCAAAGGATAGAAGCTTGCCTTCGAACTCTTTCAGACCATCTACCGGTTCATATGTAGTCACGAATACGTCTTTCCCCACAGCCTTGGTTACATCCTCTGCTTTCTTAAGCGGTCGCTCCGCGCCTGGAGAAGACACTTCCAAAAAATAAGCCGAAGGAATAGGATCATTCTCATCAAGCTTCTCGCTTAAATATTCGCTAATCCGGCCGCAGTCGTCGATATCGATGCCTCCGTCCTTATCTACAAATACGCGAAGGAACCAATTGCTTCCTTCCTTGACGTATTCCACGTCTACCAGTTCAAAGCCGTTTTCCTCCAAATAAGGCGTGACCATTTGCTCCACGGTCGCTTTGATCTTTGGTGTGCTCAAGCGTACATTACCTCCAATAATGGTTCATTCCTGTATACCAAAGAGTAAAGAGTGGGTTTCCCCACTCTTTAAACAACGGTTCTATCTTCATGATTGCCAAAAAAATTATATCATAGTCCGGGTATAGTGACAAGTAAAACACCTTTACTACGCTGTTTTAGAATAAGGACAACTGGTTACTCTCCGGTAATCCACGGAAGCAACCCATAGAACCAAGCAGCTCGATGACCGTCTTACTGGCCTTTGATTTCTGCTGGAAATCCTCAATCGAAAGAAATTCTCCCTGCTCCTTGGCAGCCGCAATGTTCTTAGCTGCGTTGTCCCCAATACCGGCCAGAGCCGAGAACGGCGGAATTAAGGAGTCCCCGTCAACCGTAAACTTGGTTGCATCAGAGCGGTAGAGGTCGATATTTTTAAAGTGAAATCCGCGGGCAGTCATCTCCAGAGCCATTTCCAGAATCGGTATCATAGCTTTTTCCTTCGGCGGTGCCTGGAAGCCCTTCTGCTCGATTTCTTCTATCTTCCGATAGATCGCTTCGTATCCTTTGCAGCAAAGCTCAATATCAAACTCTTCCCCACGCACCGAGAAATAAGTAGCATAGAATTCAATCGGATGGTACAGCTTGTAATAAGCGGTGCGCACTGCCGAGATAACATACGCGGTCGCATGCGCCTTCGGGAACATGTACTGGATTTTGAGGCAAGAATCAATATACCACTGCGGCACCTTGCATTTCTTCATTTCCTCAATCCATTCGGGAGTCAGCCCTTTCCCTTTCCGCACGCTTTCTGTGATTTTGAAGGCAAGCCCGGCGTCCATGCCGGCTTTATAAACCAAATACAGCATAATATCGTCCCGACAGCCGATAACTGTTTTGATGTTACAAGTGCCATTTTTAATTAGCTCTTGTGCATTGCCAAGCCAAACGCCGGTACCATGAGATAACCCTGAAATCTGCAAAAGGTCAGCAAAGGTGGACGGCTGCGATTCAACCAACATTTGCCGTACAAACTTCGTTCCCATTTCCGGAATGCCATAGGTGGCCACAGGCGTGCGAATTTGCTGCTGCGGTACACCCAGCGATTCGGTCGAATTAAACATGCCCATGACCTTCGGATCGTTCATCGGGATGCTCTGCGGATCGATACCTGTCAAATCCTGCAGCATACGCATCATCGTCGGATCATCATGGCCCAGAATATCCAGCTTCAGAAGGTTGGAGTCAAAGGCATGATAGTCAAAGTGCGTCGTCTTCCATTCCGCTTCCGTATCATCCGCCGGATACTGTACCGGCGTAATATCTTCAACATCGATATAATCCGGGACGACCACAATCCCGCCCGGATGCTGGCCCGTACTGCGCTTCACGCCGGTACACCCGGCGGCCAAGCGGTTCAGTTCGGCTCCACGCCAATGCTTGTGATGATCCTCTTCATATTTTTTTGTATATCCAAAGGCCGTTTTTTCCGCAACTGTACCGATTGTTCCGGCCCGGAACACGTTCTTCTCCCCAAACATTACCTTCGTAAAGTTATGCGCTTGTGGCTGATATTCACCCGAGAAGTTGAGGTCAATATCTGGTACCTTATCACCTTTAAAGCCAAGGAACGTTTCAAAAGGAATATCATGTCCGTCTCCCTTTAGCTTTTGACCGCATTTCGGGCAGTTCTTATCAGGGAGGTCGAATCCACTCGGTACGCTGCCATCCAGAAACCATTCGCTGTACTTACACTCCGGATTGTGGCAAATGTAATGTGCAGGCAGTGGATTTACCTCGGAGATACCGAGAAACATCGCCACAACTGAAGATCCTACCGAACCCCGCGAGCCAACCAGGTAACCGTCTTGATTTGATTTTTTAACGAGCCGCTCGGAGATCAGATAGTTGGCCGAGAAACCGTATTTGACAATCGGCTCAAGCTCTTTCTCCAATCGTTTGACGACCACATCCGGCAATTCTTCCCCATAAATCGTCTTTGCCGTCCTGTAACAGGTTTCTCGAATCTCCTCATCAGCCCCTTCGATAATCGGGGTAAACAATTTATCCGGGAACAGTGTAAGCTCCTCAAATTGATCCGCCAGTTTAGCTGTATTAGTCACAACGACCTCATAAGCTACATCCTTGTCCAAAAACGAGAATTCTTCAAGCATCTCTTCAGTGGTACGAAAATGAGCATCCGGCTTACGGATATCCTTCAGCGGACTGAATCCGGTAATACCATGGATCGTAATATCGCGGAACAGTTTGTCACGAGGATCCATGTAGTGCACATTTCCAGTAGCTACTACTGGTTTGCCAAGTTTAAAACCGATTTCGACAATTTTCCGAACCGCGGTCTGCAGTTCTACCTCGCTGCCCACGAGCCCCTTTTCGACCAAATGCATGTACATCGTCAGCGGCTGGATTTCGAGCACATCGTAAAACTCCGCCACAGCCTCGGCTTCTTCCACGGATTTATTTAAGACCGTTTCAAAAAATTCCCCTTTCTCGCATCCCGACATCACTAGCAGCCCTTCTCTCATACTAACGAGCAGCGATTTAGGGATGCAGGGAACCCGCTTGAAATATTCAGTATGGGACAGCGATACAAGCTTGAACAAATTTTTCTTTCCGACCGCATTCAGCGCGTAAATTCCGCAGTGGAACGGACGCGCATTGGACAAATCCTTGCCGACCTTGTCGTTCAGGCGATCCAGTGTTGTAAAGCCTTCGATCTTGGTGGCGTCTTCGAGCAGGCCAATCATTATTCCGGCAAGCGCCAGCGTATCGTCAATAGCACGGTGATGATTTTCCAGCGAAACCTTATATTTCGCAGCCAGCGTATTCAGACGGTGATTTTTCAGCGTTGGGAACAGCATCCGAGCCAGCTCCAGCGTATCGAGAACCGGATTCTTCATCTCCGGAATTCCCAGCTCCTTCAGCTTGGCGTTGACAAACCCGACGTCAAATCGAGCGTTATGCGCTACAAGCACCGCATCTCCGGCAAACTCGAGAAAATCACGAAGCACAGGCTCCACATCAGGCGCGTCCTGAACCATCTCATCATTGATGTTGGTCAACTGCTGAATATGATATGGGATTCGCTCATGCGGATTGACAAAGGTCGTAAATCTATCGATTTCTTTGTCTTCCTTCATTTTAACAGCGGCAATTTCAATAATTTTGTTCTGTGTAACGGAGAGCCCGGTAGTTTCTATATCAAAGACGATGTATGTCGTTGTTTTCAGATCATCGTTTCGGGGGTTAAGAACAACAGCTACATCATCGTTTACGACATTGGCCTCTACCCCGTAAATCATCTTAATCCCGTTTTTCTTGGCCGCCTTCGCTGCATCGGGATAGCTCTGCACCCCGCCATGATCAGTAACAGCAATTGCCTTATGGCCCCATTTGGCCGCCATTTTCACATAATCAGCGATCGGAGTCACCGCATCCATCGTGCTCATCGTCGTATGAAGGTGGAATTCTACCCGTTTCTCTGACGCATTGTCTTTGCGCCCTGGAGGTGCGGTGATCTCATTCAGGTCCGAAGGAATCATGACTAGTTCAGGGACCGGCATAAAGCGGTCCATCTCAACCTTGCCCCGGGCTTTTATCCATTTGCCGTTGGCAAGCTGGTTCATCACCTTTAAATCCTCCTTGTTTTTGGCGAACAGCTTCATCTGCAATGAATCAGTAAAGTCTGTCAGGTAGAACATAAACAAGGTATTACCGTTACGCAGCTCTTTGCTATCCAAGCCGAAAATAGTCCCTTGAACCGTAATTTTCTTCTCTTCATCTTGAATTTGCTGAAGCGGGACTGCTGGTTCTTTAATGTCGTAACCGATTTGCAGCTTGATGACTTCCCCATCCACCTCTTCAGGAGGCGCTTCAACTGTCATGCTTTCCATGAGCTGCTGAATGACTTCACGTTCTTCTTCAACGATTCGCTGCTGGAATTCCTCGAACGCTTCGGCACTGTTCTCACCCGTCTGCAATTTGACGCGCAGGCTTAACGAAAAGAACGTTTCGTAAAACGTAACGATGGCCTTGTCGATATGCTTTTTTCTGGCGAGTTCCAAAGAGGTAGTATCACTCATCGTGACAGTGACCAAATCACCATCCACCTCGAACCCGGCTCTAGTCATCCAGCCGTTGACTGAAGGGACTTCACGCTGCACCCACTCCAGGAATAACTTCCAATATTCGTGAACGATCTGTGATGTGGAAACGTCCATACCGTACTTAAACACAAAAGATATGTGAGCAATATGCTCCATCCGTTCTTTAATACGCAGTGCAAAAGTCCGGAAGGCTTGTGCCGGTACCAACGTGTCCTTGTTGATCGTAATTTTCCATTCTCGATTACTGCGGCTTACCTCAACCTGCTCAATCCATCCGTCGAGAAAATAAGGATCCACCAACGAGGCAGGCACCTCCGCCTGCTTCATCAATAGTTCAAAACGTTTTCTCTTGTCCTGAGTTTCGGTCACATTATCCTCCCCCAATCTTAAGAGGTACCTTAAAAGCTTTTTTCCAAAAGAAAAGCTTCCGGCAGGGAGCCGACAAGCGCTAACCTGTCGACAGTGACTGCCGGAAGCCCTCTCCTAATTGTGCTAATATCCCGCTGATCCAGTTCTTATTTCCCTAGTTTAGCGGATAAAGCAGTTTATATAATCGTACGACTTACCTCTTAGTAGGCTCTGGCAAAAACGACAGTATGCTTAGCTTTTTCCCCACAAACGAGACAAGTGCTCTTCACAACTTTTGGCTCAAACGGAATGTTGCGACTAGTCGCCCCCGTCTCTTCCTTAACGTGGCGTTCGCAAGCTTCCGAACCACACCATCCGGCTAATGTAAAACCACGTTTTTCTTCAATGCTTGCTTTCATTTCGTCCAGTGTATCTACGTTATAGAAATGTTCCTCGCGGAACGCGAGAGCTCGTTCATACATTTCTTGGTGAACCTGATGAAGCATAGCTTTAACCTCTTCTACGAGGTCCGCTTGCTGCACTATTTTTTTCTCGCCACTGATCCGTGATACCAGAACACAGACGCCGTTTTCCATATCGCGAGGTCCGATTTCCATGCGGACAGGTACGCCGCGCATTTCGTATTCATTGAACTTCCAACCTGGGCGAACATCGGCACGGTCGTCGATTCCTACGCGAATACCTGCTTTTTTGAGTTCAGCAAACAGCTCGTCAGCCCGACCAACGACTGCATCACGCGTCTTAGGAGGACCTATTGGAATGATCATGACCTGCTTTGGAGCCACTTTTGGTGGCAAAGCCAGGCCGCGGTCATCGCCATGCACCATAATAAGCGAACCGATTAGCCGCGTGCTAACGCCCCAAGAAGTCGTGTGTACGTATTCCCGAACATTTTCCCGGTTCAAATATTGAATATCAAACGCTTTGGCAAAGTTTGTCCCCAAATAGTGGGATGTCCCCGCTTGTACGGCGCGGCCGTCCTTCATCATCGCTTCAATCGAGTACGTATCAACCGCTCCGGCAAATTTCTCGGAAGGTGTCTTCTGCCCTTCGATGACCGGAATCGCCAAGTAGTTCTCTACGAAATCGCGATAAACCTCCAGCATACGCATCGTCTCTTCGCGAGCTTCCCGTTCGTTTTCATGCGCTGTATGGCCTTCCTGCCATAAGAATTCACTTGTACGAAGGAAAGGTAACGTCCGTTTTTCCCAACGAACGACATTAGCCCATTGGTTGATCAGCACCGGCAAATCACGATAGGACTGAATCCATTTCTCGTACATATGTCCAATCATCGTTTCCGATGTCGGGCGAATTGCCAGGCGTTCTTCCAGCTTCTCCCCACCCGCTTCTGTTACCCAAGGTAGCTCAGGGTTAAAACCTTCAACATGCTCTTTTTCCTTCTGGAAGAAGCTCTCCGGAATAAAAAGCGGAAAATATGCGTTACGATGGCCTGTTTCTTTGAACCGGCGATTAAGTTCCTCTTGAATGTGTTCCCAAATCTCGTAACCGTCCGGTTTGAACACGATACAACCGCGCACCGGAGAATAATCCATCAAGTCCGCTTTTTTAATGACGTCGATATACCACCTTGAGAAATCCTCTCCCTGCGGGGTAATCTCCGTTACAAATTGTTTCTCCTCGTTAGCCATAAGAACCCTTGTCCTCCTGTAAAAAACGCAAGATTATAGTTGTTCAGCTTAATCTTTAGCGAACCTAAATTAGCCGCGGATCAAGCGAAGTATATCGTTATAAGTTACAGCAATCATCAGCAGGAACAGCATCGCAAAGCCGATGAAATGCACCATGCCTTCCCGGTTAGGATCGATCGGCTTACCTCGCAGCGCTTCTACTCCTAGGAAAACGAGCCTGCTTCCGTCTAGTGCAGGAATCGGCAGCAAATTAAAGATTCCTAAGTAAAGGCTCAAAATAGCCGCCCAATACGTTAGTTGGTCGATTCCCTGTTTGGCGATTTGACCGGTTACTTCAAAGGTCCGAACGGGTCCGCCGAGGTCGTCCATGGAGAATTTATTGATAAGCTGCTGGAAGCCGAGAAAGATCGCCTTCGTCATCGTAACCATTCGTTCTCCTGCAACTTGAAACGTCTCGCCAAAGGAGGCGCTTCGTGTCGGAAAGAAGGTTACGATCGTACTGCCGATTTTGCCCTGCTCTTTTTCCGCCCCTTGTGGGGTAATGGTGAAATTAAGAGTTTGGCTTCCCCGTTTAACCGTCCACTCCATCGGTTTGTTCTTCGAGGCCTGGATCGTTTCGATCATTTTGTTTGCATCGGTACCCACCGGCTTGCCGTTAATGGTCTCAATGATATCCCCTTGCTGTAGACCAACCTCAGCCGCAGGCATCCCTTTGACAACCTCGCCGATTTGCAAATGGCTTGGATGCTCCAGCGGAATACCGGCCATTTGAATATGCAAGGCAAACAATACAAATGCCAATATGAAATTCATCAAAGGCCCGGCAAAAATGGACAACGCACGTTGCCCGACGGTTTTGCTTCCGTACTGCCGATCCTTAGGCGCAATCTGAGTCTCTTTGCCTTTGGTAACGAGCATCGCCTGCGGATGTACATGATAAGTCTGCGGTTCTCCGTCGACTTCCAGCCGTATGACTAGCGCTTCTTCTAAATCGACATGCTGCACCTCACCGCGAATGACATTTTTACGACTGTCCAAACGATCCAAGTAAATCTTCCGTACGAGATCTTGCTCAAGTCGCAGTGCTACGGTCTGTCCGACCGCGATTTCAATCAGTTCCGGATCTTCACCGGCCATCCGGGCATATCCCCCAAAAGGCAGTAGGCGCAAGGTAAACTGCGTTTCATTTCTCTTATATGAAAACAGCTTGGGCCCGAATCCGATCGCAAACTCACGCACCAATATACCCGCGCGTTTGGCGAAGAAATAATGTCCCCATTCATGCACGGTGACAATAACAAAGAACATCAGCACTGTCAAAAATATGATCTTTAGCAGTTCCAAGCGTAAGCATCCTCCTTTTGGCCACGGATCGTCCAATGTCCCTCTAGATTATCATTATTCTCCGACCAGGCACAAGAGAATACCGGAAGCAAGGTGATTGATAGAAATTAATTATAATGTTTCGGCCACTTCTCTGGCCCAGCGGTCGGCCTGCCGGATTCCCTCCAGATCAGGCTCGGACTGGACGTCATGTTTGGACAGAACCGTCTCGATGATCGTCTCAATCTGTAAAAATGGAATGCTTCCATTCAGAAAACGAGCGACGGCAACTTCGTTAGCGGCATTATACACGCTTGTCGCCGTACCTCCTATTTTACCACATTCATAGGCTAGTCTTAAACAAGGGAAGCGCTCAAAGTTCATTTCGCGGAAATGCAGCTTACCAACCTCTGCAAGCGACAATCGTTTCGCAGGCGAATGCCATCTATGAGGATACGAAAGCGCGTATTGGATCGGAATACGCATATCCGGCGTACCGAGCTGAGCAATGACACTTCCGTCACGATATTCAACGAAGGAGTGGATGATGCTTTCAGGATGGAGCAGCACACCGATTTGCTCAAAGGGGAGTCCGAAAAGCCAATGGGCTTCAATTACCTCCAATCCTTTGTTGACCATCGTGGCTGAATCGATCGTTATTTTTGCGCCCATCGACCAATTCGGATGCTTTAAAGCATCGGCTACAGTTACATTCTTCAGCTGCTCGCGAGTCAGGTCGCGGAAAGAACCACCCGATGCCGTCAACGTGATCTCGCGTATCTCATCGCTGTGTTCTCCGTTCAAGCATTGAAAAATAGCCGAATGCTCGCTATCTACCGGAAGCAAAGACACTCCCTTGCGTTTGGCCATTTCCGTCACGAGATGTCCGGCAGTTACAAGTGTTTCCTTGTTCGCCAGAGCGATGTTTTTCCCGGCTGATATGGCTTCGAGTGTCGCTGGCAGCCCTGCGCTCCCTACTATAGCCGTTACTACGGTGTCTGCATCAGTACCTGCGGCAACCTCAATCAGACCTTGTTCGCCGTAGTACAGTTCAACCTCGTCCGGAAGCTGTGAACGCACTCGGTCCGCCAGTTCTTTTGTGCCGACCGATGCTTTCTTCGGACGAAATTCGTTCACTTGCTGCGCAAACAACTCGATGTTTGTTCCCGCCGCGAGCCCCTCAACCAAGAACTGGTCGGGATGCTCTCTTATGACATCTAGGGTTTGAGTTCCAACGGAGCCTGTCGAACCGATCAACGCTATTTTTTTCATGTTGCACCTCGCGTGTTTTATTCCAAAAAATAATCAAAAGACGATTTTTGAACTTTCCTATACGGGCAATAGCATGAGGATATGTATAAACGGAAACACCGCAATCCAGCTATCACAGCGATCTAAAATTCCACCGTGTCCAGGCAGCAATTTTCCGGAATCCTTTATCCCATAAACGCGTTTATATGCAGATTGAATCAAGTCACCCATTTGTCCTACAACCGCTGCGGCAACCCCTAGCAATACAGCTCGTCCCACCGTAAGGAGCCCGCCAGATGACATTGCGAAAATAACGGCTACCACAACCGCCAAGAGAACGCCGCCCAAAGCACCCTCGACTGTCTTATTCGGACTAATCGCCGGCCAGAGCTTGTTTTTTCCAAATTTGCGTCCAGTAAAATATGCGCCTGCATCACTGCTCCAAATCGCCGACAGCATGAGAAAAGTCCAAAATAGGCCGTGCCCATCCGCTGTATTCCGTGTTTCAGCAATGGAGGTAAAACCGATACCAATATATACAACCCCCAGCAGCAAAAGCGCAACCTGACCTATTGGAATTTCATTCTTGGAAATGACCGTAACTGTCAAAAAAAGCAGCATGAGCAGCCATAGCGCCGGAAACGTTCCAAGCGGGATGGTTACATCCAATAGTCCCCATGGAAATGTGATGTACAGAACGCCCAAATAGCCTAGAACAGCAGTTCCCCCAAATGCCGGAAGCTTGGTCATACGGACAAATTCATAATATCCAATCAAAGCCATGATCATAATGAGTACATGATAGGTCAAACCGCCAAGCCAGCAAATCCCCAAAAATAACCCGCCAGCAATGATCCCTGTAATCAAACGCTGTTTCACAAGTCTGCACCTTCCATCCTGCTAGGATAACCCTCCGTAACGCCGAGCCCTATGCTGGTACTCCGCGACCGCTTCGATCAAATGTTCTCGGCCAAATTCAGGCCAGTACAGATCGGTAAACCACAATTCGCTGTATGCGGTCTGCCAAAGCATGAAATTGCTCAGCCGAAGCTCTCCGCCTGTACGAATTAGCAGGTCTGGTTCAGGGATTTCTCCGGAAAGTAACCGCTCTTCAATCGTATTCTCCGTAATATCGTCTATCGAAATTCGGCCCTCCTGCACTTCTTGAGCGATCATTTTCACAGTTTCGGCGATTTCACGTCGCCCTCCGTAGTTGAAAGCAAAGTTCAGAATGAGGCCTGTATTGTTTTTCGTCTTCTCTATAGCTTCTTCCAAAGCTGCAATTGTTTGGGGTGGGATCTGTTGCGTATAGCCCATCATCCGAACCTGAACATTTTTTTGAACCAGCTCATCCAATTCAATCGCCAAAAATTCCTGCGGAAGAGACATAAGGTAATCTACCTCATCCTTTGGACGTTTCCAATTCTCCGTAGAGAACGCATACAAGGTTAAAACGGAGATTCCCAAATCATCCGCAGCGATCGTCGCCCGTTTCACGGCTTTCATGCCGCTTCGGTGACCGACAGCCCTCGGCAAGCCGAGCCTGTTGGCCCAGCGCCCATTGCCATCCATAATTATGGCTACATGCTTAGGTATATTGTCTTGGGACAGCGTTGGGTTCTTGTGTTTAGACCCCTTTTTTCGCCACGATTCAAATAGCTTGATCATTGGTTCTCCTCCAGCCGGTGATGAAAAAGAGACAAAACCCCACCGTAATAGGAGGGGCCGCTTTATTGTCTCTTAAACTTCCATAATCTCTTTCTCTTTCGCAGCAAGAACCTTATCCACTTCCGCGATAAACTTATCTGTCAGTTTCTGAATATCCTCTTGGTGTCTGCGCGATTCATCTTCCGAAATATCCGTTTTTTCGAGCTTCTTGATCTCGTCATTCGCATCGCGTCGAATGTTGCGGACAGCTACCTTAGCCTCTTCGCCAAACTTCTTGGTCGTCTTAACCAATTCGACCCGACGTTCTTCCGTGAGAGCCGGAATCGTCAAGCGGATCGCCGTTCCGTCATTTGCCGGTGTCAGACCAAGATCCGATTTTTGAATGGCCCGCTCGATTTCCGATAGCGAAGATTTGTCCCATGGCTGGATCATCAACGTCCGCGAATCCGGTGTATTGATATTGGCCAATTGATTTACCGGGGTTGGTGATCCATAATAATCGACTTGAATTCGATCGAGCAATGAAGGAGTAGCTCTTCCGGCACGCAGTGTTGAAAGGTCCCTCTTCAGAGCGTGAATCGCTTTGTCCATGCGTTCTTCAGCATGTTTCTTTATCGATTGTGGCATTTAATCAACACTCCCTTTAACGATCGTCCCGATTTTTTCACCGAGAACGACGCGTTTAATGTTCCCTTGTTCTGTAATTGCAAACACGATGAGCGGGATGTTATTGTCCATGCAGAGCGATGAAGCCGTAGAGTCCATGACACCCAAATTTTTGTTGAGCACATCCATATAAGTAAGGAATTCATACTTTACAGCTGTCGGATCGACAAAAGGATCGGCAGAGTAAACACCGTCCACCTTGTTCTTGGCCATCAAAATGACCTCCGCCTCGATTTCAGCAGCACGAAGGGCAGCCGTCGTATCCGTCGAAAAGAACGGATTGCCAGTTCCAGCCGCAAAAATAACGACACGGCCTTTTTCAAGGTGACGAATGGCCCGGCGCCGGATGTAAGGTTCAGCAATTTGCTGCATAGCAATCGAAGTTTGTACCCGAGTCGGAACTTCAATCTGCTCAAGGGCATCTTGTAAAGCAAGGGAATTCATAACGGTAGCAAGCATTCCCATATAATCGGCAGTAGCGCGATCAATACCTTTGGCACTACCGGCGATTCCCCGCCATATATTGCCGCCTCCGCAAACGATAGCGACCTGAACACCTAACTCCACCACTTCTTTAACCTGCTGAGCAATGGATGAAATGGTACTCGCGTCGATACCATAGCCGTTTTGGCCGGCAAGCGACTCTCCGCTGACCTTCAAGACAATACGTTTAAACACTGGCTGTTCCAAATGTATACCTCCACTTTGAACTCTTTCGTCAGGTCATCTGGCTAAAAAAGAAGGAACACGGCGTGTTCCAACTTTCATGACATTTATGATCGGCAGTGCGATTATTTTTTAACTTGAGCCATAACCTCTTCAACGAAGTTGTCCACTTTTTTCTCCAGACCTTCACCCAGTTCATAACGAACAAAGCGACGGATGGAAATGTTTTCACCGATCGTGCTGATTTTCTCGTTAAGCAGTTGAGAAATCGTTTTATCTGGATCTTTAACGAAAGCTTGTTCCAGCAAGCAGAACTCTTCGTAGTATTTACCGATACGGCCTTCAACCATTTTTTCAACGATTTTTTCAGGTTTACCTTCATTCAAAGCTTGAGCTTTCAAAATTTCCTTCTCATGCTCAACTTCGGCTTGTGGAACTTCTTCACGGCGAACATAGCGAGGGCTCATCGCAGCGATGTGCATAGCGATGTCGCGAGCGAAATCTTTAAATTGATCTGTTTTAGCTACGAAGTCAGTTTCGCAGTTGATTTCCACCAAAACGCCGATACGGCCCCCTGCGTGGATGTAAGATTCAACAACACCTTCAGTAGCAATACGTCCAGCTTTGTTAGCGGCTGCAGCCAGACCTTTTTCACGAAGCAGTTCAACTGCTTTCGTCATATCGCCATTTGCTTCCTCAAGCGCTTTTTTGCAGTCCAGCATACCTGCGCCTGTTTTTTCACGTAGTTCTTTGACCGATTTTGCATCAACAGCCATGTTCAAATTCCCTCCATATCGATTATATACAACTGATACAGCTTTGTGATCAAAAGCCGATTTTTAAACTTCCTCTTTAAAAAAAGGGTAGTGAGAGGTTTGACACCTACCAACCACCCTTTTCATTTAATTTCGCTATTATGTGCAAAGAAAGCAATTAAGCGTTAGTTTGTTCGCCTTGGTTAGCTTCGATTACAGCATCCGCCATTTTACCAGTAAGTAGTTTAACCGCGCGAATCGCGTCGTCGTTACCTGGGATGACGTAGTCGATTTCGTCCGGATCGCAGTTTGTATCAACGATACCTACGATTGGGATACCCAATTTGCGAGCTTCCGCTACAGCAATGCGTTCTTTGCGTGGGTCGATAACGAACAGAGCGCTTGGCAAGCCCTTCATGTTCTTAATACCGCCCAAGAATTTCTCAAGGCGCAGTTTTTCTTTGCGCAGAATGATAACTTCTTTCTTAGGCAGAACAGAAAAAGTACCGTCCTCTTCCCAAGTTTCAAGCTGTTTCAAACGATCGATCCGTTTTTGAATCGTTTGGAAGTTTGTCAGCGTACCGCCGAGCCAACGTTGGTTAATGTAATATTGACCAGCACGTTCAGCTTCTTCCTTAACCGAATCTTGAGCTTGTTTTTTCGTGCCTACGAACAGAATAGTTCCATTCTCTTCAGCAACGCTTTTTACGAAGTTGTAAGCTTCTTCGACTTTTTTGACCGTTTTTTGCAGGTCAATAATATAAATACCGTTTCTTTCTGTGAAGATATAACGATCCATTTTCGGGTTCCAACGACGAGTTTGGTGACCGAAGTGAACGCCTGCTTCAAGCAGTTGTTTCATGGAGATTACTGCCATCTTCACGCACCTCCTAAGTTTGGTTTTTTTGTGATGCTTCCTCCGGAAGTTTCATCTCCCGCTAAGACTCCCTTCATTATAAGAGAGCACCCCTAGTCGGAATCAACTACCGTGCGTTATAACACCGTCAATTACTATACCATAAGTCATATGGTGATGCAACTAGAGATCAACGCAATTCAATTTACCAGTAAACGGTAAAAAAACAAAAAGCACCTTTCGGTGCCTTGTTACGTGTTTTAGGTTACTTGTTAGACCCTTTAGGTGATATTTTGGAAATAATAGAGCTGAAATCTTCACCAACCGTAAAGCTGTACGTTCCCGTTCGAACTTTAGAGTTAATCTTTTTAGATTTTGCTTTTTGTAGAAAAGCATCTTTATCCTCAATAACTCCGGATTCATAGAGACCTTCCGCTACGCCGGCAAGCGTACTGCCATACGCGATTTTGTATTCAACGGAGGCCGCCTTAGGTTTCTCGGGAGCAGCCGGGGTTGACGCACCGGAAGGCTCCGCTTTCGCTGCCGGCTTGCTGTCCTTAGAGCTTGGTTGAGTCGGCTTTACGGGTGTCGCCGGTTTCTTGGGATCACTCGGAGCAGAAGGATTTTGAGCTTCCTTAGACTCCAAATTCCCTTTATTATCCTTTTCTTTGGCTTGCCACTCTTCTTTGGTCAGCAGCTCCTGATCCGTCTCCACTACTTTAAGGCCAATACGAGTAGCCGCCTTTTGAACTTCCTCTTTTGTATACAAGCCTCCGGCTGTTCTCTGTCCAATCATCATAAGCTGCAGCAGCAATGCGCCAATAATCAGCCCAAAACCAAGTCCGAGCATGAAATGACGGTTTTTGATCATCGGGACTCCTCCCTCTTGGCCAGCTGCAATATAAGCTGTACTTCGCCGCGCTGGATGCCGATGGTTTTTGCAATCATGTCTATGGACTTTCCTTTAGCATACAAGTCAAAAAGCTCCGGATATCTGTCCCGAACCAGTTCAGTAGCCGGCCCAACAGCCTCAGGAACATCACCTTCCTCTGCTAACGCTTTATCATCTTGTGTAGCCTCAGAGCTTGTCTCCGATAATACAGACGCAGGCTTCGATACATTCGTGGCGGGAACATTCGCCAAGGTTTTCTCCTGTATAGATGCACCGAGCGTTTCTAAGCCGGTTTGGCTTTGTTTCGCAGCCAACTCAACTTCTCCCAAACGCTGACGAAGCTCCACGATTTGCTCCTGCTGTGCAAGCTGCTTTGATGTAAAATCTTGTTTCATTTGCGTAACTAAATCGATCAGCTCTTCATTTTCTTTCTCAACTTCCGCCATATAATGCTCCAGAGTAGCCTCTAAATCTTCTCTGGCCGTATCGTTCTTCGTTTGAGCGGCAGCTTTCCGTTCCGGAAGAAACAGAGCATAAACAAGGGCCGCTGCCCCCAGAAGGACAATATAGATCCAGGGATCTCCAAATGACAATGTAATCCTCACCTTTATGCTGTTGAATTAGAATGTAAGACTGGAGCGGCATCAATCTCTCTATTCTTCCGGAAAATGAACAGCTGTTTTGATCATTTACCCGTTATAATGAAAGATCGATGTGCCGCCCCTTATAAGGATGCTCCGCCAAATGCTCCTGCTCTTGCTCAGCCGGTTTATCCCCAGGGTGATGTTGCCCCTGTTGTTCCTGGGTGAAGGAACCATTTCCTTCCCGCCTTACGGTCGTATTATGGGCGCTCTCGTCTACACCGGCACTACGCCGGCGCTCTACTTCGCTGTCCTTTACGGTTTGCACCGATAGCAGACTTTGATCGATAAGAGGGCGATGCTGCTGATCATGCTGAACACGTCCCGCTTCGCTGGTCCGCGGGACCGCGATTTGCATTTCAACGGATTTCATATTCATGGGATCACCTCATCTTATTAAAGGACATGGCCTTTGTATGAGCTAAAATCCTCTTTTGAGTGCCGATTCTAGATGTAAGCCGACATGGAAATATCTCCTTCACTAAAATAAAAGGACATTCTTGAAATAGGCTCTTTAATGTACTTGGTGTATCGACCGATGACGATTTTAGAACCGCCATATATCATTTTCAGGACATCGACTCTCGCTTTTCCTGTGTCCTCAAGCGCTTTTTCAATTGTCAGCATGCGTTCCTTCATTAAATTTAACTCTTCAATATTAGATTTTTTAGTCATACTTAATTTTGATCTCATAGCTACCTTATCCGGTGTAAGTTTCCCCATCGAAGCCAACTGATCAAGCAGTGTCAGCGCTTTCTCAGTTTTATCCATATTGGAGATCTGCTCCTTCACTTGCTGCCTTAACTCCTGCAGCTCATTCCGAAGTTCTGGCAATACCCCTACCTCAATCGCTGTCGTCGTTGACATCGGGTTACCGATAATTCTCGCAATGACCCTTTCTCCAGCCTGAATGTTCCCCCCAACAATCAACCCTTTGGCACCATTGCATAGGACGTCTCTTCCTGCTCGTATATTTGAGTGCATAATGCTCTGTGAGACAACTACATCGTCCCCTGCCTGAACGTTTCCATCTTGAATAAACGAGCTCTTTACATCATGCCCCGCTTTCACTAAGCCTTTGTTATAGCCGATAATGCCACCAGATATTTCGATGGATCCATCCGCATAAAGCTCGGCACCCTCAACCCCGCCAACAACTCTGATATCGCCGGCCGCTGTAATTTTGAAACCCGTTAATACATTACCTCGAACGACTACTGTTCCCACAAAATCAATATTTCCTGTGCTGTAATCCACATCTCCATTGATCTCATAAACCGGGAACACATTTAACTTTCCTTTGTCTGTACGCGTTACCAATCCGTCGATCGCAGCATACATTGCCGTCTGCTCGGGGTTCAGAACAACGTTCTTGCCAAGCTTAAATCGGGCTTCCTTCCCGGATTTACAAGGGATCTGCTCTCCAGTAACTGCCGTTCCCGGACGACCTGGCACCGGAGGTACAAGTTCTGCGATAATTTGCCCTCTTCGGATGTTGTTCAGTTTAGTAACATCTTTCAAATCTACTTTACCATCATCGGTTTCAACTGGTTTGTGCCGGTTGTCATCATCCATAGGAAATGCGTATCTGATCCATCCGTCTTGTCCGTGAACGGGTTCCTGCCCCATGGCAATTGGTGTTTTACTAAAAAAATACTCTTTCGGATTTTCTACAAACCTCCGAACAATATCTTCTTGAATCCCGAACTTCAAACCCTCGCTTTGGAGAAAATGGAGGAGGGCATCCACTGTGCAGGAAAAGTCTTCTTCCTTCTTCAAGAACTGCAAATACGCTACAGTTTTATCATCGTCTATCGTAACACTCAAAGTTTGTCTTAAATCTTCCATAAGCTCCACGAAGTCGTTCCTCCTTTCATTCATTCGTCAGAAAAAGGTCAAAACCGGTTAATCCTCACACATAAGCAAATCTCGCTGTTTTTCGAGACTACCACGCAACCGTAAAATCGCCTTAGAATGAAGTTGAGAAATCCGTGATGGAGATAGGGACATTACCTCTGCGATTTCGCTTAATGATAAGTCTTCATAATATAATAGTGAGACAACAGTACGCTCTTTTTCGGTCAATTTTTCGATTCCTTTGGCTAGCGAATCTTGTAAAAAAAACTCCTTAACCTTATAATCCGGGTTTTTCGCTTTTTCGTCAACGAGTAAAGTGAGTCTAGTTTCCGATTCCTCTTCCCGGATCGGATCCTCTAGTGAACAAAGCGTCATAACTGCGACTTCTTGAAGCATGCTTTGAAACTCTTTCTCACTGATATTAAGGTAAGTACTCATTTCTGCATCTGTAACAGAACGCAAAAATTTCTGTTCCAGATGCTGATAGCCTTCTTCGATTTTTTTAGCTTTCTCTCTCACGGAACGAGGAACCCAATCCCCTTGCCGAAGACCGTCCAGTATCGAACCTCTGACTCTCCAGGAAGCATAGGTTTCAAATTGAAGTCCTCGCTTATAATCGAATTTCTCGACCGCATCGATAAGGCCCATAACACCGTTGCTGGCCAAATCATCTTTTAAAACGTTTTTGGGAAGGCCAACCGCGAGACGTCCCGAAACGTAGTCGACAATATGCAAATACTTCTCGATAAGTTGTTTCTTGGCCTCTAAATCGCCGTGCTCTTTCCACTTCTCCCAAAGCTCGGCATAATTCAGAGTGGATGTCTTCCGCTCGTTCAATTGCCTTCACCCTCCTTATTTTTCTGTCAGGTGACGAACGACCTTAACAAGCTCTTCAGGATCTTTGTCGTCAGGTGTCTTTACTAATTTAGGTGGGCTCAACGGAGTAAACTCTTTAGCTTCCTCTGATTGTCCCGGGGGTTGTTTCAGCAGATCATTTAACTGCTCGCTCTCTTCAGGTGTCGTCAAGTCAAGATTAGCACCTTTACTTCGGTCAGACAGTGGTGACTCTTGGTCAACTTCTCCAGGATTGTTTGGTAATTCCTTTAAAAAACCTAACATCCAATTGGCAGCGAATGCGAGTGCAAACCAAACTGCAAAAGCGATAAGCCCCCGGATAAAGCTGGTCATAAACAAGTTGTTACTTGCCGATACCGCAAATGTTATAAGAAAACCGATAAAGCCCAACAACAAGTAATATCGCATTTTTCCAGCCATGGCTACAATTCCTTTATTCCTTTTTGTACACTACGAACATACAATATTCCCGTCTCGCTATCGAGTTCAATCGTCCGGCCAAAATTCCCGCCAGTATCTTCAGCTAATAAAGGAATTCCTAAATCGGACAATTTTATTTTACAAGACTCCACATTCCTCGGGCCGATCCGCATGGAATCTCCGGTCCCTGCAAACGAGAACATTTGAGAGCCGCCAGCCATCTTGGCGACAAGTCGTCTAGGAGCGGCCCCAATTGCTAACATTTGCTCATATAGTGCCGGGATGGCGGTGTCGGCATATTTAGCGATGTTTAATGCTCCCTCACGAGCAATCTCGGATGAGGGAAGCATAACATGTGCAAGACCGCCCACTTTCAATTGCGGATCAAATAGTGTTAATCCAACACAAGAGCCTAGCCCAGTTGTACGTATCAATCCCTGCTGAGTAATGACATCCAACTCGGCCATGCCAACCTTTACAACATATTGCTCATCAATCATAATCGGAAGTTACTCCTAAAGCGGCAAAGATTTTGTCGAATGAATCTGGATCCGGAATGAGGAAAAACTGACCTTCTACCTCATGGTGTCCTTCAATAAATGTCGTATCAATCAGCAGGGCGGAATCCCCCATTTCACCAAATTGCAGGAGCCCGTAACTTAGAATTGCTCCCGCCATGTCCATAGCAAGTGCTGGCACGGTTGGTGTCATTGAAAGAGATGTAAAATCTGCCAGCGAGGACAAGTAAGACCCCGCCAAAATATTACCGATTTCCGAAAGCGCGGACCATTCCATTTCTGAATAGCCTTCATCGCTTTCTACACTCAAGCCCGCGAGGCGGTGGAGCAGCTTCTTAGCAGCCTCTGGGCTTAATATGAAGAACAAATTTCCCGGAGCATCTCCTTCTACCCGAAAAAAGATAGCGAGCACGATGTTTTCGGCTCCACCCACGCGATCTGCCACCGCTTCAAACGGCAGCATTTGAACCTTGGGAACAGCCATATCAATTGGCTTATCCAGCAGCTTCGACAGTGCCGTGGCGGCATTTCCGGCTCCAATATTGCCTACTTCCTTTAAAATATCCATCTTGAAATCCGGCAAATCTTTAAATAGATCCACGGTTTACCCCTCTAAGCTTTCCAATTGTATAATTTCTTTACGGTTAAGCACTTCGGATAAATTGAGCATCACGAGTAAACGTTCATCGGAGATTCGGGCAACGCCTTGCAAGTATCTAGCCTTGATACCTCCCACAACATCCGGCGGCGTATCGATCAGATCTGAGTTAAGGTCGATAACGTCGTTTGCTGAATCAACAATAAAGCCTACTTCCATCTCATTCGCTGTCACAATAATGATACGCGTTTGATCGGTAAACTCGGCTTCCGGCAATCCAAAGCGACCGCGAAGATCGATAACTGGAATAACGACACCGCGAAGATTAATTACCCCTTTGACAAAGGAGAACGTCTTGGGAACTCTAGTAATCGGCATCATTCTCTCGATCGTCTGTACTTTATCTACTTCAATGCCATACTCCTCGTGGCCCAACTTAAAAACGATGACTTTCAATTCCTCTCCCATGTAAAAATCCCTCCTTATTGATTCCGGTGTTAGGCAAATGCCTAACTTAACCGAGTGCATACCTGGAACCTCTATTTAATGAATGCATTTGGATCGATTATTAAAGCAACTTGTCCATCGCCCAAAATAGTTGCCCCGGCAACACCTTGTATTGACGGAAGATATTTGCCAAGGTTCTTAATGACGATTTCGCTTTGACCTATGAAGTCCTCGACGGTAATTGCAGCCAAGCGGTCACCTTTGCGAATCACGACGATTTCCGTTTCTTCTTCATCATCTTCAGCATAGCTAGGAATGTCGAACAGCTGAGCAAGAGACATCAGCGGAATATGCGAATCGCGATATGGAATCATCGTATATCCATGAACCTCACGAATCTGCGTCCGCTTAATAAGTCCGGTTTCGACGATCGAAGACAACGGAATCGCGTATTTCTCGGCTCCAACCTTAACCATCATCGCTGCAATAATGGACAATGTCAGCGGAAGCTGAACCGAGAACTTAGTGCCCGAACCGAGTTTGGAGTCTACTGCCACGACCCCGCTGAGCGACTCAATTTTAGATCTTACTACGTCCAAGCCAACGCCTCGACCCGAAATATCAGAGATCACTTCTGCAGTACTAAATCCCGGTGCAAACAGAAGCATATAAACCTGTTCATCGGTCATCGTAGCCGCTTGGCTCTCTGTAACGACTCCGTTTTTGAGCGCCTTAGCCAATACCTTGTGACGATCTATACCGTGGCCATCATCCTCGATTTCGATAAACACATGGTTCCCGCTTTGGAACGCCTTAAGAGTGACTGTCCCTGTTTCCGGCTTACCTGCCGCAATCCGCTCACTTGTAGATTCAACCCCATGGTCAACGGCGTTGCGAAGTAAGTGAACAAGCGGATCGCCAATTTCATCAATAACGGTTCGGTCCAGCTCGGTCTCAGCCCCAATGATGACCAAATCGATTTTTTTATCGAGTGATTTGGCCAAGTCGCGAACCATCCGAGGGAATCGGTTAAAGACGGTATCGATTTGCACCATCCGCAGCTTCAGCACAATATTTTGCAAATCGCTTCCAACGCGGCTCATATGTTCTACTGTTTCCGTTAAATCGGTACGTTTCACCTCGGCTGCCAGCTGTTCCAATCGAGATCGGTCGATGAGCAGCTCACTGAGGAGGTTCATCAGTACATCGAGCCGGTCAATATCGACGCGAATCGTTCTGGATGGTGCCGGTGCACCGGCACGTCCATGCTTATGATCGGCACCTTGATGATCCTTCTTATCGGATGAGCCGTGGTCATCCTCTTTCGCTTCCCTGGTAGGAGTTGAAGCAGCAGATGGTGCCGGGGCTTCAGGAGCAACTGCAGCGGCAGTTTCTTTAGCTCCGGAAGTAAGCTGCTGAAGTGTTTCATGATCTAGTGCAGCAACTTGGGCGGAATCAATTTCGGAAAGGTTAAGGATCATGCTTTGGATTTCGGCAGCCTCTTTTTGAGTTATGTAATAAAGAGAGAAACTGCGATCAAACTTTTCTTGCTCGATGTCTTGAACGGTCGGGTACGATTTCACAATCTCTCCATAACGCTCTAACAGGTCGAATACAAGATACGCCCGCGCTGCCTTTAACTGGCAATCCTCGCGAACCGCAACTTCAATATACAGAACCTTATGTCCTTCGGAGATAGATTGATCCAGTACAGAATATTGATACTGATCTAGCTGTATCGCTGTTGTACCGGAACCAGTCGTTTCGGAAGACGTGTTCGCCGCAGCAGTCCCGCTTGAAGTATTCGCGCTACCGCCTTGATTGAAATCGCCACGAACAATGGACTGCAGTGCGGCAACGATCTCGCTGACGTCCTCTTTTCCGTCTCCTCCTTCAGTAATGTCTTGAACCATCGACTGAAGTGCATCTAAGCTTTTGAATAAGGTATCGAAAATGAACTCCTGCATTTTCAACTTCTCATTCCGCACCAGATCAAGTACATTTTCCATCTGGTGTGTGAGCGATGACAAATCCTCGAAGCCCATCGTCGCTGCCATACCCTTCAAGGTGTGCGCAGATCTGAAAATGACCTGTACGATGCTGAGGTCATCGGGGTTATTTTCAAGCTCCAGCATTTTTTCGTTTAATGATTGCAAATGATCGTTCGACTCATCGATAAACATGGATAAATATTGATTCATGTCCATGGTGAGGCACCTCCTTCAAGAGATTCCGTTATTTCACAACCTGTACAAGCTTAGGGCCAATCTCATGTAACGGTAAAACATAGCTGACACACTTCAGTTCAATTGCCGATCGCGGCATTCCAAACACTACGCAAGTCTCCTCGCTCTCGGCAAAGGTAGAAGTCACGCCTGCTTCGTATAACCGCTTCATGACCTTCGCCCCGTCGCTGCCCATCCCTGTCAGGAGAACAATATGCCGCTTAAGAGCTTGAAGTGGAAGCAAAGATTCATACATCACATCGACCGACGGCCTATGTCCGTTGCAGGGCTCCTGCTTCGTGAGATGTGTTCGGTAGGCTCCAGCCACCCCCGGAACTACGTTTAGATGAAACCCACCCGGAGCGATATAGGCCGTACCGCTAACCAGCTCCATCCCTTCCTCCGCTTCAATGACGGTCAGGTCGGTCAAACTGTTTAGACGCTGCGCCAAAGATTTGGTGAAGTTTGGCGGCATGTGTTGAACAATCACGATCGGAGCTGGAAAATCGGCCGGTATTTTCTCCAAGACCGCTTTTAACGCTTTAGGTCCTCCGGTTGATGTTCCGATGGCTACGATATCGGTAAAGCCCGTTTTAGAACTCTTTACAGGCCGTTCCCGCGCCGCCTCAGTCCCGCTTAATGTCCCAAGAAAAGACGGTTCAGCCTGCACAGTCCCTCGCGACGGGTTCGGATTTGGAGTTAAGGAAAGGACCCCTGAGACTTTTAGTTCGGAATCCCCTATCGGCTGATTCCGCTCCGGCGTCATGGACTGACGCCGCCCCATCTCCCCGAAGCCTTTGCCAGGGGCTGCCTTGGCTTTATCCAAGACCTGCCTTATGTCTAAAGAAGGCAGGCTCGTCTTCGTTGGGCGCTTAGGCTGGGCACCTTGCGCCTTCGCTGGGGGAAGCGGCTGCGATGCTGCCGCTTCCAAAGGAGCTGCAGGCGGCGCAATCTGCGCCTGCGGCTTCGCTTCCTCGGCTGCCGCCTTGTGGGCAACCGTTGGCAGCTCCGGCGCTACTACCTGCCGTAGCGCCTCTGCACGAGCATCCCGGCGCTGCTTCGTCAGCATCGCTGCCTTGATCTGCTCACGCAGCTCGCGACCAACCTCGTCAATATCATGCGAGCTGGTCGTTGCCGAAGGCTTACGAATAAAATCGAAAGCCCCCAGCTCAAGGGCCATGATGGTCTCCCTCACCCCCTGTTCATTAATACCTGAAAGCATGATGACCGGGAGAGGGTGTTTCTTCATAATCTCTTTTAAAGCATCCAGTCCGTTCATCTCCGGCAT
Organism: Paenibacillus puldeungensis; assembly: GCF_042678945.1. Taxonomy (NCBI): domain Bacteria; kingdom Bacillati; phylum Bacillota; class Bacilli; order Caryophanales; family Paenibacillaceae; genus Paenibacillus; species Paenibacillus puldeungensis. The sequence goes on along the minus strand of NZ_JBHTLM010000008.1, from coordinate 128,192 downwards.
TTCGACATCCATCGTGACGAGGTCTGGAGAAAGCGCGGCGATTTGCTCAATCGCCTCACGCCCGTTTCTCGCTGTACCCTCAACCTTGAAAGCCGGTTCTTGCTCAATTAAATCTGTTATGATTTTTCGCATAAACGCGGAATCATCTACTACCATAATTCGATAAGGCATTCGTCGTTCCACCCCTGTCCTTCATGCAGAATCATTTTGCTAGTTTTAGCCACCTGTGCATAAATCCCTTGATTCCTGATAAAGTATCTCTTGGCTTTACCTGTGGAACATCCAAATATGTCATGGCCAACCGCTGAATATCTTGCGCAGCCATGCAACCAGGAAAAGCTATAGAAAATGGAACCTGCTTTTTAACCGCTTGTACTACATGTGTATCATCACTCAAGTAACCTAGAGTTGGTATTGTCATATCTAGAAACTTATTGGCAACCAGCGCGATTTTATCGGCAACATGCCTAGCTTCCTGTTCACCGGTTACACGGTTGATGACGAGCCGGAACGAAACCATTTCATCCAAGCCATGTACCACTTTGATTAGCGCATACGCATCGGTAATTGATGTAGGTTCAGGCGTTGTGACCACCAAGCACTCATCAGCAGCAGTGATAAACTTGAGCGTCTCTTTAGATAAGCCTGCACCGGTATCAAAAATGATGAAGTCCATCTCTTCGGAGATTTTTTCAATCTGCGATGTAAAATAATTCAAATCAGCTTCCGATAAGGAAAATAAATCTGCTAAACCGGAACCTCCAGCAATGAACGGTAGCCCGTGAGTTCCTAGCTCGATTATTTCCGAAATACTCTTTTCCCCTTTTAGCAAATGATACAGGCTGTATTGTGGTCTGACTCCCATCAGAACATCAATGTTTGCCATACCGATATCAGCATCGAACAGCAATACTTTTCTGCCAAGCGATTTTAGAGCCAATGCAAAATTTAGCGTAAAGTTTGATTTTCCAACTCCACCTTTACCACTACTTACGGTCAATATACGGGCAGAGCCTTTTTTGAAATACGGTTCCGTAGAACTATCGCGAGAAGAAACAAGTTGTCGAAGTACTTGGGCTTGATCCGTCATGGATTGCGATCTCCCAAGAGAATGTCGACCAATAACTCCCGTTCTGCCTGAAGCAGATCATCTGGGACATTTTGACCATTTGTGATATATGAAACTTTCAGTGGGTAATCATTTAATAAGTTATAGATAGGTCCAACACTTTCTGTTTCATCTAGCTTAGTGAAAATAACTTTGTCTAGGCCGTATTTACTGAAATGTTCGGTAATTTTTCTCATATCATGTGATTTAGAAGTTAGACTAAGCACAAGATACATCTCACTCACATCTGAAGGTGTAAGAAGACTATGCAACTCTGCCACGAAAAGTTCGTTCAAATAATTTCGGCCTGCTGTATCCATTAGAATCAAATTGCAATGTTCAAGACGCTGCATCGCTCGTTGCACATCTCCCGGAGATTGAACCACCTCGATCGGAACATTCAAGATGGATGCATAGGTACGTAGTTGCTCTATCGCTGAAATCCGATATGTGTCAGCTGTAATGAAACCTACTTTCTTGTGGAGCCGAAAAATTTGATCCGCTGCTAGTTTGGCAATCGTAGTCGTTTTACCGACTCCGGTAGGTCCGGCAATATAAACGATACGTGTATTTTCACCAATTCCTTCTCCGATCCGATCATCAAGGAAAGAGGCAGCCCTGCGCTGGATTTTTGCAATTATTTCCCCATCACTAAGTGTTTTTCCTGAATCCAGCCATTCTTCGTAGATTTCATTGATCCATGTTTCGGCCAGTTCCACTGAAAGTTCCTGATCCATAAGTCGATTCTGTATCGTTAGTAATGCTTCAGGGAGTTCATCACGTCCGTTTTTCACCTGATTTTTTGCTAATTGACTGATCCAAGACTTCATCTGTCTAATTTCTTCAAGCAACCGTTCTTCCCGTGGATCTGGTTCGACATTTAATGAAGCTTGGCGAAGAGGTGCTTTCTCCTCCACCTTTTTTTCTCTAGCAGGCGAAGCTACTGAAGATGAAGCCTCTATCGCTTCCAAAATCCGTGGCACCAGCCTTGGTTCGCTCTGCGGAAGCTGAGGCCCCTCATCAAAGGCGATTTCAGGTTTTTCCTTTAAACCTACGGCTGCAGACGTGAGTGCTACCGTTGGAGTAGCCATAGAAGCTGCCAATTGTGAAGATTTGCGATAAGCTTCCGGTACCGTTTGACGAGCCACAGGCGCCGTCGGTGCCTGCGGGGTTGGTCTAGCAACAGATTTAGCCTTAGGCGTCGGCGCTTCACTCTCTGTAGCAGCAATCACCTCGATTTTTTTCTTTTGAAACATCCCAAGGAAACCGCCAACTTTCATTTGTTTTGTGCTTAAGATGACGGCATCCGCTCCGAGCTCATTTCGGATTTTTAGCATGGCGTCAGGCATTGTGTCGACGATATATCTTTTCACTCTCATAAGTTGACCACCCCGACACTTTGAATTTCTACATTAGGTTCTAGCTCACTATAGGACAATACCGGTATATCCTGCATACTCCGTTCAATGACCTGACGTAAATACATCCGAATCGTTGGAGAAGTCAGTAATACTGGCTGCTGTCCCATCTGAACCAAACGATTAACCTGTTCCGAAAGCTTTTGGAATACCGATTGCGTTGAAGCCGGATCTAGTGCCAAGTAACTTCCTTGTTCTGTCTGCTGAACGCTCTCAGCAATTTTCTTCTCTAGCGTTGGTCCCACGGTAATGACTCGCATCGTTTCCCCTGGCTGGGTATACTGCTGTGTGATTTGCCGCGAAAGCGCCTGTCTAACATATTCCGTAAGCACATCAGGGTCCTTGGTGTACGTTCCATAATCCGCAAGTGTTTCGAAAATGGTTACCATGTCACGGATGGATATCTTCTCACGCAGCAATTTAGCCAACACTTTCTGAACATCGCCAATTGATAGGACCGAAGGAATAAGTTCATCTACAAGCACTGCGTAATTTTCCTTAAGGTTGTCAACCAGAGCTTTTGTTTCCTGACGGCCCAATAGCTCATGCGCATGTTTCTTGATCATTTCTGTTAAATGTGTTGCAACTACGGATGGTGGGTCTACAACGGTATACCCAGATAATTCAGCCCGATCTTTCGTCATTTCATCAATCCAAAGTGCCGGAAGTCCAAAAGCCGGTTCTTGGGTCTCAATTCCTGTTATCGAGTCGTCATCCATCCCTGGACTCATCGCTAAATAGTGATTAAGTAATAATTCACCGCCACCTACGACATTTCCTTTTATTTTTATGACATATTCATTAGGTTTTAGTTGAATATTGTCGCGAATGCGGATAACCGGAACGACAAGCCCCATTTCAAGCGCACATTGGCGCCGAATCATTATGATTCGATCTAGCAAATCTCCCCCTTGTGAAGTATCAGCTAATGGAATCAACCCATAACCGAATTCAAATTCAATGGGGTCAACCTGGAGCAAGTTGATGACACTCTCGGGACTTCGGACCTCCTCAATTTGCTGTTCTTCTTCGTGCTGCTCTTGCTCGATTTGCTTAAGGTCGATATTTTTCTGCATTCTTCTTGCGGCAAATATCATTAAACCTGCAAACGGAAATGTAGTCCATATTCCAATCGGAGTAAACAATCCTAACAATGCGATAGTTGCGGCCACGATATAGATTAACTTCGGATAAGTAAATAATTGCCCCGTAATATCGTCGGCCAGATTTCCTTCCGAAGAGGCTCTTGTTACGATCAACCCGGCTGCAGTCGATATGAGCAGTGCCGGAATCTGGCTAACTAAGCCGTCCCCGATAGTAAGGATCGAGTATGTGGACAAAGCATCTTGGAATCCCATTCCATGAATGGACATCCCGATGATAAATCCGCCGATGAGATTAATAAGTAAGATAATGATACTTGCAATAGCGTCGCCTTTTACAAACTTACTGGCACCATCCATAGCACCATAGAAGTCAGCCTCACGTTCGATTTTTGTACGTCGTTCACGAGCCTGTTGTTCATTGATCAGACCAGCATTCAGGTCGGCATCGATACTCATTTGCTTCCCTGGCATCGCATCGAGTGTAAAGCGTGCGGCTACTTCAGCTACCCGTTCAGAACCTTTCGTAATAACAATAAACTGAACCACTACGAGAATCAGGAAGACGACAAAACCGACAACAGGCTGCCCTTGGGATACCCACGAACCAAACGTGGCAACAACGTCACCAGCTTTGGCCTGTCCCAGAATCAGTTTTGTAGTGGATACATTAAGCGCCAACCGAAATAACGTTGTTATGAGAAGCATTGCTGGAAAAATGGAGAATTGCAAAGCTTCTTTCGTATTCATCGCTACCAACAAAATCATCAAGGCTAATGATATGTTGGTGATTAGAAGAATGTCCAGCAGCAATGTCGGGATCGGTACAATCATTAACAGGACGATTCCGATAATACCAACAAGGATGAACAATTCTTTAAATTTTTTCATTGGTGTTCTCCCTCCGATCCCTGCACTATTTCATTTTGCCCTTGATTCTATATACATAAGCCAGCACTTCGGCAACTGCTTGGAACAAATCAGCTGGGATTATATCTCCGATCTCTGTTCGCTTAAACAGTGCTCGTGCCAGTGGTCTGTTTTCCATCGTAATGACACCGTGCTCCTTAGCAATCTCTTTAATACGAAGTGCCATATAATCCTGGCCCTTAGCTACCACCTGAGGAGCATCCATTTTCGAACCGTCATACTTCAAAGCGACAGCAAAATGAGTCGGGTTGGTGATGATAACATCGGCTTTAGGTACTTCCTGCATCATACGCTGCATGGCCATCCGCCGCTGTCGCTCCCGAATTTTACCTTTAATCATCGGGTCGCCTTCCATTTTCTTGTACTCATCCTTGATGTCCTGTTTAGACATTCTTAAACTTTTTTCATGCTCATACTTTTGATAAATATAATCGAGAGCAGCAAGTACAAACAAAGCAGCCGATATTTTCAAGCCTAAGTTCATCGCCACCTGAGCAACAAAATGAAAAGTATCCTCTACAGATATGTTGCCTAGCGATGATATGCTGCCTCGGATTCCCCAAATTGTTGAATAAACAATATAGCCAATGATGGTTAATTTAAATAAGGTTTTAGCAAATTCTACTAGGGAACGCATAGAAAATATATTTTTAAAACCTTTGATCGGATCCAGCTTACTCAGTTTCATCTTCAGAGGCTCACCCGTAAGCATAAATCCAACCTGCGCATAGTTAGCAATAACTGCCATAACCATCACAACAAGAAACATTGGAGCAAGAAGCAAAAGGATCTGGATCGCATAATCCCCTAACATCGTCATTACGCTTTCTTTCGTCACATTCATCGTCAGGCGATTATAAAAAACATCCGTAAACAAGGCCACAAGACGTTCCTTGATGTATCCTCCGAAAGCCGTCAGACAAAGGAATCCAGATAGAAGGACGAGGGCTCCTGATAAATCCTGGCTTTTGGCCACCTGCCCCTTTTTACGGGCATCTTGTCGCTTCTTCGGCGTGGCCTTTTCCGTCTTCTCGCCGGCGAATAATTGCAAATCAAGCGAGTACCGAAACGCCATTGATGACCCCCCATCCTACTTTGGCCTTTGGCCGATTGTACTCAGTAAATCGTGTAACGAATTAAACAATACCTGAAATAAGGACTGAAAAGCGTAAACAAAGGTCGGTACTAAAATTAGCAAAACTAATAGGCCAACAATGATTTTAACTGGAATCCCTATTACAAAAATATTAAACTGTGGAGCAGTGCGGGCTAGAAAGCCCAGCGCGAGGTCCGTCACAAACAAAGCAACAATGATCGGCGCCGCCATTTGAAAAGCTAAAAGAAATGATTGACTGAACGTTCTTATCAGAAATCCCGACAAGTCCCCTCCGTAAATCTTTTCAAACAGTTTGTTCGATAATGGAATCCAATTGAAGCTTCTGATAATCGCATCCAGTAAATAATGATGGCCATTAATGCTGAGAAACACTAGCGTGGCTACAATATACTTTAGATTTCCAAGTACTGGAGCGGACGCCCCTGTCATTGGATCGATCACATTAGCAATTCCAAACCCAACCTGGATATCTATGAAGGAGCCAGCCATTTGGATTACAGCAAATATCAGAAAGGCGACATATCCCATTAAAAGGCCAATCAAAACTTCTCTTAGCATAAATAAGATATAGTTAAGGTCGGATGGAACCGACTGATTGTACCCAATAATGAGTAGAACTAAAAAAGAAACGATCCCCGATAGTCCAATTTTGAATGTAGTTGGTAGTGTTCGAGAAGAAAAGATAGGTGCAACTACAAAAAAGGACGATATTCGACAAAAAATAAGTACAAAAACAGAAAATCCCTGCAAAAAAATCTCCATAATCGCTTCAGCCTAACCGATATAATTAGATAGGTTGTTTAGAATACCATAGGTAAAGTCAACCATCGTTGTTAATATCCAAGGGCCGAACAAAAGCAAGGCGATCATAACAGCTACGATTTTAGGCACAAACGCAAGTGTTTGCTCCTGAATTTGTGTCGTAGCCTGAAATATGCTGACTATTAAACCGACCACTAGGGCGATCACCAGCATCGGTGCGCTGATCTTCAAAACAGTGTAAACGGCTTGTCCGGCCAACCCGATTATGAATTCTGAACTCATGAACCGAGTCCCCCTCCCTGAATGTGAAAAGCATCGGACCTTCTCTAAGTGTTAAAGCTCACTAACAAAGATTTGACGACTAAATACCAGCCATCAACAAGTACAAACAGCAAGACCTTAAATGGTAGTGATATCATGACCGGAGGAAGCATCATCATCCCCATAGCCATTAGTACACTAGAAACGACTATATCGATGATCAGAAAAGGAATAAAGATCATAAATCCCATTTGGAATGCCGTTTTAAGCTCACTAATTGCAAATGCCGGAACTAAGACTGAAATCGGAATATCCGCATAGCTCTTTGGTTTTTCCAGTTTGGTGTAACCCATAAAGAGCTGAAGGTCCTTTGTTCGCGTATGTGAGTACATGAATTTCTTCATGGGTACCGCAGCCTTGTTTATAGCTTCCGACTGGGTGATCTCCCCTTTAATGTAAGGCTGTAATGCATCATGATTAATGGTGGTGATCGTTGGACTCATTACGAACAGCGTAAGAAACAATGCCAAACCGATAAGAACCTGATTAGGCGGCATTTGCTGTGTACCTAAAGAACTGCGAACAAATCCCAGAACAACAACAATTCTGGTAAAGCTCGTCATCAAAACGAGAATCGCCGGTGCGATGCTAAGTACCGTAATAAGCAAAATAATTGATAACGAACTAGTTCCTGATTGCCCACCCGAATTCCCGATCTGTATCCCGATATTAGGAATTGGATCTACCGGTTCAGCAGAAGCAATAGAGACAGCAAATAGGCTTAAAAGTGCATACATCAAACTGACGAAAATGACTTTTTTCTTCATGAATCCCTCGACCGATCTGTAGATTGTTCTTCTGCATTCTGCAGCAATTCTTCCATTTGCCGTTTACGGTTTGGCATCTTTTTCAGTTGTGACTGAAAGACTTCGTGAAAAGCTGTTCCTTCTAATTCTTCTTCCTGGGGTTGTTCCTTTTTAAAACGAGAGATTAAGCCGGACATGACGGAAGCAAATCCGGCAAATTCAGTCCTCTCTTCCTCAAAAGCCTGCACCATTAAGGCAACCTCAGCCGAATCGGATATTTTATCTACCAGGGAAATATCTTCTCCAACACCTATAAGGTAGATACTGCCACCGATCTCAACCACTTGCAGTGATTTATTCGGTCCTAGACCGATGGCGCCCAATGTACGGATCGATTGACTTTGGGTTAATAATCGGTTTCTTTTCCCAAGAAAACGAATCAATACGACAATTAAAACAAGTATGAGGCCAAGAACGACTATGACCGTCACCAAGTTACCCCATAAGTTAACATCCCCATTGTATGGGGGTTGCCCACTTGAGTTCATAAACCAGGCCTACAATCCTAGCGTTTTATTTATGGCTTCGATTACCCGGTCGGACTGGAACGGCTTCACGATGAAATCTTTTGCACCAGCTTGAATGGCATCGATAACCATAGCTTGTTGCCCCATCGCAGAACACATAATAACTTTGGCGTTAGGGTCAACTTTCTTGATCTCTTTCAGTGCTGCAATGCCGTCCATCTCAGGCATCGTGATATCCATCGTAATGAGGTCAGGATGCAGCTCCTTGAATTTCTCAACTGCCTGAGCGCCGTCTTGTGCTTCCCCCACAACCTCAAACCCGTTTTTTGTCAAAATGTCGCGGATCATCATTCTCATAAATGCTGCATCGTCTACGATTAGAATTCGGTTTGCCATTGATTTAAAATCCTCCCTAAACTTCTACTATTGTAATTTTTGAATGCGGTCCCACTGACTAACAATATCTGTAACACGAACCCCAAAATTTTCATCAATAACAACAACCTCGCCTTTGGCGATCAGCTTGTTGTTCACTAAAATATCCACGGGCTCACCGGCCAGCTTGTCCAGTTCAATGATGGAACCTTGGGACAGTTCCAAGATATCTTTAATTTGCTTTTGGGTCCTTCCTAATTCTACGGTGACTTTAAGCGGGATGTCCATCAAGAGATTTAAATTATTTTCATCAACTTGACTGAAAGTTCCATTCCCAAAATTTGCAAATTGTACAGGTTGCACATTCAAATTGCGCGCCGGAACACTCCCGTAATGATGAGGTTCACCGTTGTATGGGCGATCCTGTGGCGGGTATGGATAATCTACTGGCGGCTGCATCATCGTTGGTTGAGGCGGTACAGGCGGCTGCTGATATGCTGGTGCTGGATTTGCCGGCTGAGCTACTCGAGCAGCTGCAGGTGCCGTCTTCTCTTTAGGTGCTTGTTCCGAATTAGAACCACTGATAAGGCTATCCACCATCTCTTTAGCAAATTTTACTGTTAGCAACTGCATGATCGTGGAATCGATCAAATCTCCGATTGTCAAACGGAACGAAATTTTTATTAAAGGATCAGCTGGTGGTAAGCTTCCTAAACCATGTCCATTTGACATATTCAGAATGTCAATTCCTGGTGGAGAAATATTAACAAACCGGTTAAAGATCGTCGACATTGATGTAGCTGAAGAACCCATCATTTGGTTCATAGCTTCCTGAACTGCGCTGATATGAATTTCATTCAGTTCTTCCTCTGCAGGATTACCATCTCCACCGAGCATAAGATCAGCAATAACCTGAGCGTCTTTCGTTTTAATTACTAGAGAATTCATACCTTCGAATCCATCAACATATTCAACGTGAATCGCTACATGAGGTTTGGGAAATTCTGATTCAAACTGAGCGCGTGTAATAACGGAAACTTTGGGGGTGGTGATATCCACCTTTTTATTCAACAAAGTAGATAGCGCTGTAGCCGCACTACCGAAAGTGATATTACCGATCTCTCCAAGGGCGTCCTGCTCAAGTGGAGATAAAACATCATCAATCGTAGGGCCCGATGTTGGCTCCTGATTAGCTTGTTTCAGAAGGGCGTCGATCTCCTCTTGGGACAAATAATCTTTACTCGTCAAGTTCCTCAACTCCTTCGCTGACAATTTCATCAATTTGTACGGCTACTCGGTCTTTGACCGTCCCCGGGCTGCCGATATACTTCAATCTGTCACCGATCCGAATTTGCAATCCTTCTTGGACCGGCTTATTTAAGGAGATCACATCACCGGCGGAAAGTCCCAGGAATTCGCGAACTGTAATTTGTGATTCGCCAAGTTCCGCAACAATCGGTAATTGAGCCTTATTTACACGATTGCGAAGCGCATCTACCTCTTCAGGAATACGCGATTTTTTCTGGGATACAAACCAGTGGTGGACCGATAGTTTAGGCATAATCGGCTCGATGACTACATGAGGTATGCACAAGTTAATCATCCCGGTGGTATCACCAATTTTAGTGCTCAGCGAAATGAGCGCAATCGTTTCGTTAGGAGAAACGATCTGCATAAACTGAGGATTGGTTTCTAACCCTTCCATCCTCGGTGTAATGTCTACAATCGTCTTCCAAGCCTCTTGCAAACTCTCGAAGCACCTGCTGAAAATTCGCTCCATGATGATTGTCTCAATTTCCGTCAACGACGCGATCTTTGATGGCGCCGTTCCAAGGCCGCCTAGCAGTCTATCCAACATTGCAAAAGCTACATTGGGATGGACTTCTAGTACCATTCTTCCTTCAAGCGGTTCGGCTTCAAAAATGTTAAGTATGGTCATCTTCGGAATAGACCGAATGAATTCATCATATGGAAGCTGCTCTACCTGAACTACGTTAATTTGCACGAATGTACGTAACTGCGCCGAGAAATAGGTGGTGAGATAACGGGCGAAGTTCTCATGAATTCGGGTCAAGCTGCGAATATGATCCTTAGAAAATCTCACGGCTCTTTTAAAGTCATAAGCTCGTATTTTCTTTTGCGTCTCTTCCTTCTTCAGTTCCTCTGCGTCCATTTCACCGGATGACAGCGCGGCAAGCAGCGCATCAATCTCGTTCTGCGATAACACATCTACCAAACATCTCACCCCCTTAGAAAATCAGTTTCGATCGATATTGACTAGATCGTCGTCATAATAAAGTTAGTAATATCGATTTGAATCAATTTCCCTTCCGGCAGCGACTTGTTGATTAGGTTGAGCAGCTTTGAGCTTAAGTTATCTTTGCCCCGCGCCCCAGTCAGCTCTTCCGGTTTTGTGTCAGCAAGCGTCTTGATAATAATAGGCTTGATTTTATAGTCCTTAATTTTATCAAAGGCTTCTTTTGAAGTATCCTTATCGAGCTGAAACGCGAAATTCATGACCACAACATAATTGGGATCAGACAGATTCGTTTTGATGTCATCAATAGTCGAGGTAACCTTGACTATTTCATCTGCTGACAAACTTTCTGCCGGTGCGACATTTTGAACAGCGGCATTTACTTCTGTACCAGAAGCTGGCTTATTCATTTGATTCATCAGCAAGAAGGCGGCTAATACGATCAATGTGATTGCCAGAAAGATCGTTATCAACCAAGGTGCCATTTTCTTCATGACCATTCCTCCGTTTGTTGCACTTTAATTGTTGCTGCGTGGATGCCGATTTCCTGGTAATACTCCTTGATCTTATCGATCACATCGGCCGCCTTCTCCAGCACGATCATACGCTTGCCCGTTACAAGGGTCACGTAAGTATCCGGTGTTTCTTCCACGGTCTCGATCATAATAGCGTTTAGCCACATCTGAGAACCGTTTAAGCGTGTTAGAGAAATCATGATACCCCTCCTAAGAAGTAACGGGACAGTATATCGGAGGAGGAAGTTATCCTCCCCCGCTAAGGCTTACTTTAACGCTTGAGGTTAACAACTTCCTGCAACACTTCATCAGATGTAGTAATGATACGTGAATTGGCTTGGAAACCACGTTGTGCAACAATCATCTCTGTAAATTCGCCAGTCAGATCGACGTTAGACATTTCCAATTGCCCCGCGATAATTGCTCCTGTTCCTACTTCTGCATTGTTGGCAGTTGTAGGCGTAAGTTCATTTGTATCGGCATTCAGGGTCATCCGGTACAGATTACCTCCAATTTTCTCAAGCCCTTCAGGATTCGTTACTTTTCCAATACCGATTTGTACACCAGGCTCAGTACCGCCATCGGCCATCTTCTGCACGATAGTACCATCTTGTGCAATTGAAAATGCTGTAACATCTTCACCAAGTTGGATTGGAGCTCCACCTGAGTCACATACAAGCAATCCGTCGGAAGTAACCAACTGACGAGAAGCGTCCATGTGGAAGTCTCCGGCCCGTGTTAGGAATGGGACCTCTTGATCAGCGGACAATTTCACTAGGAAAAAGCCATCTCCATTAATACGCAAATCGAGCGGATTATTTGTTGTCATTGCGCTACCACCGGTATGTAATGTGTCGATAGAACCGATGGACACACCAAGTCCAATTTGTTTCGCATTGACGCCACCAGTCTCTCCTTCTGCCGGTGGGGTTACGCCTGAAACAGTCTGGCTCATAATGTCCTTAAACATAACGCGTCCCGATTTAAAGCCTATTGTGTTGACGTTAGCAATGTTGTTACCGATGACGTCAAGCTTTGTTTGAAACCCGCGCATCCCGGATACGCCCGAATACATAGATCTTAACATTTATTTTCTTACCTCCCATTGAAAAAATGACTTGAAGCCGTTTCAGTCGATCCACGGCGTTCTCGGCTTTCCGTAACCGGTCCAGCCGATTAAGAAATAATGACTGCGCTATCGATCTGTGTGAAAACATTATCCTTCATACTTTTTCCGTCCATAGCCGTCACAACGGTTCTATTGTTTACATTCACAATAAGGGCCATATCTTTCATTAATATGAGCGAATCTTTGGCACCTTTGGCAGCAGCATTGTTGATGGCGGATTCAATCTGATCAAGCTGTTCCGGTCGGATTGTAATACCTCGCTGCTCCAGACGTTTCACCGCATGGTTGCTGAAATGAATTAGCTGATTTTGCAGCATATCCTTAAAAGCAGTTGTTTTCTGACCCGAATCCACATGCGAAGTACTTTTTGCTGGCGACAAACCGTTCGGCTGGATACACCCTGGATACAGTTGTCCAACTTTTATCGGAGCATTCATGAATTATCAGCTCCCTGCGCCTGCTCACCAGTCTTGTCAGTCCCGTCCGTCTTGTCATCCTTGACCGGTTGGTTTTCCACCTGCTCGATCTCGGAAATTTTGATTTCCTTATCCCCGATTTTCACATAATGGACACCATCGCGAATAATAATGGACTCGACGATTCCGGTTTCCTTCTTCTTGATGACTTCCGCTTTTCCGGTCTTTATATCGTAATTTCCCGTTTTGGTTTCACTGTTCCAGCTAACCTGCTTCCCGATAAGACCGGATTCGCTTCCCAGAGACTGACCCAAATCCGTAATTTGTTTAGCAATGTTCGTCAGCTGCTCAACTGAAGTAAACTGAGCCATCTGAGCTACCATATCTTTGTTGTCCATAGGGGATAACGGATCCTGATACTGCATCTGAGCCATCATCAGCTTCAGGAAATCATCTTTACCTAATTGGTTACTTTTCTTTGCTGCTTTCTCTACATTGCTTTGTGAATAATTGGGCCACATTACCAGCGGATAGTTGCTATCTGCCACTAGACTCCCTCCTTTCTTCCTATGCTCTGGCAACAAAGGAGCTTCCGTAACTTTGTTCCTTGGCTCTTACCTCCGCAACCCATTCATTCCACTCTTCATTCAAGTCATTAATCGCTATCGCATCATCTTCTGTCGAGGTACGGCGTTTGCTCGTTTGCTGATGTCCATTTCCATTGCCAGATTGGCGTCCGTCATGATACATATGCGAGGATAAAGAGCTGTTCTGCGTAACCTCCAATTTGCTGACCTGCAAACCTTGGGATTGGAGTGCTGATCGCAATTGAGCCATCTGCTGTTCCAACGATTCTTTGGCAAATGCATGCTCTGTTACAAATTGAGCTACAAGTTGACCTCCTTGCATCGTAATTTTTACGTCAACATGTCCCAAATGCTCTGGGTAAAGGGTAATCCTTGCCTCAGACATCCCCTGTAGCTTAACAATTTCCAGCTTGTTAACGAGAAAGCCGCTCATTTCCTTACCAAAATTTTCAACCGGAATTGGTTGGGATGCATGTTTCACTGGAGCAGTTCCATTATCACGTAGCACCAGTTGGCCTGCAGTTACCACATTTCCTGTTTGAAGAGGGCTATCATTGTCGTTTAATTTGCCTTCCGTAGCAATCCCATCCTCAGTGAGCTGGGCCGCATCAACAACAGTAAATTTGCCTTCCATTGCATTTGACTTCTGATTTGCTGCAAGTACGGACTGTGTGTTGTTATTTTTCTGAGAATCGCCGTTTGTCTCAAGATTTCCTTTGCTACCGCTTTGTGCTCCTTTTTCCACAACCGTTATGGCTTGTTGAACAGCTTTGGATTCATTTTTGCTATCAGCTTGTTTGGCGTCTTTGGTATCTGGAAGATCTTGAAGCAAACTTTGCAACGATTCAAGTAAGGAGCCTGTTTGGCTTGATGTAGCTGCGACCGTCGCCTGCTCACCGGAAGAAACCGCAGCAAGTAATTGCACCAGAGCATCTTGCAAGGCAAAACGAATCGTTTCTGAATGCTGCGCTAGAGCTGGAAGTTCCGGAACTTCTGTTGATTGCTCACCACTTGTCTGAGTTTCTACACCAGCTTTTGGCTGCATCAAATTTTGAAAGTTTTGAAGCCATCCTTGTAACGCAGCAAGTAGAGAGGAATTATCTTGAAGCGCATCATCCAATTCAGGAAGCTTCTGCAGCAAACCCTCAATCAGTGAAGTCAAAGTTTCCAAAGTTCCTTCTTCTTCAGCGTTGCCGTTTGCCCCTTGCATACCTGATAGTGCCAGCAGTTGTACAGAAACCTGACCTTCTTGTAGTTTGGCATTTCCTAAAAGCATGGAAATTAGTGTCTGGTCGAAAGCTTGAGCCTTTTGACCAGAATTTGCCTTCCCGGCAGAGCCATACCAAAGGCCGTTAGAAGCCTTCCCCGTTGATAAACTAGGTACTGTTTGACTCATATCTTTTTCACCTCCCTTCAAGTCTCCGTATTATTGCTTTTCTTAATTTATTTTGCTAAAAGCAGGTTCAAAATTTTTACAGATGCCTTCTCATCACTTTCAGTCATAGATGCCAAAATTTTGGACCGAGTAGAATCATCAACCGATTTCATAATTTTTAACGCCTTATCCGGGCTTACCTTATAGGTCTGCAAGACAAGCTTTGCTGCTGCCTCGGCCGACATGGTGGAGAATGTCTGTTTTAATTGTTGTTCGTCCAACCCGTTTCCCCCGGTAGATGTAACTGCACTAGAAGCTGCTTCTTTTTTGAGCCGGGATTGCAATGCTGCGATTGCCAAATCATCTGCTGGCTTAACATCTTTCAGTTTGATAGAGATATCAGCAGCCTTTTGCGGATCCATCTTCTCAAGAATCGCAACTTTACTTTCGCTACTCATAATGCTTAACATTTGCAGGGTCTCGTCCTCAGTCAATTTATCAAAGATTGCCGCCGCTTTACTCGGACTCATTTCTGAATATAGTTGTGCAAGTTTTTTGACTTCTTTTTGATATGATTCCGCTCGGGTAGCCTGTTCTTCGGAACTCTTCTGCTGCTGTGCCGCGTTAAGATCATCCTGAAGCTTCTTCATTTTGCTTTCTTGATCAGTTGCCAGCTTATTAGATGCTTGCAAATCTGCCGACTGCTTAGCTAATTGGTCTTTAAGCTTCTTTACCGTTGCATCTGTGCTTTCTTCCTGCTTTTTCTCACTTCCAGTCTTCTGATCTTTAGCCCCTGAAGGCTCAGGATCAGGAACAAGGTTCTTAATAATCGGAATGTCATTTCCTATACTAATCAGTGTGTTTCGAAAATTGATGTTAAACAAAGTCAGCAGAACTCCGAGAAGAACTACCGTAAAAAGAATCGGTGTTACAAAGAAAAGAAATCTTGAGAATCCCCCACCTGATTCTTCTTCCAACTCGTCATCCAGTTCGGTTTTAGCCATTCCTATCCCTCCTTCGAAAAGCCCATTTTAATCACCCGCTTTAACGGGCTCTCATGGCGAACCGGACAGTAGCCATTTCATCCAGCTCGTTTTGTTCCCGAAGAAGCATTTCGTGCTGAAATTTATCCCTGGCTTTTTCTTTCGCTTTTAACCAAACCTTTTCGTCCAGCATCTTGCCGTTTAAAATCATTTTTTTGTTTTCTACATTTATTTCCGCACGTTTTACATCACTGATTTTGCGGGTTATGGCTTGTTCAATACTTTCCATATACCGCTGCAGTTCCTGCAACTTGTTCATCGGCGCACAATTTTCCATTTGTGACTGAATCACGGAAGCGGTTTTGGACTGCTCCTCAAACAATTGATCCAGTGAGTGCTGCTCCAACTGTAGTTGCCCCACAGCGGCAGATAGCATCCATTCAGCCTGCGTCTTTTCGTTAGATTTTAAATCAACGACTTTTTGATAGACGTAACGGAACTTCATCCTTTAAAGGTCATCTCCTTGAAAATTCGGAAATTAAACGTTGTTGCGCTTCAGCTAGCGTTACCTTCTCATTCACTTTCTGTTTTGTGAAATTCCATATACTTCCGATATAACCGATGGCTTCATCAATATCTGCGTTAGAGCCCTGCTGATAGGCACCGATATTAATCAAATCCTCTGAATCTTTGTATACTGCGAGCAACCGTTTTAAATTTTCGGCAGCGTCGTTTAGTTCCTCCGGCACGATATCTTTCATTACCCGGCTAATACTGGCTAAGATGTCGATGGCCGGGAAATGACCTTTGTTCGCGATACTCCGATTAAGAACGATATGCCCGTCCAATATCCCCCTCACCGCATCAGCTATCGGCTCGTTCATATCATCGCCGTCAACCAGTACGGTGTAAAAAGCAGTAATCGAACCTGTCGGGCCAGTTCCAGCCCTTTCCATTAATTTTGGAAGTGCTGCAAAGACTGATGGTGTGTAACCTCGCATAGCAGGAGGTTCACCTATAGCGAGCCCAACTTCACGCAGCGCCATCGCATAACGGGTTACGGAGTCCATCATCAGCATGACGTTCAAGCCTCTGTCCCGAAAATACTCCGCGATTGAAGTGGCAATAAGAGCACCTTTAATCCGAATGAGCGCCGGCTGATCAGAGGTAGCTACAATAACCACAGACCTTTCCAACCCTTCTGGTCCAAGATCTCGCTCGATGAAATCGAGAACCTCACGGCCACGTTCACCAACCAGTGCAATGACATTTACGTCAGCAGAGGTGTTTCGGGCAATCATCCCCATCAACGTACTCTTCCCTACGCCAGAACCTGCAAATATCCCAACTCGTTGCCCTTTGCCGATTGTTAATAGTCCATCGATGGCTCTTACCCCAATACTTATCGGTTCAGAAACCCTCGGCCGATTTAGAGGGTTCATCGGCTTATTAGATGTAGAATAATGTCCCATTCGGGACGGTATCAAAGAACCATCAAGCGGTTGTCCAAGCCCGTCAAGTACTTTTCCTAGCAACTCGGATCCAACTTGTACCGTTAAAGGTTTCCCTGTACCAACCACATCGCATCCCGGGCCGATCGATTGCAGGTCACCAAGCGGCATCAAGAGGACTTTATTGTCCCGAAATCCAACGACTTCCGCTTGCAAGGGCTGCGAAGCTTTGCTGGGATATATGTAGCAAACGTCGCCTATGCTTGCATCAGGGCCTTCCGACTCTACCATGAGGCCGATAACCTGTGTGACCTTGCCATTAATCCGAACGGGGTCAAGCTGCCTCAGATAATCTTTGTAACGTTCAGCGTTCAGTGTCGTCATTCAGCTGTCCCCGCTCCTCGGCCTGCAGTGAAATCCGCAGCAGTTCTTTTTTTATCTCCGTTAGCTGGGTATCGATCCTAGCATCAATGCTTCCAAAGGCTGAACGAATCACGCAGCCGCGGTCTTTAACCGTCGGGTCCGGCAAAATTTGCAACTCAGCCTGAGAATCAATCGACAAACTAAGTTCTTCTCTAGCAGCTTGCACAAACGAGAAATAACTTGGAGCTACACAAAGTGTGAGCACACCTTGCTCCCGTTTCCTAGCCAGACTTTTCTTAATGAGCTCTGTTGCGTAGCCTGGCTCTAATTCCAACTGTTTATCAATTATCTTTTCAGCAATCGCACAGCTTAACTCTACCAAAAAGGGCTCAGCTTCTTGAATAATGCGTTGTTTTTCTACATAAGCCTGCTGAAGCACTTCCTCAGCCTCACCCATCATCTCATCGATCTTTACCTGCAAGTCTTGCTCCGCTTGTACTTTACCTTCTTCAAACCCTTGATTGAAGCCTTCCGATTTCACTGCCTCTATCAGATGTTCGTCTTGCTGGCGACGTTCTTGCCACCAAGCCTCAATTTGCTCACGGGCTTCGGCAAGAATGTTCTCTGCTTGTTCCGACGCCTCACGTATTTGCCGTTCCGCAAATTCTTTGGCATCTTCCAGCATTTGACGTCTTGTCTCCTCAGCGGCGGTATCTTCGGGAGAAGGTAAGTTATTTTCTTCACTAAAAGATTCATAAGATTGGCGTTCCGCAAAAGGCACATGATTTTTGGCCAAGTTTAGCTGCTTCAATATTTCGACTGGGACATATTGCGATACTTTTATCAAGTTAGACAATAATGTCATCTCCTCCGCCGCGAGCGATAATAATCTCACCAGCTTCTTCCAGTCTGCGTATCGTAGCTACGATGCGAGTCTGTGCTTCCTCAACATCACGCAGCCGAACAGGTCCCATGTATTCCATTTCTTCCTTGAAAGTCTCGGACATCCGTTTCGACATGTTGCGGAAAACGGCTTCGCGCACTTCCTCGCTGGCCACTTTGAGCGCAAGCTGTAGGTCGGCATTTTCGATATCGCGAATAATTCGTTGAATAGAACGGTTGTCGATATTGACAATGTCTTCGAACACAAACATGCGCTTTTTGATCTCTTCGGCAAGTTCCGGATCCTGAATTTCCAAAGAATCAAGGATGGTTCTTTCCGTACCACGATCAACACCATTCAAGATTTGTACGATCGACTCGATACCGCCTGCGCTCGTATAATCTTGCGTTACAGTAGCAGAAAGCTTTTGTTCCAGAACTCGTTCCACTTGCGATATTACTTCCGGGGAAGTACTGTCCATCACAGCGATTCTTCTAGCAACTTCAGCTTGCTTCTCTTGAGGCAACGAGGACAGAATTGTCGCCGCTTGTTCAAACTGTAAGTAAGATAAGACGAGAGCAATAGTCTGGGCATTTTCATTCTGAATAAAGTTAAGAATTTGATTAGGTTCGGCCTTCCGTGCAAAGTCAAACGGTCTGACCTGCAAAGTTGCGGTTAAACGGTTGATAATGTCGAACGCTTTGGCTTGTCCAAGAGCTTTCTCCAGAATCTCTTTAGCGTAATTAATACCACCTTGAGTGATATATTCCTGCGCTAGACAGATCTGATGAAACTCAGCCATAATCATTTCTTTTTCCGTATTATCCACCTTGCGGACATTAGCAATCTCCAGCGTTAACTGTTCGATTTCATCGTCACGTAAATGCTTAAATATTTGAGCAGACACTTCAGGGCCCAATGTGATTAGTAAAATAGCTGCCTTCTGTCTTCCAGTTAATCCAGGGCTAGTTGTTGATTTTGACAATGCATTCACCTCTATTCGTCAGCCAGCCAGGTGCGAAGCAAGTTGACGAATTCATCCGGCTTTTTCTTGGCCAGTGTTTCGAGTTGTTTGCGCACTTGGTTTTCATTAGTGACAGAATCCAAATTAATGGACGGAAATTCTGGTGTAAGAGGCAACGGAATTTCTTCTTCCTCTACCATGTTTTTGCGGCGGCGACGGTACAGAATAAAACCGATGCCAGCTAGTGCAAGCAATGCCGCAGCGCCGACTCCCCATACTAGCGGATTCGAAAGAGTTAGCCCTTTAGCTTCTTCTATATTATTTTGGAAAGGTTGCGAGAAAACCGAAACTTTTTTCTGTAGATCTGCGTCTGTATAAGTAGTTCCGGAATCTGCCAAATACGAACCAACGATGTTCTTCAATATATTCTCGATGGCCGATCGCGTTGTTTCATCTAAAGTTTGTTGACCTGCAGGTGGTTCAACGGCTACGTTAATGGTTAAATCTTTTATAACATATGGACTAGCTACGATATCCTTAGTAATCCGGTTAACCTCGTAATTAATTGTTGAGGATGATTCCTCTGAGGAAGAACCTCCGGACGATTCCGCTGAAGGATAGTTAACTACGTCCTGTTGGCCGGTTCCTGGCACACCGCTAGTCGGGTTTGCAGCGCCGGTATAGCTTTTTTGAACCTTTTGGGCGCTGATTTCAATCCCTTTCATATTGTCTGTATCAACCGGCTGAACAAGATTATCCTTTTGGGTTACTTGATCAAAATTCAGTTTGGAGGCAACCAAAACTTCAATTTTCTCAGGACCCGTTAATTTGGATAAGAATTGTTTCACACTCTGACGAACATCACTTTCAAATTTTTTCTGAAGAGCCATGTTCTCTTGAACCGCCGTAGTTAATGAGCCTGATTTACCGCCATGTCCAGTTGCTAGCAATACAGTATCATCACTGGAAGACAACGAGATATTTTCGATTGGCAGGTTCGGAACTGATGTCTTTACCAAGTTGAAGTATCCATCAATTGCTTCCTGGTCTGGTCGATAACCAGCCTTGAAGGTTAAGACGATCGAAGCGGTAGCCTTCTCTTGTTCATCAGGGCTCGCAAATACGTTTTCGGACGGTAGATTGATTAGGACTTTGGCATCATCTACACCCTGCATCCGTTTAAGCAACTGTTCCACTTCACCGTTAAGGGCATTTTTATACTTAACATTGAATTCGTTATCCGTCATACCGATAAGCGATGAGCTTTCATCAAATGATTCGAGACCGATGGAACCACTCTTTACTATTCCTTGCGAACCAACATCAACTTTCACGCGAGATACATCCTTGGTAGGAACGGATATTGTTTTCCCGTCTTCACCCAGCTTATAAGGAATACTTCCGGATTCCAAATATTTGACGATACCCGCTGCATCAGTGGAATCCAAATTCGTAAATGCCACATCATACTCTGTTTTGGAAAACTGGATCGTCAGCAAAATGATGGCTAACAGGATAATAGCTATTGTCGATATCAATAATGTTTTCTGTTTTTTGCTAAACTGGTTCCAGTACCCGGTTATTCGATCCCGATACTGTGCAATTCTCTCATTCACAATGTCACCTCATCCGAAGCATTAAAAGTCATTAAATTTGCGTACGCATAATCTCTTGATAAGCTTCTATCACTTTATTACGGACTTGCGTAGTCAATTGCAAACTTAACAAAGCTTGCTCCGAGGCGATCATCATCTGGTCGGCATTCACTTTTCCCAGCATAAACTGGTTATTAACTTGTTGTGCGTTCGTCTCCTGTGCGGCTACTCCGTCTAATGCATCGTTAAGAAAAGAGCTGAATTGCTTAATTGACTCTGCAGGGGTGGGCGACTGAGTCGTCTTATTAAGGGAGTCAACCCCCCCCAGTGACTTAGTAGTATCAAAATTCAATCTTTCTATCAATGGTCAACACTCCTAGCAACAAAATTATAAAGGTCTATTTACCTATTTGCAGTGCTTTAGTTATCATCGCTTTGGTTGTATTTAAAGCTGTGACATTAGCTTCATAGGATCGATAGGCTGACATCATATCTACCATTTCTTTTAGTTTGTCAACATTTGGCATGTATACGTAACCTTTGCTATCAGCATCAGGATGCGTAGGGTTGTATACAGGTACAAGTGGAGCAGGATCTTCTTGGATTTTTGTGATTTTGACACCTTGACCCTTGTAGCCGTCCATCGCGTTGCTTAAGGTGCTTTCAAAATCCAATTCCTTAGGGGCCATAACGACAACCTTGCGTCGGTACGGTATTGCCTGGCCATTCTCTACTCTTGCTCTAGTTGTGTCGGCATTGGCAATATTTGAGGCAATGACGTCCATACGGAGCCGTTGCGCGGTTAATGCAGAGGAACTAATGCTGAAGCTGTCGCTAATACTCAATGTCGATTATCTCCCTTCTACTGCAGTACGTTTCATTTTGATCATATAGTTGAGCTGCTCGATATAGGAGTTATAGCGTAGTTGGTTTTCTGCGAGCTGACTCATTTCACTTTCGATATCAACGTTATTCTGGTTGTTGTTCATCGCTGTAGTTTGATCCGTGGTGACTTTAGGCTCCGGAACATCCATCGAAGGGC
Organism: Paenibacillus puldeungensis; assembly: GCF_042678945.1. NCBI lineage: Bacteria > Bacillati > Bacillota > Bacilli > Caryophanales > Paenibacillaceae > Paenibacillus > Paenibacillus puldeungensis. The sequence goes on along the minus strand of NZ_JBHTLM010000008.1, from coordinate 106,225 downwards.
CTATGACAAAATGCCTATAATCAGTTCTTCTTCCTTGGAGTTCAGGCATATCACCATTCATTTCGTTTTGCAGCAGACTTTCAAAAGAGACGCTCGAACGCTTGTAATAAGGGGTGTCATTGTTCGCGATATTATTGGTAATAACCCCTTTTCGAAGATTGGAGGCTTGTATTGCCGTTTCGAGTCTTTGGTACCCCAACCCATTCAACAATTGCACTTAATTCCCCCCCTTGAACTTATAGACTATGTAATGATTAATTATTCAACAAAAAGCTAATAATCCCTCTTTTTTCGACAAAATATTGCTAATAATTGTCTTTCTAACGTCCTAGGTTTGGAAACAAGTTTGTAATGTCATATATCCTAAGTTTCAAGGAGATTCGACATTATTACAATAAGAAAAAAGCCCTATCTTTACAGATATTTACGTTATTTATTGCTCATTTTGAAATATTTTCTATAAAACCCCCAAGATTCGACAAATTTCAATCAAATCAATAACTATGTAATTTGTCGGAATAAATCAAAACCGACCCTTTTTTCCTAGGTTAGAGGTAAATGTTTTGTCGGAATTGTGAAAAAAAAGACAGGACCCAAAAACAAACCTTGGGTCCTGTCTTGTTAAAATGAATAATCTCTACAAAATAAATTGACTCAAATCTCGATCCTGGGCAATATCTCCTAATTTTTCCCTAACATACTCTGGAGTGATGATCATCTTCTCTAGCGTCAGTTCCGGTGCCTCGAAGGATAAGTCCTCCAGCAGTTTTTCCAAAATGGTATGAAGTCTTCGTGCCCCGATATTCTCCGTATTCGTATTCACAGTTGCGGCTATTCTAGCGATCTCCCGAATGGCTTCATCCGAAAACTCAATCTCCACATCCTCTGTTCGCAGAAGTTCGATGTATTGTTTAGTCAAAGCGTTCTTCGGTTCCGTTAAGATCGATACGAAATCCTCCAGCGTTAAGCTGCTTAGCTCTACCCGTATAGGAAACCGTCCCTGCAGCTCTGGAATGAGATCAGACGGCTTGGCAATATGGAATGCTCCGGCAGCTATGAATAAAATGTAATCCGTTTTAATTGGCCCGTATTTCGTCATCACCGTCGAGCCTTCCACGATCGGGAGAATATCTCTTTGTACACCTTCACGTGAGACATCAGGTCCAGAGCCTTGACCACGGCTAGCTACCTTATCAATTTCATCGATAAAGATGATTCCTGTTTGTTCCGCACGTGTAACCGCTTCTTGAATCAAATCATCTTGGTCGATGAGTTTTGCTGCTTCCTCTTGGGTTAGTACCTTGCGTGCTTCTTTAATTGACAGCTTTCTTTTCTTAGTCCGCCGTGGTAGAAGATTTCCGAACATTTCCTGCATATTCATACCCAGCTGATCATTGCCTTGACCAGCGAACATATCCATCATGGTTGGTGCGGTATCCTCCACCTCAACCTCAACGATGTCATTTTCGAGTTGACCTGCCAGCAGCTTAAAACGAACTTGACGGCGTCGTTCTGTGAGTCCGCTGTCTTCCTCCTCTTCCTGAACCGTGTTTGAAGGATTTTGGTTCCCTCCCCCAAACAGCATTTCAAAGGGATTACGCCCATTTTTAGACTTATTGGCAGACGGAACAAGAATTTGGACAAGGCGTTCATTAGCTAGTTCTTCCGCCTTATCCTTCACTTTCTCGGTACGTTCTAGCTTAACAGTACGAATTGCGGTTTCGATCAAATCCCGGACCATGGATTCTACATCTCTGCCCACATACCCCACTTCTGTAAATTTAGTCGCCTCCACTTTTATAAAAGGGGCTCCTACAAGTTTTGCGAGGCGACGTGCGATTTCCGTTTTGCCGACCCCTGTCGGACCAATCATCAGTATATTTTTAGGTACGATTTCATCCTGGACTTCTTCGGTAAGAAGGCTGCGCCGATATCGGTTTCTTAAGGCAACGGCAACGGATTTCTTCGCCTTCTTCTGTCCAACGATATATTTATCCAATTCGGAAACAATCTGTCTTGGGGTTAGATTTATGTCAGTCAAGATACGTCCCTCCCGAGAAATATTTTTCCCATCTTTGCTTCATCAAAAATACTTTATTAAAGCTCCTCCACAATAATGTTGCTGTTTGTATAAACGCATATTTCCGAAGCAATCTGCAAAGATTCACGCACGATATCCTTGGCTTCCATTTGGGAATGTCGTTTTAACGCCCGAGCGGCGGATAGCGCGAAATTGCCTCCCGATCCGATCGCTAAAATATCGTCATCCGGCTCGATAATTTCTCCCCCCCCAGAAATAAGCAGCATGCCGGAACGGTCCATTACAATCATAAGTGCCTCTAACTTGCGAAGCACACGGTCTTGCCGCCAATCCTTAGCCAGCTCTACGGCAGCCCTTTGCAGATTTCCATGATGCTCCTCTAGCTTGCCTTCGAATTTTTCGAACAGTGTTATGGCATCGGCAACAGAACCGGCAAATCCGGCCAGCACCTGCCCACGATACAATCGACGAACTTTCTTAGCGGTTTGCTTCATGACGACGCTTTCGCCAAACGTAACTTGGCCATCACCGGCTATGGCTCCTTTACCATTGTGGCGGACCGCACAAATGGTTGTTGCATGAAATGTAGGAATCATGGTTTCGCTTCCTTTCAATTTTGTGGTGGTCTCAACCCTCCCAAACCCTCCCTTACTGTAAGGGAGGGCCCCAAGGGCCTGCTGCCCTTTGGATACCCGCAAACTGGACCAACGTGAGAGGGGGAGAGGCGCTCCTGCGAGGGCTGTTCCCCTTTGGGGAATACGCCCCGGACTTCGTGCGTGGAACGCTTTTCCCCCTTCGGGTACGTCTTACTTTTGGCGCTCCCGGGTTACCTGGAAAGCTTAGATAACGTGAGAGTTACTGAGACGCTCCTGCGAGGGCTGTTTCCCTTCGGGAAATGCGCCCGAGCTTCGTGCTTGGAGGGCTGTTCCCTTCGGGAATGCGCCTGGGCTTCGGTGCTTTGGACTCACTTTTTGACGCTAGTTCTATGTTATGACTTACGTGTGTGGCCGGATTCCGTTTCGCGGAATAAAGGCAAAAAAACGGTCGTTATCCCAACCGTTCTTCTGTCATAAAGGATTTTAAGCTATCAAGGGCGCGCTTTGCGAGCGCTTCGTTTTTCTCTGCTTTTTTACGGTAGCGAGTGTCCAGCTTAGGGAACAAGCCGAAGTTGGCGTTCATCGGCTGGAAGTGTTCAAAATCAGCGGTCGTAATGTACCGCGCCATGCTGCCGAACGTCGTATCCTCTGGGAATACGATTCCCTCCTGATCCATTGCGGAGCGTGCAGCATTGATGCCGGCGATCAGGCCGGAAGCGGCCGACTCGACATAGCCCTCGACGCCTGTCATTTGACCGGCAAAAAAGAGCTGCGGCCGTGCTTTCAGTTGATACGTCGGGAGCATCAGCTTTGGAGAATTGATGAACGTGTTGCGGTGCATCACGCCATAGCGGACAAATTCGGCATTCTCCAGACCTGGGATCATGGAGAATACGCGTTTCTGTTCGCCCCACTTCAGGTGAGTCTGGAAACCCACAAGATTGTACAGCGTCCCCGCTGCATTGTCCTGACGGAGCTGTACGACGGCATACGGTAGTGCTCCGGTATGCGGATTGACCAAGCCCACCGGCTTCATCGGCCCGAACAACGCTGTTTGTTTGCCCCTGCGCATCATGATTTCGATCGGCATGCAGCCCTCGAAATAGACCTCTTCTTCAAACTCCTTAAGCTGCGTTACCTCTGCAGATATTAATGCCTCATAAAATGCGTCAAACTCCTGCTCTGTCATCGGACAGTTTAGGTAGGCCGCCTCGCCCTTATCGTAACGGGATGCGAGATAGACCTTGTTCATATCGATGGACTCCTTCTCCACGATCGGAGCGGCGGCATCATAGAAATAGAAATAGTCTTCGCCGGTCAGCCGCCGGATTTGCTCCGAAAGTGCCGGAGACGTGAGCGGGCCCGTTGCGATGACGACGATGCCATCTTGCGGAATCTCGGTAATTTCCTCGTTGATTACTTCAATAAGTGGATGCTCTCGAAGAGTGCGCGTAATCTCACCTGAGAAGCCGTCGCGATCGACGGCTAGCGCCCCCCCGGCCGGTACCGCATTGCGGTCCGCTGCGCCGAGTACAAGCGAATTTAGCAGCCGCATTTCCTCTTTAAGAACACCGACGGCATTCGTCAATCCGTTAGCACGCAGCGAATTGCTGCACACCAGCTCGGCAAATTGATCCGTATGATGCGCCGGCGTTTTCACGACCGGACGCATTTCATACAATACCACAGGGATACCACGGCTCGCTATTTGCCAGGCCGCTTCGCTGCCGGCCAAACCGGCGCCTATGACGGTTACTTTATTGCTGTTAGTCAATCAAATCCCCCCAAAAATACCCTGATGTAGCCTTCTCAGAAGTTAATCTGTTCCTTCATCATTCTCCTCGATGGCCTCTGTATGATCGCAGGCCGTGCACTGTAATTTTCCCCCTTGTTTGTTGCGCTTCTCAATCATTAAGGAGCCGCATTTCGGGCAGGGCTTCGGTGATGGCTTATCCCATGACACAAAATCACATTCCGGGTAGCGATCACATCCGTAGAATACTCTGCCTTTTTTACTGCGCCGTTCGACCACATGTCCCTCTTTGCATTTCGGACAGGTCACCCCGATATCTTTGATGATCGGCTTGGTGTTCCGGCACTCCGGAAATCCCGAGCAGGCCAGAAATTTGCCGAAACGTCCTAGCTTGTATACGAGCGGTTTTCCGCATTTTTCGCAAATTTCATCAGAGACCTCATCTTCAATTTCAATTTCCTTCATTTCTTCCTCAGCGACAACGAGCCGCTTCTCGAAGGACTCATAAAATTGACCAAGCACTCGGACCCAATCCTCAGAGCCTTCCTCCACATGGTCTAGGTCTTCCTCCATGTGTGCGGTAAATTCAACGTCAAGGATTTCCGGGAAAAATTGCTCCATCTGTTCGATGACGAGCTCACCGAGCTCAGTAGGCATGAACTTTTTCTCTTCTATCGCCACGTAGCCGCGCTTCTGGATCGTTTCCAGCGTAGGCGCATAAGTACTTGGACGTCCTATGCCAAGTTCCTCCAGCGTTTTCACCAGACGAGCCTCAGTGTACCGTGGAGGCGGTTGGGTGAAGTGCTGCTTAGGATCGATCTCTTCGGTCGTTAGCACATCTCCTGCCTTAAGAGGCGGTAAAAACTTCTCATCATCCGTCGTTCCATCGTCATTGCCCTCAACGTACACCTTCATAAACCCTGGAAAGCGAATCTTAGAGCCTACTGCACGAAAAGTAGCATCGCCTGCGGCGATGTCGACCGACATGGTATCGAGCACGGCGGAGGACATTTGGCTAGCCATAAACCGATCCCAGATCAGTTTATATAGACGATATTGATCCCGTGTCGTAAACTCTTTCACGGATTCAGGATCCCGCATCGCCGAGGTCGGACGAATCGCTTCATGCGCGTCCTGGGCACCCGCGGCTTTTTTCGAATACTGCCTTGGGGTTTCTGGCGAAAAAGCATCACCATACTTACCTAAAATATATTCTTTCGCTTCCTCTTGTGCAGAGGAGGCAATCCGAGTCGAGTCTGTACGCATATAAGTAATGAGACCGACCGTTCCCTCTTTACCAAGGTCGACGCCTTCGTAAAGCTGCTGCGCAACCGACATTGTTTTGGCTGCCCGGAAGTTCAGCTTACGTGCAGCTTCCTGCTGTAACGAGCTTGTCGTAAACGGAGCTGCCGGATGACGGAGACGTTCCTTCTCTTTTACCTCGGTAACTTTGAACTGAACCTGCTTAATAGCTTTTAAAATTGCCTGGACCTGCTGTTCGCTGCTTAGCTCCAGCTTTTCGCCCCGGTATTGATAAAACTTTGCCTCGAACGGGATATCCCCCGTTTTGAGCCTCGCCGTGATGCTCCAGTATTCCTCTGGCACAAACGCGGAAATTTCATTCTCACGGTCCAAAATTATTTTAACCGCTACCGACTGCACCCGGCCGGCTGACAAGCCCTTTTTCACTTTTTTCCACAAAAGCGGGCTAATTTTATAGCCGACAAGCCGATCCAAAATCCGTCTGGCTTGCTGGGCGTTAACAAGATCCATATTGATCTTCCGCGGAGTCTTAAAGGCGTCCTTCACGGCCTGCTTTGTAATTTCATTAAACACGACGCGGCATGTTTCCGTTTTATCCACGTCCAGGACATGGGCGAGATGCCAGGCTATCGCTTCTCCTTCGCGATCGGGGTCGGCTGCCAGATAGATCTTTTTGACCTTTTTACTGGCATCTTTCAATTCTTTTAAAATAGAACCCTTCCCACGGATCGTAATATACTTTGGACTGAAGTCGTTCTCTACTTCAACCCCAATTTGGCTCTTGGGCAAATCGCGAACATGGCCCATTGAGGCTTTCACGATGAATTTACTGCCTAAGTACTTGCCAATCGTTTTCGCCTTGGCAGGCGATTCCACGATGACGAGTGAATCCGCCACAGGTTCGTCCTCCTCTCGAACAATACAATACTTCTCAACACTTCATTCTTATATAGTCATATATTAGGGCCACTCACAGATAGGAATGGACTATATTAGCTCATATAAGGAGCCGGGCAGTTGAACCACCGTTTTTTTCATGATTAAAGATAACAGAACTGAATGTAAAAGTCCAAAATTCCAGTTTGTCCGTACCAGCAAATCATCAAAACTGGCGATTCCCTGCTCCAACATATGGTATATGTGCTGCTCCTCATCTGTCAACTCGTTTCCTATTTTACTTTCAAGGACCGACTCCTCAATGGATGAGAGGAAAGGCCCATATTCCTCCCAAATGTCCTCTGCTGCAGTTACGATTTTGGCTCCTTGCTTAAGAAGCGCTAAGGTTCCCCTGCTTTTAGGTGAAGTGATGGGGCCTGGGACGGCGAATACATCTCGATCCGCTTCGAGAGCTAGGTCTGCAGTAATTAGTGATCCGCTTCGAGTATCCGCCTCTACAACCACCGTTCCGCGGCTAATACCGGCAATAATTCGATTGCGCTGTGGAAACAACCCAGGATGACCCGGCGTTCCGATAGGATACTCGGATACAACAAGTCCACGTTCCTGTATGTGATGGTACAAAGACGTGTGCTCCTTCGGATAAGCGACATCGATTGCCGTACCCAAAACAGCAATGGTAGCGCCCCTGGCATTTAACGTGGCCTCATGGCAGGCTCCGTCAATGCCGCGGGCCAAGCCGCTTACGATCGTAATTCCCCGGCCGCTTAGCTCTTCGGCTAGCATCATGGTTACTTTGCGGCCATATGCCGTTGGTAGGCGTGTACCAACAATCGCAACCGATAAGGTTGAGAGTAGTTCGCTGCGGCCTAAGCAATACATTACCCAAGGAGGGCGAGCGGTTTCCTTCATTAATACAGGGTACTGTGAATCATAATAAGTCACCGTTTGGACTCCCTTTCGCTCAAGGAGTTCTAGCCTAGACTCAAGCCACGCTGTAGTAAAATGTTTTGACATATTTAGCGCAAGCTCAGAATCCAATCCTCGTTCCAGCCAATCGGACGCACTAAAGCCTAATGCATACTCCCACCCTTCCTGCGATAAAATATTATGAATTTTTTTCCACCCTAATCCAGGACTTTCGTGGAGACCGATTAAAATACACCTTTTATCCATTACACTTCCCCATTCCCTAATAAAAATAAAAAGCAACCTCCCCGCCGTTTTTGGCTAGAAGGTTGCTTACCTTTGCACTATATCTAACTACTGAGAAAAGCTATTAGTGAGTTGTGCAGCGCTCCAGAATACCCCGCTCCTCGAGCACACCAACAAGTGTGGAGCCCATCTCCGAAGGCGTAGGTGCTACTTTAATGCCGCAGGCCTCAAGTTTGGCAATTTTCTCTTTGGCTGTGCCTTTTCCGCCGGAAATAATCGCACCCGCATGCCCCATCCGTTTGCCTGGAGGAGCCGTAACACCACCGATGAAGCCAACGACAGGTTTCTTCATATTATCGCGAATCCACTCAGCCGCTTCTTCTTCGGCCGTTCCACCGATTTCACCAATCATAATGACCGCATGCGTATTTTCGTCCTCATTAAAGCGGCGTAAAATGTCGATAAATTCCGAACCCTTCACCGGGTCGCCTCCGATACCTACCGCAGAAGATTGTCCAATACCCCGCGTAGTCAGCTGATGAACCGCCTCATACGTCAGCGTACCGCTTCGTGAAACGACGCCAACATGGCCCGGCAAGTGAATGTAACCCGGCATGATACCGATTTTGCATTCCCCAGGCGTTATGACACCCGGACAGTTAGGGCCAATCAATACGGTCTTTTTTCCTTCCATATAACGTTTAACTTTTACCATGTCCAGCACAGGAATGCCTTCTGTAATACAAATGACCAAATCCATCTCCGCCTCAACAGCCTCCAAGATGGAATCGGCGGCAAAAGCCGGTGGTACATAAATGACGCTCGCTGTAGCACCCGTTGCTTCTTTGGCTTCTAACACCGTGTTGAACACCGGCAAACTAACCGTTTGACCACTTTCAAGCACGATTTCGACCTTCGTCCCGCCCTTGCCCGGGGATGTACCCCCGACCATTTGCGTGCCATAGTCCAGGGCTCCTTTTGCATGGAACAGGGCCGTCTTTCCTGTAATCCCCTGGGTAATGACCTTTGTATGTTTATCGACCAAAATACTCATATTTCGAGCCTCCCCTAACGTGGATATCGGTGAATCTATTATGAAACCAGTGCAACGATTTTCTGTGCACCATCAGCCATGGAGTCGGCGGATACGATGGCAAGACCGGAGTCGGTCAAAATTTGCTTGCCGAGCTCAACGTTTGTTCCTTCCAGTCGCACGACCAGTGGACGGTCAAGTCCAACTTGCTTTGCCGCTTCCACGATACCTGAAGCAATGACATCACACTTCATAATGCCGCCGAAAATGTTAACAAAGATTCCTTTCACCTTGGCATCCGATAAAATGATCTTAAAAGCCTCCGTCACTTTCTCGGCCGTTGCACCGCCCCCTACGTCCAGGAAGTTCGCAGGATCGCCGCCATAATACTTGATGATGTCCATCGTTGACATAGCAAGGCCAGCCCCATTAACCATGCACCCGATGTTGCCGTCAAGAGCAATGTAGCTGAGGTCATATTTGGAGGCTTCGATTTCTTTCCCGTCCTCCTCCGTCAAATCACGCAGCTCCAAAATATCCTTATGGCGGAACAATGCGTTCGAATCAAAATTGAGTTTGGCGTCAAGCGCAAGCACTTCACCGTCTCCGGTAACGACAAGCGGGTTAATTTCCGCGATCGAGCAGTCCTTGTCCACAAACGCTTCGTACAACGCCATCATGAATTTAACGGCCTTACCGACCAGTTCATTAGGAATATGAATCGCATAAGCCAATCGACGAGCTTGATACGTTTGCAATCCGATTGCCGGATCGATCACTTCCTTGAAAATCTTCTCAGGCGTTGCGGCAGCTACCTCTTCGATTTCTGTGCCGCCTTCCTCTGAGGCCATCATAACTACGCGGCCGGTTCCCCGGTCTACTACGACACCGATATAGTATTCCTTCTTAATATCACAGCCTTGTTCAATTAAGAGACGTTTGACTTCCTTACCCTCCGGACCGGTCTGGTGGGTCACCAGCACTTTTCCGAGAAGCTCCTGCGCATAAGTTCTAACTTCATCCAAGCTTTTCGCTACTTTAACGCCCCCAGCCTTTCCGCGGCCGCCGGCATGAATTTGCGCCTTAACTACCACTACTGGAGTTCCTAGCGCTACCGCTGCTTCCACGGCTTCTTCTACCGTAAATGCCACTCGTCCCTCTGGAACGGCAACGCCGTACTTCTTCAGGACTTCTTTTCCTTGATATTCATGGATATTCATGCGTAAAAATCCTCCTATCAACAGGCGGTATTTAGAGGTTCAAAACACCTAGCTGAAACCCAGAATATTGTAACACTTTTTTAAAACGCTTTCCTTAAAAAGTTCATCATTTATACACAACTTTTTTATATCATTTTCATCTCAAAGCGAGATGAATTATTTACATCATATGGCATTCATTTCAGATATATTTTCATAGAATGTATGAATTTACTTTTCTTTTTAAAATGTGGTCGGCTATCGGTTCATTTTTATCGAATTTTGTCACAATAAATCTCGATTTAAGAATGTTTTACGACAAATTTAGCTCAAATATGCAACGATCCGCGGTGTGATATATATTCTTGCATTTGCTACAAATACCACAGTTAATTTTATCTCCTATTCACAACTGTGGCCTTTGGTCGAGATGCCTGTATGAAAACGCCTCAGCCACATGGCTCGCCTGAATGTTCGTATGACCCTCCAGATCAGCTATCGTTCTAGAGAGCTTGATAATGCGATCATACGCTCGCATACTTAGACCGAGCGTTTCGAAGGAAGAAAGCAGCAGCTTTTGCGCATCTGAATCAAGAGGACAAAATCTTCTCAGCAAACTACCTGATAGTTCACTGTTTCGGCGTATCCCGGTACCATGATACCGCCTATCCTGCATCACTTCAGCCTGCTCAATGCTTTCCCGCATCTCCTCCGAGCTGAGTGGATGATGATCCTCGTGCCAGCCAGACGGACGCGGAACTTCGACGTGCATATCGATACGGTCCAGCAAGGGACCCGAGATTTTCTCGCGGTACTGGGCGACTCGCCAAGGGCTGCATGTACACTGCGGCAGTGGAGGTTGTGCGCCGAGGTATCCGCACGGACAAGGATTTAACGAACCTGCAAGCAGAAAATGAGCCGGGAACGTAAACGATGCCCGGGAACGGCTTATCGTCACTTTGTGTTCCTCTAACGGCTGGCGCAGTACCTCGAGTACGCCCCGCGAAAACTCCGGCAGTTCGTCCAGAAATAGGACGCCGTGGTGGGCCAGGCTGACTTCGCCGGGCTTCGGGATACCGCCGCCGCCAATCAGGCCACCGGACGAAATTGTATGGTGAGGCGAGCGAAACGGCCGACGCGTCATAAGCCCTTGGGCAGAATCGCTAAATTTTCCGGCGGAGCTGTATATTTTGGTGACTTCAAGCGATTGCTCCGGGGTTAAAGGGGGAAGTATCGTAGGTAGCCTGCGGATCAGCATCGTTTTCCCGGTTCCTGGCGGTCCGATCAGCACAATGTTGTGAAAGCCGGCGGCAGCAATTGATAACGCCCGTTTGATGTGCCGCTGGCCTAATACGTCGCTGTAATTTTCCAGCGGTTTTGCGGACTCAGCTATAGTACCGTTTTTTGGCTTAATCTCCAGATGTCCAAGTGACGGCAGGCAAAGCGGAGCTTCCTTCTCCTTAATTTCTTGTCCTTTGCCATCCTTTGACGCTGGATCCAGTTCATTAAGGTGGGTAATGCCATATACCTTTATGTCGCCGAGCAATAGGGCTTCCTCCGCATTTTCCTGCGGCAGCAGAACAGAAGTAAAGCCCTCCCGTCGAGCGCGATCCACCATAGAGAGAACGCCTGGTACAGGACGAAGCGTTCCGTCAAGTGAGAGCTCACCAATGATTAGAAGCCGCTCCTCCGGAGGAAGAATCACCTGCCCGCTAGCCGACAACAAAGCAAGTGCAATCGCCAAATCAAATGCCGCTCCCTCCTTGCGTAGATCGGCAGGAGCCAGGTTGATGGTAACTCTTTGCAGTGGAAAGGTATATCCGCAATTTTTGATCGCTGCGCGTACCCGCTCTACCGCTTCCCGGACCGCAGAATCAGGCAATCCAACGATATTCGTCTGAGGGATGCCGCTAGCCAGATCAACCTCGACCTCAATCATCACCCCGTCAATGCCGTACAAACATGAGCTGTACAATTTCCCGTACATAACAAAAAACACCCTTTCCCTGTAGTCTAGGCCGCCTTCTAAATGGATCAAGCCTGTTTGGGAAAAAGGTGCTTCCTTATATTCCTGCATTTTATATTGAATTTAATATTTATTATCTTTGACCGTATTTTAGAAGCTTTCAAATGAATTGTCAAGCTGTAAGACATCATGTCTTAAAAAGCGCCCTGAATATGTTCAAAGGTGTATTCATCACCAACTCCAAACGTCACCGCCACCACGTCAAAGCGAATATTCGCCTCGGGTTTTCCCGTTTGATAAAGGTATACGGCAGCGGTGTCGCGCACCTGTTTGATTTTACGGGCCGTAATGGACTCAGCAGGTGTGCCGAAGGCTGCGGCCCCACGACTGCGGCTGCGTACTTCGATGATCACAGTCAGTTCACCGTGCGCAGCGATCAGATCGATTTCCCCTGATCGACAGCGCCAGTTCCGCTCCTGGATAGAATAGCCCTGCTCGAGCAAATAATCACATGCGAGCTGCTCGGCTCTTCTCCCTCTCTCCTTGCGTCTATCCTTTTGCTTCTGGTTGATGTCCGGTTTACTCAACTTTAAATTTCTCAAGCAAGAGCCCTCTTTCCGCCAGTTTGTCCGATCGGTATATAAAGGTAAGTATTTCGGCAACAAGGTCATACAATTCCGCTGGGATATGCTGGTCCAAATCCAGCTTGGATAATACCTCCACAAGTGCAGCATCTTCCTGTACAGGAATGCCGTGCTCCTTGGCTGTTTCCAAAATTTTTTCGGCAAGCAGCCCGCTCCCTTTGGCGGCGACGACCGGAGCTTCTCCTTGACCTGGATCATATTTGAGAGCTACTGCTTTTTTTAAAGCGAGTGAAGTGTCTTTCGGCTTCTCACTCATACGCGGTAGTCCACTCCTTTATACGGAGTTGGAGCATATGACAGAGGCTGGCTGAAATGGGTTTCTCCGCTTCCAGCCTCCGGATCTATCTTAGGAATAAGCGGTTTCGACTTCATGTAGAGCAGACGGTACCCTGTCTTTTCTAGCGCTTCGCCGATTTCGTCCTGCCGGGATTCCAAAAAAGCCCCGGTCGCTTCCTGTTCGCTGTAGATCTTGAGTAGTACCTTCTTGTCGGCAACCTGTACATCCACCATAATTTCTCCCAGCGTTTTCATTTGCAGGTCAAACCACAGCCGGCAGTTAGCGGGGTCAAGCTCGCCTTTACGTCCTCGCCGGGATTCGATATGCACGGAGGCGGTTTGCGTTCCGTCTGGACCGATAAACGGCAAAAACATGGTCACCTGCGCAAACGGCGTGGTTCGGTCGGTATTTAACAGCAGCTGTTGTCCGGTCAGCTGCTGCACAAGCTGCCGCGCCGCTTCCTGAAGCGGTGCTGGCAGATCATCTGCTGCGACGACCTGCAGCAGCAGGCTTTTTAGCGTTTCGTGTGCTGTCCCGCTTCCGGTGACGGAGGAGGAGCTAGCGGCATGCGCAACTGCTCCGGGAACGGAGCTTGCGGCTACTGCGGGCTCCTCCGCGCCGCCATGGGACAGCACCGCGTTCGCCGCAGAGCGCGCCGTTTCTACGGGCGCGCCTGCGGGCTTGTCGGCGACGGCACCGGTACGTGCCGTGCCGCCGCCCTCTGCCGCTGCTTCACGCAGCAGCGGCGCAGGCGCCTCTCCCGGCGCGGCCATAGGCCCGCTGCCCAGCCGACTGACGCGGCGGCATAAGCCCCGCGTGACTCGGACAACAGCAGGCACAAGCCAAAGAGCAAAACCGCAGCGCCTGCTCGGTAGGCGCGCCATTTCCCTGCCCCTTCCAAATTCGAAGGAACATAACGGGCGAGCGCGACCAGGCGTTCCAGCGCAAAGGCCGCCATAACGGCGCCAAATGTGTTCGGGTACTGCAGCAGGCCACCCAACCTCGCACCTGACGCAGTGATCTCGGGGTCTTCCGTTCGAAGTATCGCCTCAGGCAAAGGAAGCAAGCCGTAAACAGCAGCCAGTGCAGACAAGGCCAACAATCCGCCCCCGATCCCCCAGCAAGCCCTGAGCCATTTTTGGCCATGCTCATAATTGGAGATCGCTAAAAAAGCGACCCCAAAGACGCCATAAAACGTCCATCTAAGCCACGCCTCCAGCGTTGCCTGTATGGATAAAGGACTAAACTGCAGATGAACGCCATACAAAGCGGCCAGCAAAAATGGTCCGAGGAGCAGCATAAACGGACTGCGCCCCATATCCCCCATATAAAACATGGGCGGCAGCCCCCGAACCACAAACTTAAGAGCCGCAATCGCCGCAAGGACAAGCCACATCGAAACGAGCATCAGCGAGCCTGGCGTATCCATATAAAACATACCTTGAAGCAGGCATACCGCCAATAGTGTTCCTCCGGCTGCCGCAGCTAGCCATATCCTTTTCGCCTCGCCGCCCATCTTAGCCCCCCATAATCTACTCTCAACAACAGTCTTTGATATAGAGTCATAGCACTCTCATGACGTGCCCTTCCCAGTTTTGCTCATGTCCATTACACTCTGTTCAGTTCATTTCCAGTCCCCACGGGGAACTAAATGCATTTAGTACATCTAATATCACGGATATCCCTCATTTTTTAGTAATAGATGTAAATATTGCATTTAATAATAGTCCATTTCCTGACTGTCGACCCTCCCGCCTCTTTTAGCTGTACTTTTTACATTTATTTTCTTGAATGCATCGTAAACGTGAAAAATAAATGTACAAAGTACACTTAAAGGTCAAGCACCGGACATACTTAACAAAAAAAGCCAACACCCATAGTGTTGACTTCTCTCATATGCTTCAAACTTTATGATTCGGCGCCAGTTGGCAGCAGATCCCGGCAGGCTCGCTCCAAATATGGCGAGGCATTCAGAAAATCACGAAATGCCGTGTATTCCCGCCATAAAGCGGCCTTATCTCCACCCGTGGACTTTACTGCCCGAATAAGAATGTTCTTTGGTGTATGCTCCATATCGATGAATTCCAGCAGCTGCGTTTTGTAACCCATCAGATCGAGCAGTTTGGCGCGGATGGCATCCGTGGCCAGCGCCGAGAAACGCTCCTTTAATATTCCATGGCTCAGGAGAGGTTCCAGCACCGGACTCTGCACCTGATTAAACAGCTCATGCTGACAGCATGGCACCGACAAAATGACCGAAGCATTCCAGCGAATCGCCTTTTCCAAGGCGGCATCCGTCGCTGTATCGCAGGCGTGCAGGGTGACGACCATGTCCACCTGGCTCAATTCGTCATAATCGGCAATATCGCCGACAAGGAACCGCAAATCCTGATACTGCAAATTTCTCGCCAGCGTTCCGCAGTGTTCGATGACATCCGCCTTGAGGTCAAGGCCGACAACATTCAGCTTTCTTTGCTGCTGTACCGACAAATAATGATACAGCGCGAACGTAAGGTAGGATTTGCCGCAGCCAAAATCAACGATCGTCAGCGGCCGATCAGACGGCAAATGAGGGAGGACATCCTGCACCATTTCCAAAAAGCGATTGATCTGCTTGAACTTGTCGTACTTTTTGGTAAGAACCTTCCCTTCCGCATTCATGATGCCCAGTTCGACTAGAAAAGGCACTGGAGTACCCTCCTCGAGCACATACTGCTTCTGCCGATTATGAGAGAGGGTATCCACCGACTTACGGGATGGCGTTTTTTTCAAGATGGTTACCTTGAGCTTTTTGCTGATCAAGACTTGATAATCCGCATCCGCCGTACATAATAATCCCTGACGGAATTCCGGAAATACCTTCATCAGTTCCATTTCAAACGAAGACTCCGGTACGTTCTGATGAATAACCTTGTTACTGTAATGAAACGCAAATTGGTAATGAAGACCGTTTTTTAGTGCCACCGGTTTGATTTGAATTTTTTCAAATTCCGTTTGCCCCGGCTTCCGCCGTCCGCTGATCGTCGCCGTTATGAGCGATCTTTGTTCCGCCAATTGGCGCAATAAATTCTGAAGCGATTCCATAGCTAACACAGCTGCCTTTCCTAAATAAAATGACCCTGAAGCCGTAAAATCCGGCCAACCTTCCGCTATCACGGGAAGAATCACACACGTTGCCGTCTGTCCTTAAAAATAGCTCTCCAGCTCCTGTAGCCCTTCCTTGACTTCCTCGAGAGGAAGCCCTCCCTCCTCAAGCTGCGCGGGCGTAAGCGCAAGCAGCCTAATATAGAATGCCTGCGCCTCCTCTTTAGGTATCTCCTTGTCATGGAGCAGCCGATAAAGAGCATTTTCCGCCAGATCATATCTTCCTTCCCGCTCCTCAAAACGCAGGATCAGCATTTCCGTGTCCCCGGGAAGACGATATTCCTTCAGCTCCAGCTGCAGCTCCCGAATTCGTTGTTCCCAATCCCACAGCGAACGATCCGCGCCATTTAGAGAGGCCTCCAAATACAGATGCAGTGATTTCATCCAACGCGACAATCCTTCATCAGATTCGCCAGAAGCAATATATACTTCCCCTTCTTCCTTTAACAGCTTGGCAAGGCTTTGCAGCTTATTGGACTCGAGCTCTCCACCGTTTTGAAACAATTTGACGATATCCTTCGCAGAGAGTGTACCCAGGAGCTGCGAGCTGAGACGGAACTGCCCTTTGTACAGATCATCCAGCTCCCATAGGGCTTCGATATATTTTTTTTGCTGCTTAAGTCCAAACACTTTCCCTATTATTTCCGTCATTTCTTCAATCATCCGAACGAGGTAATCTCTTCGCAGCATGTCTTAGCCCACTCCTTTCTAGCCAGAGCTTGTCCCCATAATGCCGTCTTCTTCTGAATGCTTGAAACCGGAGCTTCTTTTCGAATCTCCGGTTTCAGGTCCTTTATGCGAATTAATTATTGATTAAACTTAAGATTGCTCAGAAGTCGATGAAATCTTATGCAGAAAATCGTGAATCACGGCCGAAAGCTGTTCCGGGGCTTCAAACATACTCATATGCCCAGCCCCTTTAATTACCGCCTTAGTGACATTGGGTCCATCGACCGTAAACAATCGTTCCATAGGAAAGATCGGATCGTTCTCCCCGGCTACCAGCAGCAGAGGGAGCGTCGCTTCCGCCAGCACATCTCGCCGGTCAACCCGTGCACGCATCGCCATCGCCGCTCCCGCCGCACCTTGAGGTGGTGTTCGATACCCAATTTCCTTCACACGATCCAAATCTGCCTTATGCTTTTCTAATGCATCCGCTGCAAACAAGCCAGGTACAAGCCCGTCCACAAATGAAGTGATTCCTTCGGCGCGGATCGCTGATACGGCTTGCAGCCGCTTTTCCTTGACTTCCTCACTGTCCGGATAGGCTGTGGAATGAACTAACCCGAATCCGTTAAGACGGGAGGCATAACGCTGAGCCAAGGACAATGTCACATAACCGCCCATCGAATGTCCGAGCAGAGTATACTCTGGTATGTTTAAGGCTTCAAGCAGTCCTGCGACATCATCGGCCATTTGTTCAATTGTATATGAGCCAAGCGGAGCATCCGTGGAGCCATGTCCCCTAAGATCAGGGGCGATGACCCGGTATTGTCCGGCAAGCAGCGGCTGAACCTTCTCCCAGTATGCAGAGCTGCCGCAAAAGCCATGCAGCAAAACTACAGTTTCGCCCTGTCCCTGTTGTTCGTAGGCGATCGTTGATCCGTTAACCGTTATCTTGTCCATAGCGCTTCCTTCTTTCGTTCATAAATTTATTCTTTTCCGAACGCAGATGCTACGGCATCCGCAATTTCATCCGCCATTTGCATCACTTTGTACAGTGACGTCATCTGCAGCGTCCAATATGGTTTCGGCCCTTTGACGTTTACGACAGCTGCCACGCTGTAATGTCCCACCGCCGGAAGACTGCCGCCCACCGACTGTGCTGGTTGCAAAGGCTCTCCGGATACTAGATAAAAGCCCACTGATCCGGACGTCCCCAAACAGGCATCGATAGCTACAATGACCTGTCCCTGGGGGATGATCGTCATTCGTGCCTCTAAATTCACTGCATCGCAAGGTTCCTTAAGCGTACCGACGACATTAGTAAATCCTAATTGTACAAGTTTGGTCCCCACGAGCGGACCAAGCGCGTCTCCGGTAGAGCGGTCCGTGCCAATGCACAAGAAGGTGACGTTATCCCGTATATGTTTTTGACGGATATTCAGAAAAAAATCGGCCAGTTCATAGCCGTTCAGCTTTTTCCGTTCTACGCCGGCTGCTGGCCACTCCTTCCCATCTTCCATTAACATCGATCGCCCCCCTCCAGATTTATGTAACCTGATTGTAACGCATCCCGCCTGCCGTCCGCAAAACTTCATGAACAACCCCTAAGCATGGTACAATAGCTACAAACAATCCCGGGAAGGATGAAAGCTATGGATTTATCAATAAAGAGCCAAGCCAATGTAGAATATATGATTGAAGCGATTAAAACAAAACTAAGAATGGCCTCCGGTGCCGCCATGTCGGCTTCTGCCTTCCATATTGATCAGTATGATGATATCCGCGACGTATACGATATCGTGATGAGCAAGGAGCGCCTCAGTATATCGGAAGTCGAAGCACTGGCCCAGGAGCTTGGTAGATTACGGACCAAATCATAATCCGCCCTTAGGCGTTTTGTGGAGCTTCAAGGGTGAAGACTGTTTCAGAGCTTCCTACATTCCAGCCCTCATCATTTGTTATCGTCATTGGAAATGCGCTCCGGAGCTTACGGAGCGTTTCTTCATTTTCGTACCCCAGCTGCTCTAAAATCGCAAGTACAATCATACCCCACTCTTCTTCCGATCCATCCAGCACTTTAAAGGTGATCGCCAGGCGTTCCTTCCGTAAAGCAAACGCATATACTCCTTTAAAGCCACCTTTGGCCACAATATTGGAATCTCCCAGCAAAATAGAATCCACGATTCCAGTGCCTGCGACCAAGTGAGGGTAGCTGTTCATCGCGCTTGTAATCGTTGTTACCGCTTGAGTTGTAGCAGGGTCTTTGATCAGATCCGGACAAGCCAGCTTTACATACGCCGTCGCTAAAGCGGACAAAGGCAAAGCAAAAACAGGGAAACCACAGCCGTCCGTTCCAAGTGAAATTTTATCCTGCGGATAATCCGCAAGCGTGGATAAGGTGGAGAGTATCTCTTGCTGCACAGGGTGCTCGGGATGATTGTAGCTCGCTAACGGATACCCTTTTAATTTACAGTAGGCCTGCACCCCTAAATGCTTGCCGGCACAGTTATGATACAGCCGTCTGGGCATTCCCCCTCTGCGCAGCAGGTTTTCTTTCGCTGCTTCGTTGAGCGGCAGACTTGGCGCACAAACCAGGCTATCCTCCATGAGGCCAGCCTTTTGCAGTAGATGCTCCAAAGCTCCCACATGGTCCTCTTCAGCTCGATGCGAGGCAACCATGACAGCAATTTCTGCATCACTTAACCCGTATGCCTCCTTAATTCCCGCCCGAATTCCCGGAATCGCCTGAAACGGTTTAGCTGAAGAACGCGTGAAGATAACCGTATGCGGATCACCTACCTGCTTCACGATCTTTCCTTCCTCATTGACGATGCAAATATGTCCGAAGTGAGCACATTCCAGTAACCCCCCGCGGAATTCCTTAACCAGCATATTATCCATTTTTTACTACTTCCCTTCATCCGGATTCCATCACTAAAGTATAGTACAGTGGCCGAGTAAAGGCTATAGAACCCGCTAGATATCCTATTAATCGCTGTGTTATTTGAGAACTCTTTACATGATATCAGACTATTCACGGCAAACTAGCCCTGATTCTTTCGAGAAGGGAGGTTTTTGCCGAATGTCTACGCCCGAAGAGAAGCAGGAGCTTTATGTCGCCAAACAGATACGCGCCGCTCAAAGAGCTCCTAAGCATAAAGACATCGCTGAGGCGGAAAACGGTTCAATGGTGAACGATATGGAGGACCTAATTCACCTAGGAGAGGACATGGAGGAGCTTGCTATAAAGCCGGAGGAACTGGACGACGGATTTAAGCCAGACCCCTTAGAATGAGCAGCTTGCTTCACGCTTAACTAACGACTGTCCAGACAAAAAACGCTGCCTCAACCCAACAAGGCAGCGTTTCTTTATAATTTAATTTGAATTCAACTGATTCATAATCTGTTTCAATTTTTGGGTCGCCCGCTTTTGAATCCGTGAAACGCTCATCTGCGACATCCCAAGCTTTTGTGCAATAGCTCTCTGGGACTGTCCCTCCTGAAAGGCTAACAGCAAAACTTGCTGCTCCTGTAACTGAAGCTGCTGAAGAGCCTGCTGCAGGTCCATTCGTTTCTCAATAAGCTCATAATCATTATCTTCCGAACTAATCAATTCACCTAAGGTAGCGGCGCTTTCATCCTGGGACAACGGCGAGTCCAACGATACATAATGGTAGCATTCCCGCCCGGCGAGCACTTCTACCGTCTCCTCAATTGAAAGCTCCAAGTAAGCGGCAATCTCCTTGACATCCGGCGAGCGTTCCAGTCTCACGGTTAGTTCATCTATCGCCTGCTGTACTAATCCGCCTTTTTCTTTTATTCTGCGTGGAACCTGAATGTACCAGGACTTGTCCCGTAAATAATTCTTCATATGGCCAATCATGCTTTTCATCGCATAGGGCTCAAATGGAATGCCCATGCCGAAATCATATTGCTGCAGCAGCCGGATTAAGGCCATTTCACCAACTTGATACAGATCCTCGTACAGATCAGGCCGATTTCGGGCTATTTTCGCCGCAGCTACCTTAACCATCGGATCATATTTAAGTATGAGCTGTGTCGCGATTTCATTATCATTGGTTTGCTGGTACTGCTTTATGAGCTCCATGGAATCTTGAGAGGACTCGGGGGGAGTCACTTGATCGGTCATACGTTCTCCCCGCTATTTTGAAGCCGACGGGTCATCATCACCTTCGTTCCCCGCCCAGCATCACTCTCCACACTCACATCATCCATCAGCGCCTGCATCAGATAGAATCCCAATCCTCCGATAGGAGCTTCACTTAGCTCCTTCTCATGCAATGTAACGCGCTCTCCGGACGCCCCCCACGGTTCAAAGCTCTCCCCTTCATCTCTGACCGTAATGGACAAAGCATCATTTAATATTTCAAACGTCACCTCGATCATGCCCGGCTCTTTATAAGCATATAGAACGGAATTGTTGCAGGCTTCGGAAACGGCTACCTTCATATCCTCGATTTCCTCATAAGAAAAACCCATTTTGGAGGCAATGCCATATAAATTCAACCTTACTATATCCACATATTCCGCGGTTGCTGGCAAGTTGATGACGATTTTTTCTACTCCCTCAATCATTGAAATTCGATCCTTTCCTATTGGGAATTCTCCTGTTCTGCAAAAAATTTCGCAATCCCGGTCATTTCAAACAATTTTCGGATTTGATCCGGCACTTCACTGACGTAAAAACCAGCGCTCATTCCCTGTCTCGCCTTTAGGATGGACAGCAGAATTCCGATACCGGTGCTGTCGATATATTTAAGCTCTTTCAAATTTATTACTAAATCAGTTTCGTTGTTTAGAGCGAGCGGCTCCATCACCTGACGAAAGTCAGGCGCTACGGATAAATCGAGTTCCCCGCGCAAATAAACGGTGCGGACTCCATTTTCCAACTCAGGAATTGCTACAAATTTCTCACTTTTTCTCGTATTCATAGATACTCTCTCCTGAAATTTGTTTTCTTAATACATAACCCATGATATCCAGCAATGAATCAATGCTTGCCTAGGACAAAGCGATCCAAACGAGGCACTTGTCATCCTCTCGCTCACGGGGAGCGTGCTTGTCAAAAAAGAGTCGTCTCAGCTTCTCTTTATCAAAATGATGGTCACACCCTTGAAGTTGTGCCATAAGCCAAGCCTGCCGTTCCTCCAATGTCAATGTCCCTTCTGCCGCATCAATTAAACCGTCTGTGTAAAGGACAAGATGTCCTTCACCTTTGTAGTACAGCGTTTGCGTCTCAACCTCGATTTGATCAAACACCCCTACAGGCGGGCTGATCCTGTCCAGCTTCACCATGGAACCATCGCTCTGGTAAAAGAGTGCAGGAGGGTGTCCAGCGTTGACATAATCTATTTTTTTGCATGCCGTATCTACAACCAAATAAATAGCCGTAAAATAGTATTGAATCAGTTTACTTTCGATATGCAGCTGGTTAAAGCGGCGGTTCAATTCCTGAATGACCTTCTCCGGCTCGACATAGGTGTTGACTGTGTCCTTCAAAACAGAGGAAATAAACATGCAGAACAAAGAGGAGGAGATGCCATGGCCCATCATATCCAGCAATATGATGCCGTATCTCCCCTCACCGAGTGAGTACCAGGAATACAAATCCCCGGCTAATTCAAAGGAAGGTTTATAAATCGCGTCAATTTCAAAATGAGGATCACGGATCGGGGCGCTCAGTACAGCATTTTGGACCAGTGCTGCCAGTTTCAATTCCTCCTGAATCCGCTGATCCCTTTTCCGGTGCCAGTCCTTCTCGAGCTTTAAGCGAAGCGCCAAACGAATTCTGGCCATCAGCTCTACTTTATTGATCGGCTTCGTTACATAATCGACCGCCCCGGCGTCGAGCGCCTCAGCAAGCTTCTTGGAGTCCCCGACAGCAGTGACCATGATTACCGGAATATCCTTTAGTTGTTCGTAGCGCTGTAGAATACGGCAGGCTTCTATGCCGTCAATCTCTGGCATCATCATGTCCAGTAATATCAGATCGATATCGGAGGGACCGACTTCCGCCAGCTCCTCTGTATTATTGATCCCCAGCCTTTCCAGCATATCCTTGGCCGAAGATACCACTACGGTATTGCGGTAATTTTCCTTTTTTAAAATCTCCCGAACAATAATTGTATTCGTAGGATTATCGTCCACGATTAGGATTCTCATAAAATTCTCCTTAAAATAGGACTATGGCAAATACATCCACTTTTTATTTCGACAAGCAACCAAGCAATCCTCTAAAAACAACAAAAAGGAATGAGGAAGAAATCCCCATTCCCTATGATAAGGCCCGATAATTAACCGCGGTACTTAAGCCACATATCTGCGGCCATATCAACCCATTTGACCCATCTTACCGGTTTTCTGCTCCCTTGCGATTCGCTTCGCTCCACCGGCGCTTCTTCCTCTACCTTCTGCACTTCCTGCTTAGACTTCAAGCGATAGGCTTTGACCGCTTTCTGTCGGCCCTTGATTCTCCCGGCAAGCGCAGTGGATACCTGCTTGGCTGCCAGCGTCACTTCATTGATGATTTCCCCGGCATTTTTAACGGATTCCAGCACCGGATCGATTTGTTTCATTTTGTGCTGTAAATCCCCCGTAAGCTCACTCGTTTGCCTCACGACCTGTTTAACCTCCGAGCTTAGCTCCTCAATGGTCTTTTGGACGTCCTGCAGCGTTTCCGTCGTTTTGTGCAGTGATTGTTCTGCCGCCTTAAGCGTCTTCACGACAAAAATGACTAGCACAATAAAGGCTATGGCAATGCAAGCAACACTGATCTCCCAGATCATCTAAGTTCCTCTCTTTCTGTCCTTATGTACTTCTGTATGCATCCCTGAAAGGTAACATTTTCTTCTTACCTAACTATACACTAATTTACTATGAAAAAAAGTTAATCATCATGGTTAATCAGCTTGATTGCTTAAGTTTTTATCGAAATATTACGGGATGGTGAACGGGTGAATAATTCAGATTCTCGCAAGAAAAACGCCTGACGGCGTCCTCTGATACGGCTTTGACTTCTACATTGGAGCAATGGGAGGGATGGGTATGGGGTTCCACCCGCTGTTAAAGTCGTGTTCTTATGGAATGGATATAGGGTCAGAACACGACTTTAAAGGCGGGCCGTAAACTTTCCACCCCATACCCATTCCCTCTTCTGTTCTACTTCGAGAATCCCCCCACTTTACTACATCATTAAACAACGAGGAATACTTCGCTCCGAGTATTTCCCAACCTAACGGACCCCTATGACGCTACTTTGCCACTTACGGGTCACCCAAGCCGATGCGGGGTAAAGGTAAATAGCTTCAAAAAGGCGGGAGCTTTCGCTCCCGCCTTGGTTTCACTACCTATCTTATTGAATAACACTGCCCCCAAACAGGAAGCGGTTTACCCAGGATCCTTCCAGCTTTGAAATTTTAACTCCTCCGGATTGGGTCGAATACGTGTGCAACAGTTGTCCGTTGCCTAAATATATCGCGACATGCGTTATACGTTCATTTGCTTTGTCGATTCCTGCATATGCGGAGGCGGAGGAACCTTTATAGCTCATAAAGAAAACCAGATCTCCCCGCTTGAGACTGCTGATGCTGTACACGGCTGTTCCCTTATTTTTTATCCAGTCGCCTTGTCCACGTGAATCAGCAGGCAGAACCAAATTCACAGCTTCTTTAAAGGCTTGTCTTACGAAATCCGAACAGTCGAACGTCGCTGTCGTATTTCGATCAGAGCTGTATTCATACGGCGTACCCAAATACTTCATGCCCGTTTGAATGACTTGCTCGATTTGCTGACTTACAGGCGTTGCTTCGGGCGCAGGTGCTGGCGATGGAACCGGTACAGGTGCTGGTGCGGCAGCTTGCCCACCTATCTCCAAGTACTTGTCTGCGGTAGTGACGTATCCCAGCTTACCGTCCGTCGTTCGTACTTTGTAGAAATAGGCATTACTCTTTTCTAGGATCGTCAGCTGTGTTCCCTGACGCAGCATAGCCACGACATCGCCGGAAGTCGAAGGCAAATTGCGCAGATTCACCCCATAAATGACAGTTGCCGGCAAGCTCTGTCCAGGGGCGGCAGGCGCGTCGGTACTGGCCGTAACAGATATATAATTGTCCGCTGAGCTAACGTATCCGATCGTTCCATTTTGAGTTTTCACTTTATAAAAATAAGGATTGCTCTCAGCGAGCACTATCACTTCGGACCCTTTCTTCAAAAAGCCGATGACCCTACCCGAAAGAGATGGCTTATCACGGAAATTAACTCCGCTTTCAATAAAACCTTTTGTTTCAGACTGAACTGCAGTTGTAGCAGATGCAGCCGCTTGATTTGGCAATGCTGTATAGGAAGAGAGAAGAATGGCGCCGAGTAATGCTATAACTATGCTTTTTTTCATAGGTGTTGCCTCCTTGTAGGTGTTCTTGGTGTCATCCGCCTATGGTTGGTTCAATTCTCCTTTCTTAGGACTTAGCTCCATTATAGCTTTTGTCGAAATATGTCTAAATCGGTCGATTCTCACATATGTACAAGGTTTTTCTTCGATCCATTTACCTAGAAAAAGCACCAAACAAAGGTCTTATTTCCTATATAATTAAAAACTGCATTTTGCCGACACCCGATAAATTGAGAAAAAAAACCAAAGTCGCTGGATGCAATACTTCGATCCAACAACTTTGGTCTTTAAAAATGAAGTCTTATTCTGAACTTGTAGGAGAGATCAAATTTCCTCTTTCGGTTCAACGTGAACTTGAACATGCATGACATTTTGCACCCGTCGCATCTGTTCCTCAACCCGGTCGCTAATGTCATGCCCTTCCGTAACCGTCAGATGCGGGTTAACTTCGATAACAACGTCAACAAGAACGTGGTTTCCGTGGACCCGAGCCTTTAAATCTTTAATTCCCTCAACACCGGATATGCGAGCGATGGAGCTGCGAAGATCGCGCAGGTCTTTCTCATCGAACCCGTCCGTCAAATTATGCGTTGACTCGCGGAAGATTTCCCAGGCTGTCTTGCAAATCAATAAACCAACCGCAATGGCGGCTACGATATCCAGCCACGGCAAGCCGAACTGAGCTCCGATAATACCAATTGCTGCCCCCACGCTGACCATGGCGTCCGACAAATTATCTTTCGCCGCAGCCATGAGCGCACGATTGTTAATCTGCTTGGCCAATCTCTGATTATACCAGTAGACTCCCCACATCGCTACCGCGCACACGCTTGCGATTGCCGCTGAGATAATGTCCGGCTCGCTCTTTGCTCCCTCCATCAGAGAACGAACTGCTCCGATGATAACCTGGATACCCACCATTGCCATGATAAACGATGCGACCAGTGCAGCAATCGTCTCCGCCCGGAAATGTCCGTAGGCATGATCGGAATCCGGTGGCTTTCGAGAAATTTTCAAGCCGATCAATACCGCCACTGACGCCACAATATCCGTTAAGTTGTTGAACCCGTCCGCCAATAGAGCGCTCGATGCAAAATAATAGCCGCTAATTAATTTAAACGCAGACAGCAGCAAATAAGCGGAAATGCTAACCCACGCTCCGCGCTCCCCTTTGCGTATGTTGTCGTAAACATTCAAGTCACGCACCTCCAGACTTCTCCCCCATGTATCTATGTGTTACAAACAATTTCAAACCGTTTACTCATCGTAGCAAACAAACTCCATGTAAGTCTAGAGAAACAGTGTTGCCCGTGGCAAAAGCAGCTTTATCATTATTCCCGTTGTACGCTCTTTTAAAAACGTTTAAAATAGGGACAGCCCCTTTTTTCACCCAAAGGAGATGATATCGGTGACTGATAATAATGAACCTCGAAAAATCGATTTGGCTGAGGCCATGCGGCAGAAACTGCAGCAAAAAAAACAACAGCAGCAGGCTGCCGGCAAACCAGGAATGAAGGATAGCCTTCAAACCAAAGCGCTCAAAAGCCAGAATAACAAAAAACCGAACAATCAACGTCGCCGGACCGGCGGATCGTAGAACACACACGTAAAACGCAAAAACAAGGGGCCTCTCAAAGTCATGTTATGACTTTGAGAGGCCCCCTTTTTATGGAGCAGCACGTTAGGGTGCAGCCTGAGTTTCGGTGCATTTGGCATGAGTAGCTGCACTTTTTGCACTTACTTGCCTTAACCAGCTTCAAGGTAAGCGAGCAAATAAGGGCTCCTTGTTCCAAAAGACATCCCGAATGCCTAAGCGAGGTCTTCCTCCGGATACATCGACTTCCGCAGGTTTTGGATCTCTTCGCTCTCGAGATATTCGTCATAAGTCATGACACGATCGATAATGCCATTCGGCGTGATCTCGATAATGCGGTTCGCGATCGTCTGGATAAACTGATGGTCATGCGACGTGAACAGAATCGTACCGTCAAAATCGATCAACCCGTTGTTCAATGCCGTAATCGACTCCAAATCCAGATGGTTAGTCGGCTCGTCTAATACCAGCACGTTAGCGCCGTTAAGCATCATTTTAGCCAGCATGCAGCGCACCTTCTCGCCCCCGGACAACACGCTCGCTTTCTTCAGGGCTTCCTCTCCGGAGAACAGCATCCGTCCTAAAAAACCGCGCAGGAACGTCTCATCCTGATCGTTTGAATATTGGCGCAGCCAGTCGACCAGATTCAATTCAACGCCATCGAAGTAGCTCGAGTTATCTTTTGGAAAATAAGCCTGTGACGTCGTCACGCCCCAGCTGTATTCTCCTGCATCCGCCTCAAGTTCACCCATCACCAATTGGTATAACGTCGTCTTCGGCAATCCGTTCGGGCCGACAAACGCGATTTTATCCCCTTTGTTCACGACAAAGCTTACATTATCCAGCACTTTATCGCCATCGATCGATTTAGTTAACCCGTCGACCGTCAGCAGCTGCTTGCCGGCTTCGCGCTCCGCCTTAAAGTGCAGGAACGGATATTTCCGGTTGGATGGACGAATATCCTCCAGCGTGATTTTATCAAGCTGCTTCTTCCGGGAAGTCGCCTGCTTCGATTTCGAAGCGTTGGCAGAAAACCGTTGAATAAACGCCTGAAGTTCTTTGATTTTCTCTTCCTTCTTCTTGTTGGCATCCCGTTGTAGTTGCAACGCGAGCTGGCTGGACTCATACCAGAAGTCGTAGTTGCCGACATACATTTGGATTTTTCCGAAATCGATATCCGCAATATGCGTACATACTTTGTTCAGGAAGTGCCGGTCATGGGATACCACGATGACAGTGCCTTCGTAATCCATCAGGAAGTTTTCCAACCACCCAATCGATTCCAAGTCCAAGTGGTTGGTAGGTTCGTCAAGCAGCAAATTGTTCGGGCGCCCGAACAAAGCCTGTGCCAAGAGCACACGGACTTTCTCGTTGCCGCTAAGCTCCGCCATCTTCTTATCGTGCAAATCGCGCGGAATTCCAAGACCGATCAGGAGTGCAGCTGCGTCCGGCTCAGCATCCCAGCCGTTAAGCTCGGCAAACTCGCCCTCGAGTTCCCCAGCCCGCATGCCGTCCTCCTCGGAGAAATCTGCTTTCGCGTAAAGAGCATCCTTCTCTTTCATAATAGAGTAGAGTCTGATGTGGCCCATAATAACGGTCTCCAGAACCGGATACTCGTCATATTCAAAATGGTTCTGCTTGAGCACAGCCATTCTTTCGCCGGGAGTCATGAATACCTCGCCCTGGTTCGGCTCGATTTCACCGGACAATATTTTCAGAAACGTCGATTTTCCGGCTCCGTTCGCACCGATCAAACCATAGCAGTTGCCGGGCGTGAATTTTATATTAACATCCTCGAATAGTGGCCGTTTTCCATAGCGGAGCGTTACACCGTTTGTACTAATCATATAAG
Organism: Paenibacillus puldeungensis; assembly: GCF_042678945.1. Lineage (NCBI taxonomy): Bacteria > Bacillati > Bacillota > Bacilli > Caryophanales > Paenibacillaceae > Paenibacillus > Paenibacillus puldeungensis. The sequence continues at coordinate 77,738 of NZ_JBHTLM010000008.1, read as the reverse complement.
GCATACCATCCTTTATTATTAAATCGCATCACTGGCTAAACATTATAACATATAATGCACTGTAAGTTGATAACTGAATTTTCTCTAGTTTTACCCATTGGCAGGCTTTATTTATATGGTAGAAGTAGAAACTAGTGGGAGGCAAAACGAAATTCCCCGAAAAATCATCTAGGTAAAGGAAGTTTGCCGAGACGATTCTTCGGAGAATGCTCAATCATATTGATTAGCAGCGCCTGGTTTTGGCTCGATGATCAGTTAGAGAGATTAATTATACCCGGCTGCGAGCTTCCTGCAAGCTTGGCAGACGCAGCGTCTCCCCATGATGAAGCACCCGTATGGCATCCATGGAAATGCCGCGGCGCTTTCGCTCCGCCTCCAGACGGTCCAACGCCTCCCGAGCCGTGTCATCGGCCAGCCGGAAAGTACCGAAATGCATCGGAACCATGAGCTTTCCTTTGACATCAACGAACGCCTGAAGCGCCTCTTCCGGGGTTGTATGCTGAGAGGTCATGAACCACTCAGGTTCGTAGGCACCGATTGGCAGCAGCGCTACATCGATATCGAAACGCTCGCCAATTTCCGCAAACCCGCGAAAATAGCCGCTATCCCCGGCAAAATAAATCACCTGCGGCTTTTCGCCCTCCTTGGCATGCGCCGGCTCCAACACATATCCGCCCCAATGGGATGTGTTCGTATCAAACAAGGTTCTGCGCGTCCAATGCTGGGTCGGTACGAACGAAACTTTTACACTTCCGATTTGTGTATGCTCCCACCAGCTTAGTTCATGGGTCCGCCTGAATCCTTTACGGATCAGCTTCTGACCAAGGCCAACAGGAACGAAAATCTGTGTATCTTGCCCGTATAAACGCCGGATGGATGAGATATGCATATGATCATAATGAGAGTGCGAAATTAGTATGACGTCTATGTTAGGTATGTCCTCAATAGGGATTCCCGGTGCCGTAATCCGCCGCTGAACGCCCAATCGTAAGGCCCAAACCGGGTCCGTTACGATATTCAGACCCTTATACTGAATCAAAAAAGTCGAATGTCCGACCCAGGTTATCGAGGTCTCCCGGCGATTTTTTCGCAAATAATCGAGCTGCGGCGGCGAATGAGGAATTACAAAGGAATAATCCTTATTTTTTCTGCGACGCTCCTCCCGCCACTGTCTGAACTGCTTCAACGTTTTGTCTGTGGTCACATTATCAATATTGTTGTAGCGCGTTCTCGGCATTCTCGAGGTGCTCCTCTCCAGCTTTTCTTATATTTTAAAACATTAGTCCCGGCAATTCCAAATTCGGCAAAACAATCATAGACACATTCAGCTTATGAATGAAAGGCCCGAAGTTTAGCTGTTTCATGAAAAAAAGGCGGTTGCCCTGATGCAAAAAAATATGCGCCCCCCTTCGAAGATAGGTTTCCACAACAGTTTCCTTTTTATTCCGCATTGCACTTTGAATATGCCTTATTTCTCCAAATGTACTTATTGGCTTCTACTATAAAGCTTGGGCAAATTGCGATCGTTGAGGTAAAATGAATACGAAAGGAGTTGTGAACTTTTTATGAAACTCGTATTTATCGAACCAACCCCAAGCCCTAATACGATGAAGCTTCATTTGGACGAGAGCCTGGAACCCGGCATTCGCAAAACATATACGCTAGACAATGAACGGTCCGCCCCAGCCTGGATCCGCGGGCTGCTCCATATATCCGGAGTAAAAAGCGTGTTCCACACCGCCGATTTTGTAGCGCTGGACCGGAAAGGGAATGCCGACTGGGCGGCTATCCTTTCCGAGGTACAGCAGCAATTTGGACAAGAAGACGTTGAATCGGCATGGCAGCCAGATAACGGGGAGGCAGCCGGATACGGAGAAGCGCAAGTGTTCGTACAGGTGTTCCGAGGCATCCCGATGCAAATCCGGGTCAAAGCAGGCGGCCGCGAGGAGCGGATCTCCTTGTCCGAACGTTTCGTTTCTGCGGTGACAGAGGTCGCCAGCGCTACGTTAATTAAGGAGCGGAAGCTGACCGATTACGGCGTCCGTTATGGCGAGCTGGCCGACATTGCTCGCGAAGTCGAGCAGGAGCTGGGGGCTGCTTATCCGCCGGAGCGGCTAAAGGCGATTGTCTCTCAAGCGATCGCACACGGCCGCAATGAATCCGAATTTGTCGAGCAGCGGCGGAAGCTTAGCTTGGACGAAATCCGCGAGATGCTGCAGCATGAGGATTGGCATGTGCGCTACGCCGCGCTCGAGGCACTGCAGCAGCCAGGACCAGAGCTGCTGCAGCTGTTGGCGGAAGCGCTGCGCGATCGTCAGATGCAGCTCCGCCGGCTCGCGGTCGTCTACCTTGGCGATCTTCGCACGCCGGAAGCGATGGAGCTGCTGTACGAGGCCTTGCGCGATGCTTCGCCGGCGGTGCGCCGCACGGCCGGCGACACCCTCTCCGACATCGGCGATCCCGCCGCGACGGGTCCAATGATTCAGGCACTGCAGGATACCAGCAAGCTGGTCCGTTGGCGTACCGCCCGGTTCTTGTACGAGGTAGGCACCGATGAAGCGCTCGAAGCGCTGCGGAAGGCGGCCGACGATCCTGAATTTGAAGTCAGCCTGCAGGCCAGAATGGCCGTAGAGCGCATCGAATCTGGTGAGCAGGCCGCGGGCACTGTCTGGCAGCAGATGGCCAACCGGAACCGCAGCTAGCTGTGCTTTGTCCACCCTGTATGGACTTTTTACGAACCAGTTGTCAATTTTTTGACATTGCTCACCCTAACTGCATAAGCTATACTATGAAAATGTATTAAAGCTGCATGTAACTAAAGTGAATATTTGAACCTCATCATTACGGTGAGGTAGAGGTCGCGATTGTGATGAGTACACCGGAGGAGGCGCTAGAAGCCGCCGCAGATTCCGGTGAAAAGGCACCGTCGCCGAAGCTTGTATGCCAGCTTCTATTGGCAGGCAGGCTGGGGCTGTTTCCGAAAGGGACAGAACTGTCACGTTGTTTCAAACCCGAGAAACACGTGTTGAGCTATCTTCATGAAATGGTGGGATTCACGGTATATATATGGCCGCGGAGTCCTTTCCGCGGCCTATTTTTATGCGTAGCTCCGGCCTTACAGATTTTCATTGCATCTCGGGTAAACAGAAAAGAAGGAGTGAAATATACATGAGCAGCAACAACAATAGAGTCACGGAGGATCACCTCAAACCTGGCCTAAAAGCTCGCCACATGACGATGATCGCTCTCGGCGGTTCCATTGGAACTGGTCTTTTTCTAGCAAGTGGTGGTGCGATTGCTTCCGCCGGACCGGGTGGCGCAATTCTTGCCTACGTGGCCGTCGGCATTATGGTTTATTTTCTTATGACAAGCTTGGGCGAGCTGGCTACCTACATGCCGGACTCCGGTTCCTTCGAAACCTATGCATCCCGTTTCGTCGACCCTTCGCTCGGCTTCGCCATGGGCTGGAACTTCTGGTACAACTGGGCAATCACGATTGCAGCCGAGCTGTCTGCTGCGACGCTAATCATTAAATACTGGTTCCCGGATACCTCCTCACTGCTTTGGAGCATGCTGTTCCTAGCCTTGATCGTCGCGCTCAACATTTTGTCGGTTAAAGGCTACGGGGAGTCTGAATATTGGTTCGCCGCTATAAAAATAGCTGTTGTTATCATTTTTCTTATCGTCGGCGTGTTGATGATTTTCGGTATTATGGGCGGCAAAGCCGTTGGCTTCTCCAATTTCACGATCGGTGACGCTCCATTCCACGGCGGCTTCTTCACCTTCCTCGGCGTATTTATGGCTGCCGGGTTCTCATTCCAAGGAACGGAGATGGTCGGTGTAGCCGCTGGCGAAAGCCACAATCCGCGTGAACATGTGCCTAAGGCTATCCGCCAAGTGTTCTGGCGTATTCTCGTATTTTACATTTTGGCGATTCTCGTAATCGGCTTGCTTATTCCATACACTAATCCTAACCTGCTCGAAAGCGGCATCGACAGCATCGGCGTCAGCCCCTTCACGCTCGTATTTGAAAAAGCAGGGCTTGCCTTTGCAGCCTCTGCTATGAATGCTGTCATTTTGACATCGGTTCTATCCGCCGGCAACTCTGGAATGTACGCCTCCTCGCGGGTGCTCTATTCTCTTGCCAAACGCGGCAAAGCGCCTAAATTCCTGGCGAGACTTAACCGTCGCGGCATTCCGATGAATGCGCTGCTTCTGACGACGCTGGTCGGAATGTTGGCATTTTTCGCCTCACTGTTCGGTGACGGTGTCGTGTACACCTGGCTGCTTAACGCTTCCGGTATGTGCGGCTTCATTACCTGGCTCGGCATTGCCATCAGCCACTATCGTTTCCGCCGCGCTTATGTAGCGCAAGGCCGTGATCTAAACGACCTGCCATACAAAGCCCGCTGGTTCCCGTTCGGTCCGATTTTTGCATTCGTTCTCTGCACGATCGTCATTTTGGGGCAAAATTTGTCCGCCTTTGCGGGTGACAAAATTGACTGGTACGGCCTCGTCGTTTCTTATATCACCATTCCGCTGTTCCTGGCCATTTGGCTCGGCTACAAATGGGCGAAAAAGTCGAAGCTCATCCCGCTGGAAGAATGCGAACTTGATGTTCCGCACGCAAATCAAAAGTAAAGCATTTCTGACCAATTTTACTCGTATTATCGCCGTAAATGCTAAGCAGGGACTTGAAGGCTCACCTCTAAGTCCCTGCTTTTTTATATTATTTTTTGGAATCCCAAAAAATTTGTACCTTGAGGTCCTTGGTTGCTTCCAAAGGCTCCAGCGTATAACGGACATTTTGAATGCCGAGATCATACAAAGAACTCAGGTCCCTAAGCAGTTTTCGTTCCGTCCCTGCATATCGCACCGTGATCATGGGCTTATCCTCCTGGAGTGCTCCCTTCACGCTCTCTGTAAGTCCCTTGTTATCCGTTACTGCTGATCCGGCGTCGTACAGCTGGTAGCCAAGCTGCATTTTCAGGCTTTGAAAAACGCTCGATTTAACGCCCCCTTGATCAATTAGCGCTCGCAGCGTCGTTAAGTAAGGAACTGCAGCCTTAGGGTAACGGCTCTCCTGCCATATGTGGTCCTTCCTCATTTGTGTATCAGACCGTAGATAATACGTATATTTTATCCCACCTGAATAGTTCGGCTGAGGATCGTCCCAGGTCGTATCCAGATGGTACCATAATCCGTCGATCCGCACGAGATTCCAGGCATGGAGCTGTCCGCCCGCCTTTCCTTCAACGATTAGATTCTCAAGGCCCGCTCCCTTTAAGAGCTGGTAGGCCAGTAGTGTATATCCCTGACACACTGCCTCCCCCGTACGTAAACCTTCATAGGCGGTATAGTTGTGAAAATCGGTGTCGTAGCGCAAATTCGTAACAATATAGTCGTGGATCGCCTTAATCTTCTCGTGCCCACTCATATCCGGTTTGATAATCCGCTTTAAAATACCCGTTGCCTTTGAACGGACATAAGCAGACTGCTCCGCCGACTCCCGGTAATTGACCCGCAGGGTAATCTTAGCGGAACCCGTCGTTCCCCGCCAGCTGTACACGTAACGATCAACAACGTATTTGGTATAGGGGTCTCCATCAAGTGCATTATTTAGCGCTTTTTTCAGCAACTGTTCCAAGTTTAATGTCGTCCCTTTGTATTTGAGAGCGATCATTAACTTTCGAGCAGCCAAACCTTCCGCAAATCTTTGCTGGATTTCCTGAAGGGAGCTCACAGTGGTCCGATCAGACGCAGCATTGACATGAACGGTTCCCCAACCGGACGATTCTGCTCCCAGAATGAGAACGCAAACCATCCCTGTAACTAGCCATCGTTTAGAAAGTTCCAGTTTCTTTCCCATATGGCTTCCTCCCTTATCGTAGACCACCTAAGCTTCGGCAACATCCTATTTGGTGCACATCCGCTAACTGCCTACATGTCCGAGCCTTTCTGCTAGTTATGCCATCTCTCAGTTTCCCATAGACTCGTGAGCGAGGTTAGTGTTAGAGACCTTTAGCGCTCTTCAAGCCCATTGTAACACAGGCTTGGCCGCAAAAGGATTCTAGTTTTGTCGAATATCATAGATCATTTTAGCGAACGATCAAGCAAAAAGAGAGAAGCTATTATGTTCGCTAAAATGAAATAAAATCGACTTATTTTTTCCAAACTTCTTCTACAAAACAACTGATGGCTTCGGTATAATAAAAATACTTGATTGTGACTTATGTCATTGCGCATACATACGCGTATAATTTTTAGAAACGGGGAAGACAACATATGACCATTGTGGATCTTTCGGATATTTCCGTTCAAGTCTTTGTTGCCGTGATGTTTTTCTTACTGATAATAACCCCCTTATTAAGTTTAGGGGTGCTTCGCTTGTTCCAGGGGCGAAAAAAGTCCGGCTTCTCATTGATCGGCGGAGGGGTCATAGGGTACTTTGTTTTCCAGCTTGTTATCAAGTTGATAAACTGATTGATGGTGGTTGTTACAAAGTAAAAGATACATTTAATAGAGCATGGACGGTAGGCATTTCTGACCGCAAAAAAGGGAGACCGGACAATCTCATCCGTTCTCCCCTCTGCTATATGCCCAATCTCCGTACAATCTATTGAACCTACTCCAGTACACTTCAAGCCGTTAAGCCAGCTCCGCAAGGACTTTGTCGAATTGCATTCTGTTCATGCCCATGATCCGGTGCCCCCCGATCAGCGTTACCGGAACGGCACGCGCCCCCAAATCCCATACCTGCTTTGCATACTCGTTGTTTTGCTCGATGTTGCGCTCTTCAAAAGCGATTCCTTTCTCGGAAAGGAATTTTTTAACTTGGCGGCAATGCGAACAATTGGTTGTTGTATAGACGATAATATTATTCATGATAAGTCGTTCCCCTCTTATATGCCACTTAAAAAAATTCAGGGAAGGCCCGAAGGCCTTCCCGTTTATTTTGCAGCAGATACCGAAGCCTCATGCTCGAGGTTTTCAATATATTTCTCGCAGTCTAATGCTGCCATGCAGCCACTTCCTGCAGCAGTAATCGCTTGACGGTAACGTGTATCCTGTACGTCACCGCAGGCGAACACGCCCGGTACGTTTGTTTCTGATGTCCCCGGTTTCACCACGATGTAGCCGTTCGCATCAGTTTCGATTTGACCGCCAAGGAAGCCAGTATTCGGATGATGGCCGATAGCCACGAACACACCATTTGCAGGAATGACTTCCTCCTCACCCGTAGCATTGTTTCGTACCTTGAGACCAGTCACGCCGTTTTCTCCTGCAACGACTTCAAGCGGTGTTTTATTCAGTGCCCACGCAACCTTCTCATTTTGATGAACGCGATCCTGCATAATCTTCGATGCTCTAAGCTCATCGCGACGATGCACCAGCGTTACCTTCGAAGCGAATCTAGTCAGGAAGCCAGCTTCCTCCAAGGCAGAGTCTCCTCCGCCGATCACGATGATTTCTTTACCGCGGAAAAAGAATCCGTCGCAAGTAGCGCATGTGCTCACCCCGCGGCCAACATTGTCCTGTTCGCCCGGAATGCCTAGGTATTTGGCCGAAGCACCGGTAGACAACACGAGGGTTTCGGTAACAAGTTCACCGAGCCCTTCAACTTGCAGCTTGAACGGGCGATTGCTCAAATCGACACTGTTGACCCAGCCGGTACGGAATTCCGCCCCAAAGCGCTCCGCTTGCTTGCGCATATTGTCCATCAATTCCGGTCCCATGATCCCTTCAGGGAAGCCTGGAAAATTCTCAACTTCCGTCGTTGTTGTAAGCTGTCCGCCAGGCTGAGGCCCTTCAATGATTAATGGGTTCAGATTGGCCCGCGCCAAGTAAATCGCTGCCGTCAGTCCCGCCGGTCCTGTGCCGATAATGATTGATTTATACATATGATTAGTCCTCCTAAAAGTTTTGTGAGCGTTACTTCTACAAATTTGCTTCGTACAAAACTTACATCGTAAGCATCCGCTTAGTTTTTGTGAGCATTACTTCTACGAATTTGCTTCGTATAAAACTTACATCGTGAGCATTAAAGTTTATATGATTTGATAGCGCAAAATATAATTTTCTTATCTGCTTTAATTATGTTAATTTGACAGCATCGTGTCAACAATCGTATCGGCGAGGTTCTGTGAAGTTTAAATGAAGGAATGATGAAGCCTCGCGTTTACCTTCAGTACATTATCGCAGAAGCCGCAAACCGTTCAGAATGACGAGCAGAGTACTCCCTTCATGCCATACGACGCCGAGCGGTAGCGGTAACCCTTGCACGAAGTTGCTGGTTATGAGCAGCAGTATCACGGCACCAGCAAAAATGAGGTTCTCCTTCACAATCCGCCGTGCTCGCCGGGCCAGCTGTAGAGTGCTCGATATTCGCTCCAGGCTGTCGTTCATCAGTACAACGTCCGCCACCTCCAGCGCCGCTCCGCTTCCGCCTGCCCCCATCGCGACTCCTACCGAAGCGGCAGCGAGCGCCGGGGCATCGTTAACTCCGTCGCCAACCATCACAACATCTCCGTATTGGGCCCGCAGCGCCTTGACATGCTCGACCTTATCCTGGGGAAGAAGGTCACCGAATACAAGATCAATCCCCGCTTCATTGGCAACGGCCCACGCCGTCCCGCTGCGATCCCCGGTCAGCATCGCCGCCTTAATGCCAAGCTTATGCAACTGCTCGATCACCGTTTTGGCCTCCGTGCGGATTTCATCACGCAGCGCAATAATCCCGGCGTAACTTTCGTCGCATTGAACCATGGATACGGTATGGCCTTCCTCAATCAACAAACGAACATGGCTGGCCAATGTTTCAGGCAGACTCGGATCATTTTCATTCACCTTACCAACTCGCCATACCCTGCCTTCGATCACAGCCTCAATTCCCCAACCCGGCAAAGCCCGCAATTCATCGGCGCTGCGGACCACTATTCCTTCGTTCTCCGCCTTGCTTACGATAGCCCGGGCGAGGGGATGCTCCGATAGGCTCTCTGCAGCCGCACAGGCGGAAAGCACCTCAAGACGTTCGAAGCCCTCGGCTACGAGCAGCTCTGTTACAACCGGAGAGCCCTCCGTTAACGTCCCGGTCTTGTCGAAAGCCACCATTTTCGTGCCCCCCATATTGTCCATATGGGCCCCGCCCTTAAATAGTACACCGACCCTAGCGCTTTTCGACATCGCCGACAACATCGCCGGCATAACCGAAGCCACTATAGCACAGGGTGACGCAACAACGAGGAATACCATCGCCTTGTAAAAGGCATCCTCCCAGCTCCAGCTAAAAAGCAAGGGAAACATTACAATGAGCAAAATGGTAGCTGCAACAACAGTCTTCGCGTACAAGCCCTCTACCCGCTTGATAAATCGCTGTGTTTCCGGTACTTCTACCTGAGCCTGCTCCACCAGATTAACAATCTTGGCAAACAATGTCCCCTCCGCCGGGCTGGTTGCCTCGACATAAAGAGCACCCTCACCATTTACAGTTCCAGCATAAACATCATCGCCCATTTGCTTATCCACCGGTATCGACTCCCCAGTGATGTTCGCTTGATTCACTGCGGAGGACCCGCTGCGGATCTGCCCGTCAACCGGGATGATCCCTCCAGGCTTAACGAGTAATAAATCGCCGACAACAAGTGTCTCCACTCCTACTTCTTTAACGGTACCACCGTCTATTTTCAAGGCGGTTTCCGGCTTCAGCGCAATCAGCTCGGAAATATCTTTGCGGCTTCGCTCGCTGGCAAACGACTCCAACGCACCGCTAAACGAGAATATGAAAATCAGCATAGCTCCTTCATTCCAATAACCGATACAAGCGGCTCCCAGAGCGGCGGCGATCATCAGCAGATTGACATCCAGGTCCCGCTCTTTCCATAAAGTGATCAGACCTTCCCGAGCCTTCATATATCCCCCTACAACGTAAGCCCCTACATAGAGAAGTACCGAAAGCCATGGGAGCCAGAAGTTAATCCCCCAAGCAGCCAACATTAGTACTCCGCTGCATAAAGCGAGCAGCATCTCTTGATGGCGCAGCATCCGAAGCAATGAAAAACGACGACGTCCTCCCGGATCCGGTAGGTTAGCCTGCTTAGGTGCGGCAGGCCGAGTTTTCTGAATCGCTTCCATGAGATCTCCTCCTCTTTGATTACACTCATCCTGAGAATGAATATTGTTGTTATTCTCCTGAAAATGGCACATGCTGCTCTGGGGTAAGCCCCCGGAGCAGCATGCAGTGAGAACGATAATCAATGTTGTATTAGGACAATATTGTTGGTCATGGTAAACTTTACCTTCATTTTAATCTAAAAATTTGAGCATGTAAACACTATGTTGCATTATCCAGTACAGAACATTATACTTTGATTATCTAGTGGTTAATGTACAGTACTGAATAACACCTACCCCCTTAGATTGATACGACTTTATCCAGTGAGGTGATGCGAATGAATGTGCAGTTGAAGAAAGGCGCTCTTGAGCTTTGTGTTCTAGTTTTAATATCCAAAAAAGACCGCTACGGGTATGAACTGGCCCAAAAAATAACCGAAAAAATTGAGCTTGCAGAAGGTACACTCTATCCAATCCTCAGAAGATTAACAAAAGATAAGTTTTTGACCTGTTATCTCTCTGATTCGTCGGAGGGTCCGCCGCGTAAATATTATTCCATTACCGATTCAGGGCGACAGCAACTTGAGGAACTCATCGCGCAATGGGTACCTTTTGCCAGTGCCGTTAATGATTTTATTGAGGAAGGGACGAGTATAGATGGGGAGAACTGAATTTTTGCTTGATCTGGACAACTTGCTTGCAACAATACCCTATGAGGAAAGAAAGGAAATATTGTACGATTTCGAGGAGCATTTCGAAGCGGGTCAAAGCGCCGGAAAAATGGAGGAAGAGATCATTGAGAAATTAGGAAGCCCTGCTCTCTTGGCTAAAGACCTGCTACTAGACTACAGCATAACGGAGGCTGAAAATAAAAAGAGCTTTAGCAACATGATGCGCGCCGTTCTGAAGGTTGCCGGCATGAATTTTCTTAACATGGTGCTGGTCGCCCTCCCCGTCCTCCTTTTACTTTTGCTTTTGGCATCCCTATGCGTGATTTGCGTCGCTCTGCTGCTTAGTCCGCTACTAATAATTGTAGGGCTCGTTCAGCAAGGCTTCGAACTTTTCTTCTTCCATTTGTTTGCGACTATGACGCTATTTAGTTTGGGATTGCTGCTCGGAATCGGTTTGAAGCGGCTCGTAGAGCGGTTCTACGGCGTTATTTTGCAATTGGTAAAAAATAAAGCGGGATTCCAAGGGAGAGTGCTATTGTGAAAAAAATCGTAATGTTTGCCGCAGTGCTGCTGGTCGTCGGCTTGATCGGCACAGCCATCACCGTTCCAAAAACGAATACCCTGGAAGCGATCGGCATGTTCCAGGATAAACCGGAGGAAGCTCCAGACAACAGCCACAGTACAGCTGAACCAAAGGAAGAACGTCACGATTTCGGAGAAGCCATCGACGACTTTGAAACCGACATCATGGAGGGCACCTCCAACATGGTCGGCGGAATTCTGGATGAAATATCCAGCGAAATCCCTGATATGGGCCTAAACATAGAAAACGGTGAATTTGACACTGATGACGGACTAGACTCGAGTTGGCCGGACAAAGGTGCAAGAAGCCTCTCTTTAACAGACAGTGCCCAGGTAAGCGGAATCGGCCAAATTGTTATTCGGACAGCAGTTTCTGACATTAACATCGTACCAAGCGACTCAGATAAGATTAGCGTGAATCTAATGGGCAAGGTTAGTAAAAATATCAATGATAAAGATTTGACTCCGCTGCTGAAAAAGAAAGGCAATATCCTCTACATCGAGGCAGAAAAAAAATTAAATATGCCCAACATTCGCTTAGACCTGACACTAACGGTTCATATTCCTAATGTAACGTTCGATAAGCTGTCCGTGTCGACGAGTGTCGGAGACATTATGGCTTCCCACCTTACGGCCAAGGATCGCATTGAACTGCATAACTCAGACGGCGATATGAAGCTGGACGGCGCCAAGGCAGCCGAAATCGACTTGCGTAGCAGCAGTGGAAGCATAGAAGCATCCGCGATTCAAGGGGACGTCACCGCAACCTCAGCCGCAGGTGACGTCAAAATCGACCAGCATACCATTAATTTGAACGGCGATATGAACGTGAAATCTACTGTTGGCGATGTCGGGATAACCCTCAAAGAAGGTCAGGCTGTTTCGCTGAAATTTGATACCGTAACCGGAGAAGGACAAGTAGAGCTCCCCGGGATGAAATTCAGCAAACATGAGGATCAAGAAATCATCGGACAAACCGGAAACGGCAAATATGAAATCAAAGCGAACACAACGACAGGGGACTTCAGCATTCAGTAATCAGCACTTAAAAAAACGCTGTCCGGGCCGGTTTACCATCTTGGCCTGAACAGCGTTTTTTATATAAGCTACCTTATTGGTTAGGCCTGGCTGGCCGCAATGGCCTGCTCCAGGTCGTAAATGATATCATCGATATTTTCCGTGCCCACGGACAAGCGAATCAATTCCGGATTCACGCCTGCGGCGAGCTGCTCCTCTTCCGTCAGCTGCAGATGCGTTGTGCTGGCCGGGTGGATAATAAGCGATTTAGAATCCCCGACATTCGCCAGGTGGGAGAACAGCTTCACGTTTTCTATCAGCTTGCGCCCAGCTTCAACGCCGCCTTTGATGCCAAAAGTCAAAATAGCACCCTGCCCTTTCGGCAAATATTTCTGCGCCAGTTTATAGGATGCATGGCTTGGCAGACCTGCATAGCTTACCCATTCCACCTTATCATGAGCCTCCAAGTACTGCGCAACCTTCAGCGCATTTTGGCTGTGGCGCTCTACCCTTAAGTGCAGTGTCTCAAGCCCCTGGATCAGCAGCCAGGCATTAAATGGAGATAGAGCCGCGCCGAGATCTCGCTGAAGTTGCACGCGAGCCTTGGTGATGTATGCCTGTGGCCCGACCGCATCGGTATACACCACGCCGTGATAACTCGGATCGGGTTCTGTCAGTCCTGGGAACTTCCCGCTTGCTTTCCAGTCGAACTTGCCACCGTCTACAATTACACCGGCGATGGAGGTACCGTGGCCTCCGATAAACTTCGTAGCCGAATGGACAACGATGTCAGCCCCGAATTCAATCGGACGGAGCAGGTAAGGGCTTGGGAAGGTGTTGTCGACGATGAGCGGGATGCCATGTTCGTGTGCAATGGCAGCCACAGCCTCGATGTCCAGAACATCTCCCTTCGGGTTGCCGATCGTTTCAGCATAAAGCGCTTTGGTCTTATCAGTAATCGCTGCCCGGAAGCTCTCCGGATTTGCCGCATCGACGAATTTCACATGAATACCGAGCTTGGGCAACGTCGTAGAAAACAGGTTATAGGTTCCCCCATACAACGTGGAGGAGGATACGACTTCATCGCCCGCTCCGGCTATGTTCAAGATGGAGAAAGTTATCGCCGCCTGGCCGGAAGCTGTCGCCAGTGCGCCGACTCCTCCTTCAAGCGCCGCAACCCGTTTCTCAAACACATCATTCGTTGGGTTCATAATGCGGGAATAAATGTTGCCGAACTCTTTCAGTCCAAACAAATTCGCAGCATGCTCGGTATCGCGGAAGCCATAGGATGTCGTTTGATACAACGGTACCGCCCGGGAATATGTAGTGGGATCGATTTCCTGCCCCGCATGAACGGCCAGGGTTTCCGGGGCGTATTGACGCTCTTCAGACATGGATAACTCCTCCTTCAATCGTATGAGATGTTAAAATCATTAAGAGACTTATGAATGTATTTTTCATATTCTCTCACATCTCGCGTGATTTGAAAATAGGAAATCCGATAAATTTTATATGAATTATATAAAATGCCGAATATTCGCTTATCTGCGGTCTGTTTCATATCCTGCTGGCACTCCTGGTAAGCTGTTGTACTTTCGAACAAAGTAAGCATCCTCCAGCATTGGAGAGACCTCTGTCAAACCGGAGAACGGAGGCGTATCCGCTACCAGTTTGACGTAAATCCCTTCTTCGACCTCTCTGAACACGATCAACCCTTGCGAAGGATAGCTCTTAAACTGCTCTATGGTGATCGTTCCTTCCCAAATTCGATGCGGCAAATCTGCCGTCCAAAGCGAGGTTCTGCCCTCAAAATTAATTTTTCCGCCATCAAGCCAAATCACGCGATCAGCCGCCCCCTCCCATTCATTCATCTCGTGAACGGCCGCTATGACGGTTCGACCCGCAGCATACCGATTCAAATAGGAGATCGCGAGCTTCCGCTCGCCGGAATCCATTCCGTTCAGCGGCTCATCGAGAAACAGAAAAACCGGTGCCGCAAGCAAAGCCTGAGCAATTGCGAGCCTCCGGCGAATGCCTTGCGATAAATGACTGATTCGCGTCTTTTGCCAATCGTCCAAACGGAAATCATGCAGAAGCCCCTTGGCCCGATCCAGGCGGAACACACCTTTGAGTTCAGACAAATAAGCCAACAGCTTCAATGGAGTCATGTCCTCATACAGCTCAATTTCAGCAGGCAAATAGCCGATTTGGCTTCTAATAAGCGGCAGGTCTTCGGCCGAGGAACGATGCTGATACATAATCGTTCCTCTCTTTGGCATCTGAACCGTGGCAAGAAGCTCCAGAAGCGTCGTTTTCCCCGCCCCGTTAGGGCCTACAAGCAATGTAAGCCCCGGCTTCAGACGAAGTGAGCCAACTAGTAAAGAGAAACTACCCATCGGATGCTGCAGGTTGTCAATGGTAATCATGGTCGTTCCCCGCTCCCGCGCTGCGAACTTTAAGGCTCCGACTTCGATAATATGAACGCAGAACCAGTACCGCCCCAATCACGAACAGCACGCCATCAATGGTAACTCTATAGCTAGGTGACAAGCTAGAAACAAAAATCTGGTTTTGGAAAATAAACCAAAGTATATAGATCAGAGAAGCGGACACCAGTGCTACCTTCATTCCTTTTCGAAACAACATATACATTGCCGCTCCCCCGGTTAACAGAGAAATCCCCAGCCATTGCAGTAGAAAGGGGATGAACGGAAGATTCGTTTCGCCAGCGGAGGATACCCTGATATCGACCACGACTGAACTGATAAGTGCCCATCCTATAATGAGAGCGACAACCATCAGCATTCGGCAGTAAATCACCAACGCTGGAGGATAAGGAGTGATGCTCTCTACGGCTCTCATCCCAGGATCCCAGGAGCGATAACTAAACAGCATCGAGGCAACGAGCATGAGCGGTGTGATGACGGGAAATAAACTCATCACCGAATCCCCCTCCACGATATTGGTAAATGGACGCTTTGGATCCACCAGAAAAATTAGCATCAGAAACACAGCGGCTCCCGCCAATATGAGCGATTTGCGGTTCAGCCGAAACTGGCTCCACATCAGCCTGCGAAGCGAAGGTGTTTCGACCTGAGGATTAAAATCAAGCGTTTGAAGCGCATTTTGAGCTTGGAGTGCATTAAACTCAGACTGCAGTGCCTCAATCAGTGCCGCGGTTTCCGAAGGCGCAGGCGGCGGCTGCAGCGCTTGCCGAAGCGGCTTTCGGAGCTCTTGCTCCAGCTGCTCCAACTCTTGGTCAATGGACGGTTTCATGAATCGGCACCTCACTTTCCTGTTGTGATTTCGGACGATTTCCAGTTACAAAGGATGAAAATTCCGCTGTTTTGGCAAGCACCCTTTTCAATTTGCGCAGAGCTCCGTAAAGGTTCGATTTAACCGAGCTCAGTGGAAGATCCAGAACATCGGCGATTTCCTGTAGCTTAAGCTCATGAAAAAATCGCATGCGGACGACCTCCTGCTGAATCTCCGGCAGCCAAGCCAGCGACTCTTTGAGCTGCTCCACCGTTTCCTGCCTTTCAAGCAGTTCCTCCGCTTGGGGAGAGGGATCGGCATCGTCGGGCAGCTCATCGGCGGGCGTGAGCTCTGACCGATAGGAGGCACTCCTCCAGTAATCCCGGCATAAATTCAGCGCAACCTTGTACAGCCATGGACGCAACTGCTCCAATTCGCCGTACCGCTTTAGATGCCGAATCAACCGTACGAAGGTTTCCTGAACAATATCCTCTGCTTTTCCACGGTCCCTGAGCTGAGTAGTTACATAGCTAAGCAGCGGTCCATGATATCTGGTTATAAGCATTTCAAAAGCCTCCTGGTCCCCTTGGGCCATTCTATCCGCCAATTGCTGATCCGAAATCATCTCATCCCCCCTCCCCTATCATCAATCGGTTTTTCTTCAATATCGCACAAGTTATCGCTATTCTTCTTCCACGGCAATCCAGCGTTCCCTCTTTCCAACGAGCCACACCGAAAACATCAGCAGCAATATGGAGGCTATCAAAAGGACGATGCGGTTCGCAGGAAACGAATCCTCTTTTCCTAAATAAGCGGTGTATAACGTCCAGCTATTAAACACACTGCCGCCACTGATCGTATCCAGCACCCAAACGCTAAATCCGAGGATGAGCCCGCCGTAAATTTTACGAAAAACAATAATCCCTGTCACGGTTAACGAAGCGAATAACAGATAAGCCGGCAATGTTTGCAGCAGCAGCGGAACGACGCCAATCGGCTTACCCTTTATCGGTGTTGCCCCACTCCATAAAAAGTGAGTTGTTATGATTTCCCCATACTTCAACAGGTAAGCAGTCATCCAGCCCAAGCTAAAAAGCACTGAAATAAGGATAGCAATCACCCATTTGCGAACGACCATAACACGCAGCGATATAGGATACGTCGCGATAATTTCCATGCCCCCTCCTCCGATTTCGCGCTGGTACATCAGAAGCGTAACAATGATGACAAGCGGGAACATGCCCATTTCGGAAAGATAGTACACCGTTCGTGGTCTAGCAGGGTCCCCGGTCACAATGTTAAGCAGGTACAGCCCGAACAACACCAGAGCGATGAACATCATCGGCTGCTTGTGTAGTTTTACATCGAAGGAAAGCCCCCGGATTGAGCGGTCGATTACATTATTCATCCGCCATCACCTTCTTCCATTGCTGCTCCCATTGCTCATAAGTTATCGGTTTGAGAGAGTCGGCTACAATAGGAAATTCGCTTATATCGAGGCCTTGACTGTAAAAATAACTTAGCACTCGCTTCACCTGCTGTATTTTGCCGTCATCCAGCGCTTTCTCTACCTGCTTCACCATACGTGGTCCCAAACGACCCGGGTCGTCTTCTGCAGTCTTGGACAGATCATAAAGCATGTTGCTGCTTGCTCCCTCTACCCAATTTTCATCCGTTAAGCCCTTTTTCTCACGGTAATACACATACCATATCAGACTCCGGATCTGCGGCTTAACATCCTCTTTCGTACTCTTAATCCATATGTTTCTATCCGATCCAAACAGTGCCGAGTGCATAATCATCTGCACCGTATAATCCATATTCATTTCAATCCAAGACATCATATACGTTTGATTCTCCATGTTTGTGCCGAGGTAGTTCGTCATCGGCAGAAGTAAAACCTGGTCTACCTTAGGCTGAAAATCTTCGATCCAGGAATCAAAGTAAGCATACATCTCTGTAAGGCCCGTTAGCAGTTCATTACCTGAGCGAGCATTGTATGGGGTTGTAACAAGCCCAACCGGAAAGCCTGTATGCTCAAGCTGTGTAAATGTACCGGCATATAGACTGATTGCCCCGGACGACTTGCTTTCAAAAGTTTGTTTACCTGCCGCATGACCTGTCTCATTCAAACTCGTATACAATGGTGTATCAAATCCGCTGACCGCTAAATGAATATCTGAGGGGTAGCGAAAAAACCATTCTTGATTCGCCGAATATGGATACAGGCTTTTTCCATCTATCTCCTTAACGTATACGAAACGATGCCCGGGCATCGGGTACCAAGCGATTTTGCTGGGCAAATACACGTTCTTGTCTTTGACAAAGGCACGAAAGGCTCCCTGTCCCTGAGCCGTCGGTTCGTAGTCCATGATCTTTCCGTTATAATCGATCTGCACCCGCAGTGAAGCAGACGTCAAATCAGCCAACGCCACGGTTAACTCATCGCCTTGCCGGGTATATTTTGCAGGGACCCCGTCAATCGTAATCCCGTCGATGCGGAAAGCTCGGTTCAACGTGAAAGGAAGCTTGGTTTCCCCTTTTATCGATTCAGTCGGTACTTGCATGCCAACCTTGATTTGAAGCGTATCATTGCTTTCTTTGGCCAAGTTGATGTCGTAACTTGTCACTTTAAAATCCTTAATCTGATGTTTCTCTAAGGCATCCAGCTTTACAATAGAGGGATCCCGAAGCTTCTCATGATACTTGGCGTACCGCTCCTGCCAAATCAAGCCGTATGGCGTAAAGGTACCCACCGCGAGCAGCAAGGCGAGTCCACCGGCCATCCAGGTAGCCGCTTTACGCCGAGTAGGCCGTAAGCTGTTCAAGATCAGCACCCCAGCTGCCAGCAGCAATATAGCAAATGCCAGCACAAACAGGTGAGAGTACATCATCTCATCCGCAATGAGACGAAACCCCCAGGTATTCAAGTCCATATCGCTGGTGATATATAACTGACTGAGGTGAAACGTACGGAGAAAGTACAAATGGAACCGGTCCAAGATGAACAAGTCCATAAAAAATGTGCCGAACATCCATGCACAAAAAGCGATTAAGTAGACGATTCGATTAGGTATGGAAATCGCAAGCAGCATGGCTAGCGCGAGTGTCACCATATAAGAGACTTCGTAATTGATGACATAATACCGTGTATTCTCCCAGGTCAATGAAGCGTCCACACCCGTTTTCGAGGAAGACCAGGCAAAAATGACTCCCGCGAGAACGGTGAACATCATGAAGTACAGCAGTCCTGCGATATATTTTGCCGAAATTTTTGTTGTGTACGGCACGGGCAGGGCTGCATTCCATTCATATGAGGAACGGCGAATATCCCTGCGAATCGTCAAAGTGCCGAGCAGCATGACGATGCCTAATGTCATCGTGTGAACGATTGAAAGAAAAATGTAACTATTCTGATAAAAATCTACTTGCTTCTCGGGCTCCCTGGACACCCAAGCGTACATCAATCCATATAGAACGGGTAAAGCCATATACCACGGATTCCGAAAAATCAGCCGCAGCTCAAAGCTGAATTGGCGAAGCCATTTGCTCATGACTTGGCCACTCCCTTCGCGTGTTCCGATCTCAGCAGCGCTAAATAGCCGTCTTCCAGCGTTGGCTGAACAAGCGCTGCCCCCGAGAGAGGCCTGTCGCCGATGACCCGGCACAGCAGTCCTTCCTCGGTACGGCGCGTAGAGACAACGGCCATCGGATCGAGGGAGGCAAATTCCGCTTCGCTCAGGTGAGCCTCCCACACTTTGCCCCGCCCGCATTTTTGCAGTTCGGACAGCTCGCCGGACATTCTTACCTTGCCTTTATCCAGCACGGCGATTTGCCGGCAGTTGCTCTCGATATCAGCCACGATATGCGTCGACAGCAGAACGATACGACCAAGGCTGAACCGGGTCAGCAGATTGCGAAATCGAACCCGCTCCTCAGGGTCTAAACCTGCAGTCGGTTCATCTACGATTAATACCTGCGGCGATCCAAGCAGCGCCTGAGCAATCCCTAGACGCCGCTTCATGCCGCCGGAATACGTGCGAACACGTTTATTAGCTTTATCCTGTAAATTCACTTCTTCTAGCAGAGAGCTAATCTCCGATTTGCGTTTTTTTGCATCCTTAATCCCTTTCATGACTCCTACATAATCTAGAAACTCCGTCGCGGTAAGCTGGGGATAGACTTGGAATTGCTGCGGCAAATATCCGATCATTCGCCGAATCTCCTCTGCATTCTTTAACGGAACTCCAAAGATGGATGCTCCGCCCGAAGTGGGTGCAGTGAGCGTCGCCAAGATTCTCATGAGCGATGACTTGCCGGCCCCGTTCGGCCCGAGCAATCCGACCATCCCCTCCTGAAGAGTCAGCGTCACATCGTCAAGGGCAAGGCCTCCACGCGTATATTTTTTGGATAAATGATCGATTTGAATCATAAGCTTCCTCTTTCCCGATTTTTTAGAGCTACCCGCGCGGTTGCTTCTGTACCTGTAACGGAACCGGCAGCTAAAAAGTTTAGTTTCGGGTGAAAACTATTTTTACTATTTCATATGCAAAAAAAGACCACTCCGCGCTTTACGCCTGAATGGTCCTTTGATCATTGCTAACCTATGTTTAGCTCATTCGCTTAATAATCGTTTTGCCCGCTTTGGCCTTTGGCAATCGCAACACCTGCGCTCGTGCCAAGACGCGTTGCTCCAGCCTGGATCATCGCTTCGGCATCCGCCAGTGTCCGAACTCCGCCGGAGGCTTTTACCCCGGTGCCTGGGCCTACCGTTTTGGCCATAAGTGCCACCACTTCTACAGTAGCCCCGCCGCTTGAAAAACCGGTTGAAGTCTTGACGAAATCAGCCCCGGCCGAAACCGACAGCTTGCAAGCACGCACAATTTCATCCTCCGTAAGCAGACAGGTTTCCAGAATAACCTTCACTAGCGCTTTGCCGGAAGCCGCTTCAACGACTCCCTTGATATCGTTAGCGACCAGTTCGTCGTTTCCATCCTTCAGTGCGCCGATGTTAATGACCATATCGACTTCGCCAGCTCCTTGAGAGATGGCGTGCGCCGCTTCAAAGGCCTTTACCTCGGGCGCCGAGGCGCCGAGCGGAAAACCGATGACAGTACATACCTTAACCTCGGTCCCCTTAAGTACTTCTGCCGCCGTTTCCACCCACACCGGGTTAACGCAAACGGAAGCAAAACCGTACTGCTTCGCTTCCTCGGCCAGCTTTACAATCGCTTCCCGTCTTGCCTCAGGCTTCAGCAGTGTATGATCGATCATGCCGGAAATAGAATTCGTAGACAAGTTGACTCCTCCGTTTCAATTGGTGAGATGATGACCTACTAAACTAATACAGGCTCGAAATTTGTACGCCGCTCGGCAGCTTAAACGGATGCTCTTTGTTGATGTGATCAAAAAACATAATGCCGTTCAAATGGTCCATTTCATGCTGCATCACGATCGCGTCAAAGCCTTTGAAGCGCAGCTTTCGTTCATTGCCCTGCTCATCATAAGTAAGGATTTTGACTTTCTCGTACCGCGGTACAAAACCTTGCACCGCCCGATCCACTGATAGACACCCTTCACTCTCCGGCAGGTAGGTCATCGATACGGAATAGCTGACGATTTTCGGATTGTACATGGCATATTCCTTTTCGTTCCCCTGGTCGTCTGTGAGCAGAGCGGCAAACATCCGCTTGTTCAAACCAACTTGATTGGCCGATAAACCAACGCCTGCACGCAGCTTGTACTTCTTAGACATCTCCGGATCTTGGCTGTATCTTAAAAAGCGCAGCATCGCCGCCATCTCTTCACGGTCTTCCTGACTCGGAGGCATGCTAACAGGCTCTGTCACGACTCTGAGAATAGGATCCCCTTCTCTTACAATATCATCCATCGTAATGATATAGTCATTGTTGAATTTACTCATAAATAAACAGTTCATCCACCTTCGTCTGCAATATTTGCGCGAGCTTAAAAGCGAGCTCCAGCGTTGGATCGTATTTGCTGTTTTCCACGCAATTGATCGTCTGTCTCGCTACGCCGCATTCCGCGGCCAGCTGGTTCTGTGTCAGCCCAAGCCGCTTGCGGAACTGCTTGATCTTATTGTTCAAGAGCACCACCAAAATGTCAAAAGTTTTGGACCAACCGATCGTATCAAATCTTTCGCCACCTGTCAAAGTTAGGATTTCATTTTGATGCCCCAGATCGTATCTTTGCGGAATGCCGCTTCCTCGCGAAGCTTCGGCAGCCGTTCGTCCTCCGGGTAGTGCTGCTCCAAGTAGTGTACGTAGGCTTGTTTCAGCCCGATTTCCTGATCCAGTTTATTAAATTCGCTAGGGTGCTTCTGAAGCTGCTGAATCGCTGCGTCCCATCGCTTCAAATCCTGCTTCGTTGTCCGTCCACGCCGGGTACGTTCCGCCAGATTGCTCAGATCTTCGCAGGTGTCGTGAAGTCTGGTCGAATATTTGAATTTACGGTTAAACATCCCCAGCACCACGATCATTCCAAAGAATAAAACCCACAACCATACATGATCCATAAGCTCACCTCATTATGAAAATAAAAACGCCTCATCGGCGTCTTTATTTTGCGATTGGTCATATTTGAATTTCACTCTTGCCTAGAATTTAGCAGGAAATCCTCACGCTAATTGATCACGGATGACCGATTAGAAGAAATTAGAGGGAAATTCTCCTGCTAATATGATGCATGCCCCCCAATACAGCCGATATTAGTAAAATTAGCGGGAGGTTTTCCAGTTAATTAAGCCCAATCTCCCCTTTTCACCAAAAATAACGGGGGGTTTTCCTGCAAAATTTATAAAGTGGTAATTCATATATCTGCTTAGCGCTATTATTTATACTTATGCCAGTCCATCTCGCTCGTATTCAGCAAATGCTCAAAGTCGTTAGCGAGACGCTTCCGCTCGGCAAGGCGAGCTTCCTCCGCCTTGATTTGCTCCTGTTCCTTACGCTGCTCCTCATTTTTCTTAAGTTCGTCGCCCCAAGCCTTGAGCTTGGTGATCGTCTCGTCACCCAACATATCTTTCAGCGTCGCCGGTTTATCCGTTAAATTCGTAGAGTTACTGGGAGCAGGACGCCCTTTCTTCTTCCCCATTACCGTTCACCTCGGTTTCTATCATACCTCTTAAGTTCAAGCCTAAAGTATCATAGACCTAAAATTGTTGTCAATTGATGCGCAGAACATTGAAGGTGTTAGACAAAATGGGACACCCGCTCCAGCCCTTCCAGAATGAGATCCAGATTAAACTGCAGGCTGTCCTGCACCTCGAGTGGTAGGCCAAATCCGCCCTGCCGCTTCAAAGAAGCAAAACCGTGAATCAGGCTGCGGATACCTCGAACGGTATGCAGCGCTTCTTCCTCGGTAAGCTTGTAGCTGCTGAGATAATGTAAAATTAAATCGATAAACCGCTGGCCGGCTTCCTGAAGCGGAACATCATCAGGACGGGGCGGGATTTGGATCGCTTCGTACAGGCCGGGATGTTCACTGGCAAAGTTGAGGTACGTAAACGCAAATATACGGAGAGCCTTTTCCCCAATTATGGATCCGGCTTCAGCTTGGATTCGATCATATAGCTGGTTCAAGGCATATACGGCTAGCATGGTCCGAATCTCCTCCAGACCACTGACATGATTGTATAAAGAGGGCGGTCGGATCCCCAGCTTACGGGCTACCGAGGACATAGAAACCGCTCCCGTTCCTTCGTTGTCCGCTACTTCGACGGCTGCGAGCAGAACATCCTGACTATCAAGGCCGATTCTTGGTGACATGCCCCTTTCCCTCCCGTCCGGATTCGAACTTGGCAGTTCCCCCAAGATTTAAAGACCGTTCCGCCGCCTGAATGGCCCGATCCATTGCCGCTTGCGGCTTCTCCAGCAGCTTACCGTGTCCAACCGCCAGTAACGAAGGTTTGAGCTCCGCCAATCTGCGGGCACTGGCCAGAGCCGTTTCCTTACTCCATGTCGCCATAGCCGGGAAAGGGAAAAACGGACGAACCGTACCGCTAACCGCAATACCACCGCGAACCTGGAAAGCATCCCCGACAATGATTGACTGGCTTCGCGTATCCAGGAAAGAAAACGATCCCGGAGTATGCCCCGGTGAAGCAATCGCGAGCAGTGAGCCAATGCGTTCCCCATCGGTAAACTTGATATCTGCACGGGTTTTAAGCGACTTAGGAACGCCGCCACGTATCGCCGATTGCGGCTCTCCCGGATCCAGCGACATATCGCCGCTCATTAAGCGAGCATCTCGGGCGGAGACATACACCGGAATTTCCGGGTATTTTGCTTTTAAAGCATCCAATGCCCCCACATGATCATCATGCACATGAGTCAATACGATCCGTGTTAGGGGTTTTCCTATATCCTTAACTGCTCTAATTATCCCTTCCATGCTGTATGGTAAGGCGGCATCAATCAGCGTTACACTCTCATTTTCCTCAACCAAGTAGCAATTTACGGGGAAAATTCTTGGCATAAAAGACAATTGATATAATTTTCCGTTCTTTATCATTCTCATCATTATCGCCTCTTTCGCAAAAAAACTAATACCTTTAGTTTTAAAATAAACTAATGCTATTAGTTTTGCAAGAGGTTTTTCAACTGAATTTTTACTGTCGTACAAGCAGCTACCCGTGAATAGGATGTACAAACCGTAATTTTAGTGGTTTGGAGGTCAGTTCATGAACAGTTTCTTTAGCTATTTACTCTTAGGTTTATCCCTTTCGGCACCGATTGGTCCAGTGAACGCCGCCCAGCTTGACAAAGGCATACGCGGCGGCTTCATGCACGCCTGGCTTGTCGGAATTGGTGCCGTTGTCGCCGACATTTTGTACATGCTGCTCGTTTACTTTGGCGTCGTCCACTTTTTAAATACCCCGTTTATGAAAACTTTTCTATGGTTGTTCGGCTTCTTCATCTTAATGTATACCGGTATCGATAGCATCAAACAGGCCGGCAAGGTTACCCTCAGCGATATGCGTGGCGGGGAACCGCTCATGAAATCCTTTCTTACCGGCTTCATCATGTCGGTGACAAATCCGCTTTCCATTCTTTTCTGGCTCGGCATCTACGGCTCCGTTCTCGCTCAGGCTGCCTCTGCCGGAACACAGGACTTGATCGTTCACAGCTCTGGAGTCATTTCGGGATTAGTGCTCTGGGATGTAACCATGGCCGGCTTCGCCAGCGTGTTCCGCAAGCTGCTGACAGAGCGGATTCTCGTCTGGATTTCGGTTTTATCCGGGATCTCCCTGATCGGCTTTGCCCTATATTTCGGCTACGAGGCAGCGCTACTGCTTGCAGCCCAGCTTTAGCTTTATGTTGTCCCCTTCGGACGGATCAGCACAAACGTTTTGCGCCGAATCCCGCGCGCAACATGCTTCTTGCTGCGTTTCCATACGGCAAACTGTAAAATGAGCGTCACGATGCCGATGATACCAACAAAAATCAGACTTCCCCAAAAACCGGGGCGACTCGTGGCATGAAACAAGGTTCCAGTAACGGCCAGTAATATCAATACCATTCCGGCCCATCGTTTGACTTGGCCAAACGCCGTTAGCTTCAGCAGCTTGCCGGACGTGACCAAGATAAAGAACCAGTTGTACAACAGCAGCAGCCCGGCAGACGTTGTAATATACTCATAAATCCGCCCCGGCATAACAAACGATAAAATGATAGAAGCAGCTAATCCTGCCGCTGTAAGGCCAATCGAAAACAAAGGACGCTTCCCCCAAACCTTTCTGGCGAATAGCGGCGGTGCATCCTTGTCCTTGGCGAGCGTAACCAGCATCGTTGTTACAGCATAAAGCGACGCTACCATGGTGGAAAAGCCAGCGACGATGAGCACCCCGTTAAAAACGTGAGGAATGAACGGGAGCGGATACTTGCCCAGCGCCGTTATGAATGGACTTTGTTTGGGGTCAAACGCCGACCAGGCAACCATCGTAATAGCCAACCCAATTGACAATACATAGACGATGGATAGCAGAAGCAGCATAATCGTCCCTGCTTTTGGCGCATCCTTCGGTTCACGCAGCCGAACCGCCATCATCCCCATGACCTCAATACCACCGAAGGCGTAAAAGGCAAAGATCATACCGGACCAAAGTCCACGGTATCCCGTCGGGAAAAACGTATCTGTGGTGTGAGGAAATACTGGCGGTCGTCTTCCCCCTCCGGGAATGAAGCCCATTAATGCAGCCCCGGCAACACCTAAAAACATGAATATCGCCGCAATCTTGATGACGGATAACACATTTTCCATCGAATCAAACGCCCGGTTGCCCAGTAAAATAACCCCGAGTCCGAGCACCGCATAGCCAATGGCAAAAATCCACATTGGAATCCCGGGGAACCAAAAGCGAGTAAATAATGATAATGCCGTTAATTGGCTGCCCATAATGAGTACCTCGGAGCACCAATATACCCACCCGCTGCTAAAACCGGCCCAACGCCCAAACGCCCGCTTCGCGTAGGAACGAAAAGAACCTTGTTCCGGCCGGTCAGCTGTCATTTTCGCCAACACCTCAAACACCATATAAGTACCGACTGCGGCCAACACAAAAGCGATCAAAATCGCTGGTCCCGCGATACGGATACCTAATCCCGATCCGAGAAAATACCCCGTGCCGATCGTCGATGCTACCCCGAGCAATGATAGCTGCCACCACCTTAGCGTCCCCTTTTCTTCCTCACCAGCTTGTGATTTTACCATCCTTATTTCCCCCCAGTTCCGTAATGTCTGCTTTGTTCCTCCGTCCCTGTATTTTGCAGCCTGCCCTGAGGGATTATGTAACTCGTAAAAAGTAAAAACGGCCCTATCCAGAAGATGGATAGAACCGTCTTATCTAAAGTTGAACAAACTCGCGCCTTTCTTCAGTTAGATATTCTCGGCCTTGTTTGCTTTCTTCGACTTTATCCAAGCAACATCCGGCCAAAAAGCCGCCTTACCCAACAGCATGGTTATAGCTGGAACCAGGAACGGGCGTACCAGAAACGTATCCAGCAGAACACCGATTGCAGCGACGATCCCAAACTGCACCAGGACTTGAATCGGGAGAGTGGCCAGGACAGCGAACGTTCCCGCCAAAATAAGACCGGCCGAAGTGATCACGCCCCCGGTTTCGGTTACACCTTCCCGAATGGCATCCTTAAGCGGCATCTCATTGCGCTTTCTCCAGATGCTGGAGATTAGGAATATGTTGTAGTCCTCGCCCAAGGCGACAAGGAAAACAAACGCATACAGCGGAATAAGGCCCTGAATCGCCGTAGTTCCCATAATGTCATGAATGACGATCCAGCCTAGACCCAGCGCTGAGAAATACGAAAGAACTACCGTCAAAATCAGATATACCATAGCGACCACAGACCGCAAATATACTAGCAAAAGAAGTGCAATCAGGCCAATCACGACAGGTATAATGACCCGTGTATCCCGGTCATAGCTTGCTTCGGTATCATACTGCGTCGCTGTCTGACCGCTAATCCATACACGATCGCTAGGTTCGGAAACACCCTTATCTCCAAGTAGCTTTTCCGCGGCTTCGCGCAGCTCAGGAATGTGGGTCATAGCCTCATTGGAATAGGGGTTCACATTAAACTGAAGATCGACGGCGTAAATGTTGGCATCGTCTTTTCCGGCAATCGGCTCGGAAACTTTGCTAATGTAAGGCAGACTGCCGAATGTCCCCTTGAGATCTACTGATTTTCCTTGCGTATCCAGCATCACCTTGACCGGAGCCAATTCACCAGGGGTGAACTTGTCAGCGATGACCGAAAATCCTTCCCGTGAAGGCATATCCTCCGGGAATGAGGATAGCAGATCAACGGTATACTGAATCCGTAGGGAATTTGCGGCCAGGCCCCCTAAAAGCAGCGTGGTGACGATAAAAATAACCCAGGGCCGCTTCGTTACGGTACGGCCAATCCAGCCTCCAACCGGTTTGTTCGCGTGAACCGCCGGTTTCTTTCCTTTGCGCTTGGCTCGTTCGGCTTCCATTTCCGGCGTCCGTGGAATAACCGGGAAGAACGATGCACGTCCCAGGATCGCCAGCAGCGCCGGCACCAACGTTAAGCTCGCCAGACCCATGACGAGAATTGACAAGCTAAACGGAACGGCAAACCGGTGTACGGAGCCGTAACGAGCCAAAAGCAGCACAAGCAAAGCAATAACAACGGTAAAGCCGCTCATGGCGATTGCGCCGGAGGCATCCTTTACAGAACTGGCTAATGCCTTCGCTTTATCCTTCTCTTGCTTTAACAACTGCCGGAAGCGCGAGATTAGGAACAAGCAGTAATCTGTACCGGCCCCAAACAGCAGCACCGTCATGATCGAAATTGCTTGAGAATCGACGGTGATCCAGTCTTGCTCCGCCATTTTCCCCAAGATGGGACCCGTCACCCCAAAAGCGAATCCGACCGCAATCAGAGGAATAATTGCCAAAATCGGAGAGCGGTAAATAAGCAGCAAAAGCACCAAAACAATGGCAACGGTCGCAATCATCAAAGAGACATCGGCATTGGAGAACAAGCCGTTCGCGTCAATCGAAATCCCCGCCGGGCCGGAAACCCTAGCCGTTATGTTATCGCTCCCCAGTTTGGCTGCAAACGGATCGGCACCAAAAATTTTCTTTGCCTGTTTCTGAACTTCTTCTACACCGGATTTCATCACAACAGTTTCCGTTCCCTTATTGAAGAAAAACGGTAGGACAAACGCTGTTCCATCTTTGGACGTCTGCTGCTTGAGCGCCGGAAGCGGCATGCTCTGAAGCGGAGGTACAAGCTCTTGCCCCTTTACCGGGTGCTCTGTGAAATAGGTCGTCAGCTTAGCAAGGTTGCTGAAATCATCATCTGTCAGTCCTTTTTCCCTGTTCCAGACGAGTAATGCCGGAACTCCCCCATCATTAGGAAATTGTTTATTCGCCAGCTTGTCAGCGACAACCGAAGGCTGATTATTGTCCAGATTGGCGGCATTGTTCTTCTCCATTTCGTTAACGCTAGGCCATATGGCACTTAACGTACCAGCCAGCAATATCCAGACTGCTAAAGTGATCCACTTTGTTTTCTGCCCAGCTACCAAACGAGCCAGTTTACCAAGAAAGGTATCCTTCATTCGTTTCATCTCCGTCTCCATCACAAATTTTAAAACTTCAAATAAAAGATACGCCGTAGTTAATTATATATACCGGACAGTTAATTATCAATCATTGTTTTTTCAAATGATGTTCCGATAAAAAGCTTATGGTATAATGTTTCGTCAGTACAAGATTTGAGGTGATCGCATGGACATTCCAACTAAAAGACCCTTAGGACGTCCAATCCAGCAGCAGGACAGCATCAGTACGTCTGATCTAATATTGCACTCGGCCTCCGTACTGTTTATGGAGAAAGGCTTTGAGAACGTATCCATGAACCAGGTTGCCGACCATAGCGGTGTCACAAAGGCGACTGTTTATTACTATTTTCCGACCAAAACCGATCTTTTCGTGGCCTCAATCGTCGGTGTCCTCACTCGGGTGAATGAACGGATCGAGCATATTTTGCAAGGACCGGGATCTTTTCAGGAGCGGCTGCTAAAAATATCGGTGAACTATTTAAAGGTACCTCAGATTCATATGGATGATATGTTTGGGAAAATAAAGCAGCATTTATCGGAGGAGCAGCAAAATCAGCTCATCCATCAAGAGGATGCCCTATACCAAACGCTTTGCAAAGGGTTTGAGGAGGCGGCCAGGCAGCATGAAATCGTGTGCAGCGACCCTAACCTGGCGGCACATATTTTTGTGTCCATGCTAAGAATCGGAGAACGCCAGTATACGGGCCGGACTAAACTATTCGAAACCACGGAGGAAGCGGCCGAGTCCATCATTTCTTTCCTGTGGAGAGGTATCCATAACTAACTGAGCATACGATAAGGGGGCGATGACATTGGCATTCGGGGTAACGAGAGAAGAACTAAACGCCTGGAAACGGGCCGTGGCCCAAGGTAAAATCGCCTACTTGACTCATTTTTGGCTTGAGCCGCGTTTTCCGGGAATAAAAACAGTGACCAAGGTAGGCTGCTCCGATCTGGGGCGGCTTACTGCGTGGTGCCTTGAGCATGATTTGGACCCAAAGTATATCCATCATCGTTCCCCGTTTCCCCACTTTGACCTGATCGGCCCCAAGCAACGAGAAATTTTACGTGAGGAAGGGCTTTGGGATCAGCTTGAACGTTTTAAGATGCTGTAATTCATGGCTATAATTGTTTTTTACCCTTCTAATGAGAGTTCAAATAAAGTATTCTTTTAGGATGGGATAGATCTGTCAAGAGAGAGAAAATCATACCTGAGGTGGTAATTATGTCAAATGAGGCTCATGCTTCACCTGCATCGACCAGTCTGTTTCGCAACAAGTTCTATCAGACGGTCCTGATCTCCAACATTTTTCTGCAGATCGGGATCTGGGTAAGAAACTTCGCTATTCTGATGTTTGTCACCGATAAGACCAATAATGATCCGTTAGCCGTATCCTTAATATCGGTCGTCGAATTTGCTCCGATTTTTGTATTTTCCTTCATCGGCGGGGCTTTTGCCGACCGCTGGAAGCCGAAAAAAACGATGATCTGGTGCGACTTTCTGTCCGCCGTCTCCGTCTTTGCCGTATTATTGACGCTAATTTATGAATCGTGGCAGGCGGTTTATTTTGCAACTTTTATTTCCGCCATTCTATCGCAATTTTCACAGCCGTCTGTTATGAAGCTGTTCAAGCAGCATGTCCATCCCGACAAAGTACAGCAGGGCATGGCGATGTTTCAGTCCCTCATGGCGATCTTTATGATTTTAGGGCCTTCGCTGGGCATCTTCTCCTATCATCAGTTTGGTATATACGTCTCCATCGCTGTGATGGGTGTAGCCTTCCTCCTATCCGCGATCACCTTGTTTAGACTGCCTGCTGATGTGGTGGAGGACAAAAGCGAAAAGCCTAAAACGAACATCCGTCAAGAGCTGGCGGACGGCTTCAAATACGTGTGGCGCAGCCCGGTGCTGAGAGTGCTGGGGGCAACCTTTGCTATAGCCGGATTTTCCATCGGGACGATCCAAACGCTCGGGTTGTACGTGGTCACTGAAAATTTAGGCAAAAGCAAAGAATTTTTGCAATTTCTGCTGATGGTGAACGGCGTTGCCATGTTAATCGGCGGAGCCGCCGTCATGACACTCGCCAAAAAAATTTCCCCGCAAATGCTGCTGGCATTCGGGATGACGATCAGCGCCTTGTGCATTGCAGGGATGGGCTTCTCCCACAGCGTACCGCTGACGCTGACGCTTCAATTTCTGAACGGGCTAACGATGCCTTGCATTCAAATCGGCATCAATACGCTCATATTGCAGTGGACGGAGCAGTCTTTTGTCGGAAGGGTCAACGGAGTGCTCAGCCCGATGTTCATGGGCATGATGGTCATTATGATGTCTTTTGCCGGCGTACTCAAAAAATTGTTTCCGCTGGTCGGGATTTATGCTGCATCCGGCCTGGTCATGCTGATTGGCGCAGCCATTCTGGTGCCGATTTTCAAATATAAGAAGCCGGCTCCTGCAGCAAATACAAATATGGAGCCTTCGACCGAACCTTCATAAGCTTATGATTACAGCAAAAAGCCTTGATGCAAGCGGGGTGGCTCCCTGCTTCATCAAGGCTTTTATTAATTGCTATGTAATGCAGAATTAGCGTTTGTTGAAAATGTCCGTAAGAACCGGAACGACTTGCTTTTTACGGGATACAACGCCTTTTAGCAGTGCTTTGTTGTCGGACAGCTTCACGTTATATGCTTCTTCTACGGCACTTGCCCCTTTACCCAAAGCGAGCCCTACCGAATCGCTGTTCAAAATGTCCGTGACTACAAGCAGGAACAGATCGAGTCCCTTGCTCTCAATGATTTTATTCAATGCCGTCTCGATCTCTGGTTGGCGAGCCAGCACATCGTTCACGTCCACCGCGTTCACTTGTGCGATTTCCACCTTGGAACCGCCCATTTCGAACTCTTTGGCGTCCAGGGAGATCAGCTGCTCGATCGTCTTGTCGCTCAAATCCGCACCGGCTTTCAGCATATCCAGTCCGTATTCTTCCGCATTCACCCCGGCAATTTCAGCTAGCTCGCGGGCGGCGGCAACGTCCTGCTCTGTGCAGGTTGGCGATTTGAACAACAGTGAATCCGATATGATCGCAGACAGCATCAATCCGGCCACGTTTGCAGGGATGCTGATTCCGTTCTCTTTGTACAATTTTTTCAAAATCGTTGCTGTGCAGCCGACCGGCTCAGCGCGATAAAACAGCGGTCCGCTCGTTTCAAAATTCGCGATCCGATGATGGTCGATAACTTCCAACACTTGAACCTTATCGATATCGGAGGCGCTTTGTTGACGTTCGTTATGGTCGACCAGGATAACTTCCTTCACTTCACCGGAAACCGACTCTACCAGCCGCGGGGCTTCAAAGCCGAACCGTTTGAGCGCAAAGCTCGTTTCTCCGTTCACATTTCCAAGCCGAACCGGCTCAACGTTCCAGCCCAGCTGCGATTTCAAATCTGCATACGCAAGCGCAGAGCAGATCGTGTCCGTATCGGGATTTTTATGTCCAAAAATCAGTACTTTATCCATGTCTTTACTCCCCTTTATTAAACTTTCATGAGAAAAGTATAGCGGTAATCAGATTTGCAATCAAGAGTAGCTGGAACGACATGGCAGCTCTCGTAAAACTTAATTTACTTCCCCAAGTAATCCGGTTACGATCAGAAGAGACGAGCTGTACTGCAGTTTCAGTCGGTGCTCAGGCGTCATTCAGCTTACACTCAGCCGACAAAGCGATAATTAATACATGGATCGGATGTAACTTAGGGAGGCTATCATCATATGAATAACGTCAAAGGTGCAAAAATATTACTGGTCGACGATGAACCGCATATCGTACAGTTTCTGGAGCTAGGTCTCGCCAATGAAGGCTATGAAGTACGGTCTGCCGGGGACGGTATGACCGCCGTGAGCCTTGCAGCTGAATTTCAGCCGCATGTCGTTGTCCTGGATGTTATGATGCCCGGGATGGATGGCTGGGAGGTCTGCCGCATGCTGCGAAAAAACGGCGAGAACGTCGCGATTATCATGCTTACCGCCAAGGACGAGGTCGATGACCGGGTGAAGGGACTCACGATCGGGGCCGACGACTACGTCGTGAAGCCGTTCAGCTTCGAGGAGCTGCTGGCCCGGATTGGAGCACGCCTTCGCAATCAGTTTCCTGCGCTGTTCGGCGAGGTTGTTATGGGCCCGTTCCGCTTGGACGACCGGAGGAAGGAAATCATTTATTTGGAGCAAGTTCTGGAGCTCTCCCCCACCGAATATGAGCTACTCAAATATTTGATTATCAACCACGGTATCGTACTCAGTAAAACAACGATTTTAGATAAGGTTTGGGGCTATGATTTTGGCGGTGAGGAAAACATCGTAGAAGTGTACATTCGCTCGCTTCGCGAAAAACTGAACGATAAGGAGCATCGGTTGATCCGAACGCTTCGGGGCGCGGGCTACCGCGTTGATTTACCATGAAGATGAAGATAAGCCTTTCTTTTATGGGTAAAAAAGTGCTGCAGAGGCTTCGCAGCCTCTTCATTCCGAGCTCGCTCCGTTATCAGTTGTTATCGCGTTCCTTATATATCCTGGCGGCACTGCTGCTGCTGATCGGAGCCTTTCAGTACGTATTGATGAAAGACTTTCTGTACCGGAACGAAGCGCAGACGATGATCTCTCAAATGAGAGGCCCACTCAAGGATCTGTTCAACCGGGCTGGTCCTGGACATGATGCTGGAGGTGTGAACAATCCTTTTTCGGGTCGCGATGCCAGCAAACCAAACAACGGCAATGACAACGCTCAGCGTCCCCCGATGCTGTTCCTTCCGGATTCCTCACTGGCGATTGTGGGCTCCGATCTGAGCTTTCTCGATATTACCGGCGCATCCGGTGTCCCTGCACCGCAGCTTGCACAGGAACACTATAAGGCTCTATTCAAAAATGATACTGGTAAGCTAGGGCCGGACGACTACCGCGTTGTGGAGGATAAGGCTGGGAACGAACAGCTAGTTGTCTTCCGTGCCGTCGGCAATCCTGGGGAAATGGGAGGGGCTTCATGGGTGGTGCAAATGGGAACTTACACGGAAAGGCTACATGACATTGTTCTGCGTCAGTTATTGACCTTTGTTTTTCTGTCACTGCTTGCCTTAGCCGGTGGACTGGCGCTCTATTTACCGGTACTGCGCCGCACCCTGAATCCGCTGAATCAAATGGTGACAACCGTCGAGGATACCAATGCGGGCAACCTGAATAACCGCTTTCCGGCAGTGACCGGACAAACGGAAATCGATCGGCTAGGCGTCTCGTTTAACGGAATGATGGAACGACTGGAGGATGCATTTGAAACCGAACGCGAGGCGAAGGAGCAAATGCGCCGTTTCGTGGCAGACGCCTCGCATGAGCTTCGTACTCCGCTTACCTCCATACACGGTTTTCTTGAGGTGCTTCTGCGCGGAGCCGTAAACCGGCCGGAGCAGCTCCATACCGCTTTGAACAGCATGCTCGGCGAATCCAAGCGCATGAAGAAGCTGGTCGAGGATTTGCTGACGCTGGCTAAATTGGATCGTGCTCCAGTAGTCCAGCGTACCGAGGCATCCCTGGATGTTCTTATTGAGGATATGGAGCCGCACCTCCGCATCCTAGCAGGAGAACGCGAGGTGGAATTTGCTTTGAGCAGAAACCTTCGAGTCATGTGCGATTGCGATAAAATCAAGCAAGTGGTACTCAATCTGTTCCATAATGCTGTACAGCATACCGACCCACAGCAGGGCCAAATCACCATAACGTTATCCGCCGAGCCGGGATTAGCTCTGCTTCAGGTACAGGATAACGGTCAAGGGATTGCTGAAGAGCATCTGCCGCACGTATTTGAGCGCTTCTACCGCAGCGACGCATCGCGTACGCGCAAGCAAGGCGGAGCCGGGTTAGGTCTCGCGATATCCAAATCGATTGTTGAAGCTCACGGGGGCCAAATCTCCGTCAGCAGCGAGCCTGGAAAAGGCGCGGCCTTCACCGTCATATTGCCGGCGCTGTAGCTTGTTAGACTTCTATATTGGAGGCATGGGAGGAATGGGTATGGGGTTTCACCCCATACCCATTCTCTCTTCTGCTCTACTCCTTGCTCCCTGCAGCTTTTTCAACATCTCACCGATCTTTAGGCGTATTTTCAGGGGAGATCGATTTTGGATTTTTAGTTGCATTTCGTACATCTAAAATGATGCAATTTGCCTTGGCAGGTTCGTTTTGCTGATTTTAGCTGCACTTTCTGCACTTAAATGCTCAAAGGTTCCAAATATGCGGGATTTAACTGTAGAAAATACATTTAGTTTGTAAGTCCCAATGGTAGCGGTAAGTTCTATGGCAAGAGTAAGCCCTATATGTAAAAGTAGTTCCTGCGATAACAGCAAGTTCTAATGTAACGGTAGTTGCTACCGTAAGAGTAAGCGGAGGTCAGCCCATTTCGGCCGACACCCATCTTTCACTCGCCATATTACTCTTTTGCTGATCGTCTGCAAGGTCTGAAAGTGCGGAGCATGTCCCCCACTTCATCTTCATTCCGTGCTAAAGTTCAAAAAAGGAATAAGCCGTTCCCCAATGGGAATCGGCTTATTTCTTTATAGCATTATGCTATTTTAACGCAGCATCCCTTTATAAATACCGGGCTCCGAGCCCTCGATCACGACCGCTCCAACAGCTTTGGCATAAAAATCCTTAGGTCCTGCACTGCCGATGACCGCATACCCGTAACCGTCCTGGCGCATCAGATATAGCGTATGCATCAGCAGCATTTTGCCGACTCCTCTTCCGCGCTCCTTCTCATCTACCCCGGTAGGACCAAAAAAGCCTTTGGTCGTCGTATCATAGCAGGCGAACCCGAGCATCTTGCCATTTTCAGTAGCAATGATGCACGTAATCGGCGCATGGGCAAAAGCCACCTCGGCTTCGCTTACCCAGAACGGGCTGAAATGCTCACCAATCCACTTTGTGACCACGTGCTTTTCCGGAGCGATCGCTCTGCGAATCGTGACCCCGGTGCGTGCTTCGAATTGCTCCACCGACTCCAATGGAGGCAGATCATATAACTTAACCAACATATCGGACATATTAAATAATCTCCTTTTTGAATATCCTGTGTCGAGGGCTATTTTACGCCTTACCCGGATATTCGACAATACCTTTTCGAAATAAAATATCAAAATTTTATATTTTGTTCGATTGTTTATTTCGCCAGGTCGATTACGTACTCCTCGTATTTCCCATAGTCGCTCAGCCTGCACTCCAAATCCAGCTTCGTCCCTTCCGCCTCATAGCTGGTTTCCAGAATGTTGGCATGCTGGTTGAAGTAAGATACCAAGCTGCCTTGGTCATACGGAATAATCATCTGGCAGCGAATGTAATCTTTAAAGATCCGCGAGCGGATTTGCTCAACCAGTTCATTCATCCCGATTCGAGGCTTAGCGGCCATGTAAACGATATCGCCTTGCACCTCAGGGATTACGTGGTCCGTAAGATCGGATTTGTTGTACGCATATAGCGTCGGGATATCGGTTATTCCGATCTCTTTTAGCGTTTGGTTGGTGATCTCTATGTGACGTTCATACTCCGGGTTCGAAAAATCGACCACATGAATGAGCAAATCGGCTTCCGCCACTTCCTCCAACGTAGAGCGAAACGCTTTGATCAGATGATGCGGCAGCTTGCTGACAAAACCGACCGTATCGGTCAGCAAAAATGATTTATGGTCCTGAAGCGAAATATTCCGCACCGACGTTTCCAGTGTGGCAAACAGCATATCCTTCTCGAGCACCAGCTTCTCTTGGGACGGATTGAACATCTCCATCATGGCGTTCATGATCGTGGATTTCCCAGCATTCGTGTAGCCTACCAAGGATACGACGGGAACATCGTTCTTCTTGCGCTGCTTCCGCTGAGTCTGTCGATGAGCGACAACCTGCTCAAGCTCTTTGCTGAGCGCGGTAATCTTCTCCTCAATCCGCCGGCGATCCAGTTCAAGCCGAGTTTCCCCGGCGCCGCGGTTCTTCGTGCCGACGCCGCCGCTTTGGCGGCCCAGCGATTCGCGCAGACCGATCAAGCGCGGCAGCATATATTTCAGTAGGGCTACCTCTACTTGAAGCTGCGCTTCCCGGGTCTTGGCCCGCTGGTCGAATATATCGAGGATGAGCACAGTCCGGTCGATCACCTTGCACTGCAGATCCGACTCTAGATTACGAATTTGCGACGGGGACAGCTCATCGTTAAAAATGACCAGATTTCCGTCATTCGCCTCCAGCAGCGCCATGACCTCCGATATTTTGCCCGTACCAATATAATGTGAGGTATTCACCTTAACCAAGTTTTGCGTGAGCACCCCAACGACTTCAATGTCGCAAGCCTCCGCCAAATTCGCCAGTTCTTCCATTGAATAATCGAAATCGTCCTGATGGTTCAGATTCACGCCGACCAGGATCGCTTTTTGTATGAGTTGTTCCATAATGTTGCCTGCCTCCCTTTATAAGAAAAATAAAAAACACAGGCATCACACCTGTGTCTATATGCAAACGGAAAGCGGCATTGGACCGCAAAAATGAAGCCTTCCGCGGTAACAAATCTGTCCCGCAAAGGCAGTCACGTAAGGCATATTCTATTCTAAAGTTACCTTTGTGAAAAAGGTGAAGTTCCCTTTATCATAGCACACCTATCCCGTTTGCTCCGCACAGGTGCAGAGCCTTTGAGCACTATTCAATTAGCCGCGCAAAGTGGTAAAACGGAATTTAATGTACAACACAGGGAACCCTCCGTTCTTTTCATATTTATTCCAGTTTAGCACAAATCATATTCATTCACAATCTATGCGGCTTATGAGGCTGTTCGTGATAAAATGAAACATACATCCCATTTTCTTCGTAAATTAGGAAGATCATCATGCTGACTAGGTGGTTACTTCGCACATAAAAAACAGTGATGTTCGATTCGGCAAAGGAGGCTGTTTTTGAAATGAATGGATTTAGTTCCCCGTACTCTATTGGTAGCGGAGGTGGGATGTTTGAGCTTATTAGCACGTTATTTCCAATTTTATTCATTGTTGTGCTCGTTATCATCATTGTGAAAATGGTTGGAAGTGGCGCGCGTTATATGAAAAATGCCAACTCCCCGCGTGATAGCCGTTTTGCCAAGGTCGTATCCAAGCGGATGGATGTTCACCAACATAGCCACATGAACTCAGACAACCACATGAACTCCACATCTTCGCGTACGTACTACTACATCACACTCGAATTCGATAACGGAGAACGCCAAGAATATCTTGATGTCAAAAATTTGTATGGCCTCGTAGTGGAGGGAGACACCGGTTACGCCGCAATTCAAGGCGACTGGATCGTTGCCTTCGAGCGCAACACTGGCGGAAGCCCGGAACAGGCCCGGTATTAACGCGGAGGCGGGGCAGGGCAGGCCGGCGTGGATCAGCGGCAGGGCCACTATGCCAGTTTGGCTGTTGCGCGGGATCGTGGTTGACCGGGTACGAGTGCGGCTGCAATCGTGGTGGCGGCAGTTCTGATGTGCCCGATCGTGGCAGCTCATGAACTCGGTGCGCCGACGTGCCGTGGCGCATACTTCAGCTCGGCGGCTAAGGAATCCAGTAAGCCTTATTTGATGCAAAATGCGGAAATTTGTACTCTAACGAATCCAGCACGTCTTATTTGTCTCAAAATGGGGCAATTCTGCTGTTTTTATACCAAATAAGGTTTCTGGGATTCGTTAGAGTCAATAATTGGCCGATTTAGGCAAAATAGCGATGCTCAGATTCGTTAGAATTTAGGCGACCACATTTATACCGATTTATGGTACACCGTGCCCCGTCCTATACTTCTCATCAACTCTAGCCAATACACATACGGAGCACTCCGCTCCACCTACTATACTCTACTTCAACTTCGTCCTACTTTACTCTAACTTACTTAATCTACTTCACTCTACTCCATCCTGCTCACTCTACTCCTAACCAGCCTACTCCTACTCTAACCTGCTTACTCTGCTCTATCCCAATCTTTCTTTTTCTAATCCACTCTACTCTACCCAATCACTCTACCCTGGTTACCCAGCTCAAACATCACCGAACCGGCAATCCCTGCTCTCGCGCGTAATTTCCCCAATGCGGCCTGCGGCCGTCAATGTCAGTAAAGCCGTATTCGTCCGATAAATCCCAACTGGTGAGCGCCTGTCCGGACTTTTCGCTCACCTTGGGGTCGGCGGCCAATGCCGCAACCGCCCGGCCGACGAAATACGGCGTCTCTGATTCGCTGTAATGTGGCTCCTGCACAATGGCGTCCCGCCAGTTGTGCTCCTCCACTCCGAAGTGCTCCAGCATCTGCTCGGAGCGCAGAAATCCCGGAGTTACGGCCACAACGGTCACGTGATGCGGGCGGAGCTCCTCGGCCATGCCGGTGGCCAGGTGGATCGGAGCTATTTTTGCCAGACTGTAATATAAGTTATCTCTATAGCTGTACGTAGAACCATCCGTGATCTCGATGATCAGTCCTGTCCCGCGCTTCACCATGAGCGGCGCAGCATAATAGCTCGTTATCAGATGTGTTTTCACCGCGCGTTCCTGCATCAGCAGTGCATCGCTTAGCGGCTGCTCCCAGAACGGAGTTCCCCAATGTGTCAGCCGTTCCCCGCCCCAAATGTCATTCACGAGAATGTCGAGACGGCCATCCTGCTCCTGCTTGACTCGTTCAAACAGTGCCTCTACCTGCTCCGGTGAAGTATGATCGGTACGTACAGAAATACCTACCCCGCCGTGCGCCGTAACCATTTCCGCCGTCTCCTCAATCGTCTCCGTACGTCCGAGATCTGAAGCCTCTCCCCGCACACTTCGCCCGGTACAGTATACCGTCGCCCCGGCTTCCCCCAGCATGACCGCGATACCACGGCCAGCCCCCCGGGTTGCGCCTGCTACAACGGCGATTTTTCCCTGTAACGACTTTAATTCCTCCTGCTTATTCATCATAGCGCCTCCTTCTCACAAACGTATTTTGGATGGTTTTGATCATTTCATATTCATTTTATCAACCTATATATGACATCTATTGTCTTATATCTGTGGTAGAATAAAGATAGACAAACTCCAAAGTTAGGGGATGGCCATTAGGTGCGAGCGGATCGGCTGTTATCTATATTGCTGCTCCTGCAAAATCAGGGAAAGATGAGCACCCGCCATCTGGCGGAGCAGCTTGAGGTATCTGAAAGGACCATAACAAGAGATTTGGAGGCCTTAAGCACGGCCGGCATTCCGGTCTACGCGGAGCGGGGATCACAGGGCGGCTGGGCGCTAGCGGAGAGCTATCGAACAAACTTGACCGGGATGCGCAAGGAGGAGGTTATTTCTCTGTTGCTTACTCATCACAGCGGTCTGCTGGGCGACCTGGGGATTCAGGAGCATTTTCAATCGGCCTATCAAAAACTGCTTGCCGCCTCTCCCGCTGCAATTCGCCAGGACGCGGAATTGATTCGTCAGCGAATACATATCGATGGGGCCGGGTGGCACGCATCAGAGGAGACTTTCCCCTGGCTTTCCCTCGTGCAGGAGGCCGTATGGACGCAGCGAAAGCTTTGGATCCGCTACAAAAAGGATCATGAGGTGGCGGAACGCATCATAAATCCGCTCGGACTCATTGCCAAGCGCAACGTTTGGTATGTGGCGGCAGAGCGAAATGGGGAGCTTCGGACCTATCGCATTTCGAAATTGGAGGAAGCACGGCTTTTGGAGGAACCGTTTGAGCGTCCGGAGGGGTTCAATCTGGCCGAGTATTGGGAGCAATCGACCGTCAGCTTCAAATCCCGTCTTCCCCGCTATCCAGCACAGGTTAGAATCACAGAATCCCGGCTAAGGCGACTCCAACGAGAGCGTTATGCCAAGGTGCTTCGTGCTGAGCCGGATGCGGGTGGCAACGGCTTTGTACGTGCGGACATGGAATTTCAAACGCTGGAATCGGCATGCGAGTTAATTCTCGCTTGCGGTCCGGAGATAGAGGTGCTTGAGCCTGCAGAGCTTCGCGAGCGGGTTATGTCCGAAGCGAGAGCGATATGTAATATGTATCTAGGCGGCCAGTAACGCCCGGTCGCTTTCGGACCAACCATTTTAAGGAGAGAGGATCGTGCCAAAGGTGCCAAAGCCGTTATCGGAAATGACTTTAGAGGAGCTATGGGAGCTGTTCCCCATTATTTTGAAAGAGCATAACCCTGCCTATAGTGAGTGGTATTTGGAGGAGCAGCTAAAGCTTCAAGCCTGCCTCCATTCCGAAGATATCGTTCGAATGAATCATATTGGGAGCACAGCCGTCAAAAACCTGATCGCCAAGCCGACGGTAGACATTTTATTGGAGGTACATGAAGGCTGCAGCATATTGAACCTAAAACATACATTGGCGAACAATGGCTGGATTCTGATGTCTGAACATACTGAACCTGCTCTAAATCTGGTGTTCAATAAAGGCTACACGCCGAATGGCTTTGCGGATAAAGTGTTCCATCTACACGTACGAAATATAGGCGATTGGGATGAACTCTATTTTAGAGATTACCTCATGGTCCACCCCGACATCGCTGCTGAATACGGGGAGCTAAAGCTACATCTGCTCGGAAAATATGAGCATGATCGCGACGGCTATACCGCGGCAAAATCAAACTTCGTCCAGAAATACTCGAAGCTGGCGAAAGAAAGATTTACCGATCGATATAAGCTGTAAAAGTAAAACTGTCATAACAGTTACGCACTGCAAAAAAGATCAATAAACCTTTGGGCGGCAGTCGAAACAGGCATGCCTTTTTTGGTCACCACCGCGAGATTTCTCACCGGAATCGGCTCACTTGTCGGCACTTCAAAAAGCCGCCCTTCCCGCAGCTCCTTTTGTACATAGTCCTTGGTAACGCAGGCGATTCCCATGCCTTTTATGGCAAACTCCACAATTAAATCCAAATGGCTCAATTCGATTTGGGGGGAGAGCCGGACTTCATGGGAGCGGAAATACTCCTCGATATACTCTCTAGTACTGCCGCCTTGCTGCAGCATGATCAGCGGATAATTGTCCGCAAGCTGCTGAACACTTATCGGATTCTCATTAAGCTGCTCATACCCTGTTCCCGCCACAAAACAATCCTGAATTTGGATGTTTTTTACGACATCCATACTGCTTTCATCCAGATTGCGGACATTCAATATCCCGATGTCGATTTCCCCAACACTTAATAGTCTGGCTATTTCCGGGCTCGATTGATCTTTTACGTTAATCTTGATGCCTGGATACATCCGATTGTACTCGCAAATTGACTCCAGCAAGTCATATTTGCATACGGCGGTACAAACGGAAATCCGTAATTGCCCCGCATTCATTTGCTTTAATTCTGCAAACTTTCGTTCAGCAGTCAGCATCAGCCCATAGCCCTGCTCGATGTATTTAAACAGGACCTCCCCCTCTACAGTAAGAGTAACTCCTCTTGCATTCCTGTAAAATAGCTGCCCTCCGAGCTTGTCCTCAAGCTGTTTAATAGACTGGCTGATCGCAGGCTGCGAGGTGAACAGTTCCGCCGCCGCCTTGGAGAAGCTTCCCGATTTTGCCGTAATATAAAAAATTCTATAGTGCTCTAAATTAATATACATATAAATTTTCAGTATATCTCCTATCACAAATCCATATTTTACTTATATCACTTTCCCTATCATAATAATCGTGCAGGTTATCGTCAATAGCTTCGTTTTAGTTCATTTTGGGGAGGTTCGAGTCATGAAAAAAATATGTGTATATTCCGGCTCCAATCCAGGAAATCGGCCGGAATATAAGGAACTGGCCATCCGGCTGGGACAAGTCTTCCTACAACACGAAATTGAGTTGATATATGGAGGTTCGAAGTTGGGATTAATGGGGGCCATGGCCTATCATATCCTAGATAACGGCGGTAAAGTCACCGGAGTTATGCCGAGAGGTCTTTTCCCGACAGAATTGGTCCATGAACGGCTCACCCGTTTCATCGAGGTTCGTGATATGCATGAAAGAAAAAAAACGATGGCTGATTTAGCGGACGGTTTTATCGCCTTGCCGGGAGGGATCGGGACGTACGAGGAGCTGTTTGAGACGCTTAGCTGGGCGCAGCTTGGGATCCATAACAAGCCAATTGGGGCTCTTAATGTGGCTGGTTTTTTCGACCCCCTCGTGTCCTTGCTGCAGAACACCGTGTATGAAGGCTTTATGAGAGAGTCCAATATGCAGCTTCTCCTCGTAGCTACCAACCCGCAAGACCTGGTAGATCAGATGAACAACTACATCCCTCCTGTCCTCGGCACTAAGTGGCGTGAACTACCGGTTACTCCCACCTGAAAAAGCGTACAGAGACGCCGATACAGATAACCGCAAGGGCGATCATAACAATGACAGGAAGCAAGACGCTGTCGCTTGGCAGGCCAAGCGAAGCCGCCTTTAGCAGCTTAATGCCTTGGGTCAGCGGCAGTAGATCGGCTGCTTTTTGCAGACCCACAGGCATGATCTCGTACGGCAGTGTAGCTCCTGAGAAAATAAGCATGGGGAAGTACAGCAGGCTGGCGTAGATTCCTGCGGCCTTGCTATTTGGGGCGAGTCCGCCTACCAAGAGTCCGATGCTGAACATCGTCAACATGACCAGGAAGTATCCGCCCAAAAACCGAAGCCAGGAACCGTTTAATTGATAGCCGAAGAAAGCGGCAGCTGTCGCATAAACAAGGATCAGCGAGACTATAGAATAAAGCGCATAGTTTACCACCTGCACCGCTAAAATGAGAACCGGGCTGGTAGGCGTTACCTTGAAACGTTTGAGTATTTTTCGATGCCGGTAATCGGATACGACTAAAGGGAGTCCCATAACGCCGCCTGCACAGATAGCGATCGTCGCAACTGCTCCGAACGATTGCTCAAGAAACGTGTAATTCGCACCCTCAAATGCTGGCTTGCTTCCGAAAATGACGCCAAGAATGATTACCATCACAACGGGCATGCAAATGGCAAAAATAAACATATCCATCCCGCGCAGGGACAATTTGAATTCGGTTTTGAACAGCTTGCTAAATGCGTGCATCGTCTTGTTCCTCCTCGTTCGTGTACCAGAGATAGGCATCCTCGAATTTTTCATAGGGACTGGCTGCGATCGCCTCTTGTACGGTTCCGTAAAAAATACTTCTCCCCTGCTTTAAGATGCAGATTTTATCGCAAAGCATCTCCACCTCGTCCATAAAATGAGAGACCAAAAATATGGTCAACCCTTTTGCTTTCAGTTCGGAAAGGCTTTTCCATACGTCCCGCCTTGCTTTGGGATCTAGTCCTGTGGTCAGCTCGTCCAAAAATACAACCTCAGGATCCGGTACTAACGCGAGGACAATGAACAAACGCTGCTTTTGCCCTCCTGAAAGCTCGTTTACCGGGCTTTTCAACTTATCCAAAAGGCCGAATTGCTTCAGTAATGCGTTGTAGTCTAATGAGTTCCTGTACAGCGATTGCGTCACCTCGCAGAGCTCGCCTACCGTAATTTTATCCTGGTAACCGGATTCTTGAAATTGCACGCCGACTCGCTCAAACAAGCTTTTACGATTTGTCTGCGGATTCATGCCCAAAATCGTTACCGTCCCTTGGTCCTGCCTTTTGGTGCCTAAAATACATTCAATCAACGTGCTCTTTCCAGCGCCATTGGCTCCAAGCAAGCCGAACACCTCGCCACGGCCGATGGAAATATCGACATTTTCGACTGCCGCGACCCCGGCATAGGACTTGCTAAGCTGCGTTACTTCGATGGTTGCTTCCATCCTGGTAAAACCCTCCTCTTCTTTGGTGTATCCAAAGAATAACACCAGACCTAAAGTCTGGTGTTAAAGTGTAGGGTTCGACCCGAACCGTTTTTTCATCTGTCCCAATTGAACGAGCATTTGAAGGGCGTTTGTTTCAGCCGCCTGCAAGGAGGTAAGAAGCTTGTCGCATACGGATACGATATCGTCGTCTTCTCCCGGCGTATCAATCACCTCTCGCAGGTTAGCCTCAGGGTCGCTGTAGAGCGCGCGAAGCATCCGTAAAATCGCGGCCAGGGAATAATTGGCGGAGCGCAGTGATCGGATGACGATCAGCCTTTGAAGGTCCTCAGCGGTATATACGCGATACCCGTTTTGCTTGCGTTTCACCGTCAGCAGCCCGTTCATTTCCCAATTTCTTAAAGCATCCATAGTGATTTGCAGTCGGT
Source organism: Paenibacillus puldeungensis (assembly GCF_042678945.1). Taxonomy (NCBI): domain Bacteria; kingdom Bacillati; phylum Bacillota; class Bacilli; order Caryophanales; family Paenibacillaceae; genus Paenibacillus; species Paenibacillus puldeungensis. Next base: position 32,744 of record NZ_JBHTLM010000008.1, on the reverse strand, counting down.
CTGCCGTTTCTTGTCGGGTTAAGCAAAGCTGATCTGCTTTCGCTTTCGGCTGCAACTCCAGTTCCCTCCCCGACAGCAACCGCTCCACGATGGAGATAGCTTCTTCCGCACTGGTTATCTCTTTTTCAATTTGCAGCAAGTAATCGTTTGTCAGAGCCAAGGCTCTGTCAAAGTCGCCGGCAGTGGAGCTCTTAATGATCTCAATCGCCTTCCTACGCAGGCCGCTTTGAATAATTTCAACTTCCATGGCCGTTCTGGCAAACTTGATTTGCTCCAGATGAAAATCGGTGAAAACACGGTAGCCGTTCGATGCCCGTTTAGCCCTTGGAATAAGTCCGAGTTCCTCGTAAAGCCTCACCGTATTGGGATGAATTCCGATGCGGTGTGCAATTTCCGCAGTTTTATAGGTGTTCATAGTACCAAACCAACTCCAGTCTTTTTCCCATACATAGCATACATCAAAAGTCTGGTGTTATAGTGGAGGGTTTGCTTATTGCACCGTATCAAGCGGCTTCAAATTAGCTTCGATTTGCTGACGTTTTGGCTCCAGAAACGGTGGAAGCGCCAGCGACTCGCCCAGATGCTCAAGATCCTCGTCCGTATCAAAGCCGGGACCATCGGTAGCGACTTCGAATAGAATGCCGTTCGGTTCGCGGAAGTACAGGGACCGGAAATAGAAGCGGTCGACAAATCCGGAGTTTGAAAATCCGGCCTCCTTCACTTTGTTGATCCAGGCGCGTAGCTCTTCTTCATTTTCTACGCGGAAGGCAACATGATGCACACCACCCCGCCCTAAACGCTCACGCGACAGGTCGGTTCTCTCTTCGACATGCACTTCTGCTCCCGTGCCGCCTTCGCCCGTTTCATAGACCACGATATCCGGCTGCCCCTCCACGGAAGACGCATATTGTCCTTTGCGGCGGAAGCCCATGATATCTGTCAATAATGCAATGGTTGCGTCTGCCGCGGGTACGGTGAGGCTGACCGGTCCAAGACCTAAGATGGCGTATTCCGCAGGGACCGGGCTCTTTGCCCAAGGGTGACCTCCCGCTACGCCCGCGTTGTGTTCGTCCGAAACCAATATCAGACGCTGCCCCTCAAAATCGCGAAACGCCAGTGTAGCCCTTCCAGCCCGCTCTATAATCTCCTCGCGTTCCACCTTAAACTCATCCAAGCGTTCCCGCCAATATTCCAAAGCCCGGTCACTCGGAACACGAAGCGATAGCGCCGAAATGCTGTTGTTCCCGTCCCGGTTGCGCCCGGCCATCGGAATCTCGAAGAACGTCAGCTCTGTCCCTGGATTCCCTTTCTCATCGCCATAAAAAAGATGATATACGGAAACGTCATCCTGATTCACCGTTTTTTTAATGAGCCGTAGCCCCATCACTTTTGTGTAAAAATCAAAGTTCCGCGCAGCCGAAGCGGTGAGCGCTGAAACGTGATGTATCCCTTTAAATTGCATATTATATCCCTCCAAAATGATTCATGATCCGTGCTTTTGCGCTTTCCGGAGCAGTGAGAGAAGCTGTTTCTTCTCTTCCCGGTTTAATCCTGCAAAATGCGAGGCCTGAAAGCTTTCCTGCTTAGAAACTACCTCGTCAAAAAGCGCTTGCCCCTGCTCAGTTAAAAACAAACATTTCTTCTTCCACTCCTGCTCGCGCCGGATCAAGCCCAGCTCTTCCATCTTGGCAAGCAGCTGAGTGATATTTCCCTTTGTCACAAACAGCTTCTCGGCCAACTCCTGCTGAGTCAGACCGGCAAAGGTGCCAATCTGGGCCAGAACATCAAACTGGGCGGGCGTCAGGTTCCACGCCTTCAAATGCTGATTCGTCGCGCGAAGGCTTTGGTTATAAATGCGGGAAAGTCGGAACCATATCAACAGACCAAGCCGTTTGTCCTGGTCCTGCTCCTTATCCTTTTTGTACATATCGCTCATGCCAGCCATCACCTCATTTACTGTGATCATTCTCACACCATCAGTTTAGTTCTAAACTGATAAAATGTCAATAAGCCATCCACAGATCCTTAAAGGATATGGATGGCTTAGCATAGAGGCGAATATGCCGGATATAATACCCGAAGTTGTACTAACGCTTTTCCTTGACGAAGCTGTCCAGTCGCGTCGCCAAGATTGCTTGCTGGTCCAAAATATCACCTAACAACTCATACAGCATTTCCAGCGTCACTTCCTTGGATTTAAGACTCGCAACGCCCCGTTTGCTGTGGCGGTCCTTGATTTCCTCGGCTTTCAGGCGAAGCGGGTCCGCCGGGATATGGAAATGGGCCGTCCCTTTGGACAAAGGTTTCTTAGTCGCCATCGACAACCACCACCTTTAGCTCTGCGTTTCGGTCGAGTCCTACGGTCTTTAACTTAAATTCCCCAAGCTCTTCACTACTGATCGTAATTTCCGCGATCCCGTTCAATGCTTTAATCGTCTGTCGCATGCCGTTCAGTTCGAGCGTCACCTCATCATTGAAATCGTTAATGACCTCTCCCTGCCAGTCGGTTATGAATACCTTCACCGTAACTACATCTTCCCCATCCGGTTGAATCGACGATTTATCCGACTCCATACTGGCGAAGCAGCCCTGAAATTGTCCATCGACATACCGTGTTAATAGCAATCGTCCATCCCGGTACTGCTCCTCGGTAATAGGGATCATGTCCGGAGAATCAACCTCTCCAGCCAATTCACTGACTGTGAATACCCGCATTTCTTCATCCAACTGCGCATAATACTTAGGCAAATTCAATCACCTCCCAGGCAATCTCCGCATAAGCTTCATAAAAACCATCGTAGAAATTAAACCGGACGGTATTGTTGCCAACCAGCCTTCCACAAACCGATCCGTCCATCATCGGAGAGGTTTGAAACCAATGAGATAGCCCGGAGGTGGAGAAATTCACGAACGACTTTGCCGGATTCACCGGATTAATCGTAACATCCCTAACGAGCGACCCGTTTCCGTTCGGATAAAAGTAAGATATATTCGTTGCCCCGCGCTGTACGCTTTTAATCCCCACGCCTTTCCACCCCGATCCATCGTTGTATTGCAAACTTCCATTATTCATCATAAATTGAATTCCGTTCACCTTATCTGCATTCGGTGAAAAACTGGCAACGTTTGAGGTTAAAGCCGAGTTAAAAAAGACTTTCCCGCATCGTTGCGCTAAAACAATCCGGTGCGGGTGGTCATAGAGCCGGGGTTTTTCCACATTATTGTCCCAAACCTTGACTTGCGGCTTAATGATCTGTTTGTCACCGAAATAAAGGGGAATGTCAACATATAAATAACTCCAATCCGTTAAGACGTAAGTTCCAGCTTCAACATAAAAATAAGTTCCCGAAGCAGGATTCATAATGAGAATGTGATCGTTTATTCGGATGCTTCCTCCTGAAGCCAAACCATAGTCGATGATACTTCCCATCGGCATAATCATTAACCCTTGGGTTCTTGCAACTATGCCCCAAGTTTTACGGTCGCTTAAGGCTTCCTCTTCCGAACCAGATATCCTTGATGAGTAAACGCTAATGCGTGTCAAAAAAACATTCGCGTACGGATCAGAGGCCTTAGTGATCGTTATTCGAACATGAGTTGCACTTTCAAGCTGCTGAAAATAGTGTCTTTGCACAAGGGGAGGAATTTCAGTTGATATGAAAGTATATACCCTTTTCCAAGTCTTGCCGTCTCTTGTGGTCTCTACAAAAAATTCGGAAGGGTACTGTCCATCGGCAGTTTCGAAACTCAATCCCTCTAAATCGTAATATTCTCTTTCCAGGTTGATCGTGATGGATTGAGGGAGTGGAGCGTAAGAAGCAAATAACAACCAGTAGTTTCTGTCCCCCCAATAATCATAATAAGGTGCGGTTGGTACACCGCCAACCTCTCCTCCACTAACAGTTACCGCTTTATTCTTGGCAATATTTATACTGAGCTGACCGGTACGCAAATGCCTCCTGACTATGCTGCTTTGGGCGATTTTCTCAGCCGTAACCGCTTCGCCGGCAATGCCATCCTTGCCGATTTGCGGTGCGTCTCCAGGCTTACCCGTATGATGATGCCCGCTGGATTCATGGAAAAGCGCATCAGTTGCTTCTATATTTTCATTCTGGGCCGTTCTTCGGACCGTATCCGAAGGCTCAAACGTTTTCAGCCCGGTTGGCAGTGGTTTCGGCATCTATCTTCTCTCCCTTCTAAGACTTGGTAGGCTTCCAAACTTCCAGTTGATCCCACGACATGTTCAGGGCATCCAATTTATCCCAGGTCAAATTGGCTGCATCCAGCTCATCCCAAATCAAATAAGTGTATTTAAACACTAATTCAAGATGCGCAGGGATGATTTCGCGAAGGACGCTGCGCATATCCAACTCATTCGCCGGGATTCCCCGCTTGCCGATAAACGTGATGACGACCTGATAATTCGCAAAATTTTCCTCTACTTTGATTTCTCCATTTTGAAAGGAATCAGCCACATTTTTGATGACCTCAAGCGTTACCGTTCCTGCTCCTCTGAGCTTTGATTTAATCACGGAACGCCGCTGGTCATACGGCTTGTTTTCGTCGACGACAATGCCGCAGATGCTCTCCCATCTCGCAAGTCCCCAGGTAGCGTATTCAATGAAAAACTGCTTGAGAACGTCCAAAACTTGCAGATTCAGCTCGATAAGCTCTTTCTTTTCCTGATTGATCAAATTCCCAGCGATACTAGGCTTACTTTCATAATCATCAAGATCATAATACTTGGGCAAATAATCAGGCAAATCCCTTTCGATATCGCGCACCAGCTCAAATAATTTGCTAGACAATGAAATTCACCGCCCCGGCTACCGCTACCTCGTCTTCTTTGATTTTTAGATTTCCCTTCACTCCGTTCATGGTCAATTCCTGAAAGTCTGCAATTTGCTCTATGTCCAGCAGGAGACCAAAAATGCGGTTGTAGGAAACGGTCGTCGTTTTAAAGGCGATACTGGCTAAAAAATCGTCCAATTTATTTTTGAATAGTGCCTTGATTTCTTCTAACGAGGCGCTGGGAGCCAGCGTCAAGCGAGCGGATACGTTGATGCTTACTTCCTCCGCAGGACTGACGGTAACATCTGCCCCAACAGGACGACGTTCTTTTACCGCATTCACCACATCCAAAATAATGTCATCCTTAGGCCTCCGCTTATCTTCGGACAAAATCGAAAGCTTGACCGTGCCGCCCCCCTTCCATGTCGGAAACACTTTTACATCCCCCACACCGGCCACTTCTAAAGCCCATTGGCGGTAGTGCCAGATATTCCCGCTCGTGGCAGGTCTTCGGACTCGGTCAAAATATCGGCCCAGAAGCGACTCGTCGGATTCCGTTTCCATCCCGTTTGTAAACTCTACCGGATTGGTTACGGAAATTACACCGGATAAGTTGCCCATAATGAGCTTGATCCGCCCGGCATCCACATTTCCCCGAATTCCGCCGACGGCAGCTTCCGCCTTGACTTTGGCTGTTTTCTGCTTGATGACAGCCTCCTCGGTGGTCACAAAAACGATCGCTTCTTCCTCATCTGTAGAAACGGAGGTCCCTTTAGGAATGATCGTGTCATCGTCACCCGTAAAAACGACCTCCCCCACCGCTTTCCTGCTCGGGCGCCGGGTAACTCCGAATTCCGCTGCCCGCAAATCCAGAAATTCCGAGGGCTGCTCCGAACTTGCAAAACCGAACTTCAGCACGTTGTTCAATTGAATATAGGCATGGGCAAGCTCGATCGCTGCAGGCGAGAGCAGATCGAAAGTGATGGAGCCCTGCCGGGTGTCGATGCCCTCCGGCGATGCCTTTCGCATTCGCTCCAGGATCGCCTCTTTCGTCTGATTTTCAAACACGATTAAATCGTCACCTCCTGCTCGATAATCCCTTTGGTGGTCTGTACCGTAAACGCAACGAACAGTTTGTCGCTTTCACGGATAATTTGAAATTGCTCTACCCCCTGAATGCGATCATCTTCCCGCAACGCTTCGACAATCACTCTTTTGACTTCGCTATTCAAAAGCTGGGGCGAAATGTCCTGACCGAGTAAGGTTTCGATTTCACAGCCGTATTGGCTGTTGTAGATCAAAAACCTGTAACGAGCCGTCTGAATCGCTTTGCGGATAAATTGCTTGATCGCTTCTTTCCCGTCGATGATCTTTTCGACGACTTGGCCTGTCTCGAAGTCAAGGTAATAAGTCCGTGAAGGAAGCGGAAGCGGCTTTATTTCCTCAAAGCGCTCCTCCCGGCTTCGCAATGGGGACAAAGGCATTAGTACGTCACCACCCGGTCGAGAATCATGTAGGTTTGACCCTGATTGATTCCGACAACCATGACGCGGTCGCCTTCCTTCAGTTCATCGAGGAATTCAAGCTCAGCTTCATTAATGGTCTGGTCGGCAGAGTCCACCGTCAGCCCAGTAAAGGATATCGTCCCTTGCCCCACGAACACAGCGCCCGGATCAAACTTAAACGGAGGAACCTTTGGGTTAACGTTCATTGCGGAAATTTTCGTTTTCCCTTCGCTCTTCATATTGATCTTCCGCTTATGCTTCGTGAGCGACTGGGCAACGATTAGGTCATCCTTTTCCAGCTCGAGATTCATATGATCTACCTTGATTTTCAACTCGGGCGGCGCGGCCGTAACCGTAGCCAGCTCCATCGTAACCTCCGAGTTGTATCCCAGCTCGCGGATCAACTGCACGAGTTGACTTGCTCCGGAACCTTCAATACGTATCATTGTTTAGCGCCCCTTCTCTTCCTTATAGTCCATCTTCGGAATATCATCCGTAGCCGATAAGGTTACCGACATCGTATGGCTTCCATTCTCGAACCGATGCTCATCGGCCGATATATAAAACCCGCCGAGAATTCCTGTCACCGATTCCTTGACGTATACGCAGGAGCCCGAAATCACATCGGGAATACCTAGACATTCGATTCGGGCCTGATCATCGATCGTACCCAAATCCTTCAGCAGCTGCTTCGCCCTCTGGTCCATTTGAGACTTGGTCATGTTCTGATCCGGCTTCTCCAAATGCTGCATGACGCCATAACGCTGAGTAAGCTCCCCATCCTTGACGCTGACGGAAATTTCCTTCTTCTTGGCATCCTCGCCGACGACTTTGATCTGCGTCTTGGTTTCTTCAATCGATTGGGAGTAGCTGGCGTCCAGCAGATTGACCCCATTTTCCAGCACCCATTTGCCCTTTTGCTCTTTCCGTGCCAGCAGCTGCAGCTTGCCTTCCTTGGAAGTAATCAAAAAGTGCTGCCCGTTTTGCTTTTGCGTTTCGGTGAGCGCCATGATCATCATTTCGAACAGCGTTTTGTCGCGGAACACCATTTTTGGAATAACATATCCCGTATCGTGGATTTCACCGACGTTGATGGAGAATTCATTGCACAGTCGCTTGATGATTGCCGATGCCGACTGATTGCGAAATATTTTCGTATCCTTGCTTTTGGTTAAATAAATGTTCTCGTCGTAGGCCGTTAACGTCATTTGACCTTGGGAATTGATCTGATCCGCAAACAATACGCCGCGGAAGAGCTCCTGCTTCTCATTCAGAATGAGCCGGAGTTCCGCGCCCTTCTCGAACAACATGTACAGGTCGCGAAGGTCGCCCGTGTTGGACAGTTCGACGACGAGTTTGCGGGCCGCTTGCTTGATGTCCCCGGACCAATTGATCGATTTAACGATCGGGTCAAGGAACACGTTTTGCTTTGCATCTTTATAAGTCACGCTCCAGTTCATGAAGGAATCACCAGCTTCTGGCCGGGAACGATATGGTTCGGATTTTTACCGATCACCGCCTGGTTGGCTGCATAAATTTCCTTCCATCTGTCGCCGTTGCCAAGTGTGCGCTGCGCAATTTTCCAAAGCGTATCCCGAGGGACCACGATGGAAAAAGCGGGTGGCTCCTTCATGTCGGGACGGTGCTCTCCTGTAATGACCATCGCCTTGCCCGACCCCGAGGTCTCGACCTGGCGAAACTGCACTTCCTTGTATTCCTTAAGCTCCAGCTCAAAAAATACGTCTCCCGGGTTTCCGGCTCGCTCGCTGTATTGGAAGGAACGGATCGTCACGAGCCCTTTGATCGGAGAACCGGTGATATCCAGGCGAACAGGCTTGCGCTTTTTCATCCAGGTTTCGATTGTTTCCACAACAGCCCACGGTTCGAGCAAATCCTCATACTCGCAATAGCCGGGATGATAGTCGCGCGGAAAAAAGGAAGAAAACGAATATTCTTTCAGCTTCTCTTCCCCGATCACGGTATACTCGCCAAGTTGGGTCACCTGCACGTCTTCGTAGCCATGCGAGGTTTTGACCGATATTTGCTCCGGATTGACCGGGAGCTGCAGCCACTCTTTCTCATCTACCGTCTTGAGCCAAAATTCCAGCGACGTCATTAGGCCATCAACCCTCCCGCCGCTTTAATTTCACGGGCCAAAGCTCTGGCGATCGCGTCGATGTCTGACTCTTGGCGGACGTTGAACGTATTGCCGGTAATCGAGATGGCCCCTGAAGCGCCGCCTTGGGAAAATTCCCTGTTCTCGCTGGCTGGCATAATGCGTTCCCCCTTATGCAGCCGGGCCATCATCCCGTCGTAGGGAACGTAATCAAGGCCGTGGTATTTGCTCGTTGGCGGGCCGCCGTTTGCCGTAACCTGACTTGTGGTATTCGTGTTCAAGCTAACGGACGCTTGGTTGCTGCCGCCTAAAAAACTGTTAATAAACGCTTTAACTTGATTCAATTTTCCAACGACATAATCCAAAGCGGCATTAAAAATGTTAGTAATTAAGTCCGAGACAAACTTAAATGCAGTCGCGATTCCTTCCGTAATCAAGTTAATAATATTTTGGATGTCATCCATATGGTATTTCACCAGATAAGCCAGCAGGGCAAAGGCAGCCCCCACCAAGGCTACAATCGCGATAATCGGTAAAAATGGAAGGACAAGCGCCCATGCCGCCATGGCCGAGGCCCAGAGTGCAGTAACAGATGCCCATAGCGCCGGAGCAAAGATCGCGATTAACACGGCGCTCATCCCTATAAGAGCTGCTCCCATAATGTCCGCGTACTCCATAATGAACTCGATAACGGCAACCATCCCTTCGCCGAACGGGAGCAAAGCTTCTCCCAATGGCGCAAGGGCGATGGTGATCCGGTTCTTAAGCGCGTCAAAGCGATCGCCGAAGCTCTGAGCCGCCTGGGCATGATTCATGATCCCGTCCTTCGACTGGTTCATGGCACTGAGCATGTTGTTAAACTCGACTTTTCCTCCCTGCAATGCTGTAACCAAATCTCCACCCACCAATGGTCCGAAGTACTCCATCGCTTTTTTAGCGGCCTCGGTGGATGTGCCGGCTTTTTTGATTTCCTCAGCAACCGCTGCAAAGCCCCCGTCCGGCAGCTTTTTCTTCAGGGCATCCTCCATCGGATTGATCCCTTCCTTCTGCCACTTCGCCATAAGCACAATGGACTGCTCAAACCCGAGGCCCATTTGCCGCATAGGAACACCAAACTGGGACATTCTCTTCATGAGATCCCCCATATTGACCTTCCCTGCCCGACTCGCCGCAAAAAATTTATCCATTGTCTTGGCTCCGTCCTCGGCGGAATATCCCCATACCGTCAAGGCCCTTGCAGCGGATTCGGCAGCCTGGGCACTATCGGAACCGGTTATTCTTGAGGCGGTTAGCACGAGCTGCGTCATTTTCTCCAGCTTATCACCCGTCAGGGTCGTGTCCCGGCTCAAAATTCCGAGCGCCTTTCCGACTTCGTTCAAGTTGTTCGGTACCTGCCGACCCACGGCGCGGAAGGAACCGAGCAGCTTCTCCATATCCGGTCCGGAAGCTCCTGAAGTGGAGCGCAGCACGGAAAATGCCGCATCGAACGTTTTGGCCGCTTCCAAAGATTGATCCTTGAGAGATGAGAGCCAATTCCCCGCCGTGCTGGCGATGCTGGCGATCCGGTCCCTGGGGCTGGTAGCTGCGGCTGTACCTCCCGCTTTCGCGCCCCCGCCTTTGGCAGGAGCATTTGGCTTAAGCCACCAGTACTGAAGAGGTTCCTTGCCCAAATTGCCAAGCGGATGTCTGATCCGTTTATACGCGCTTGCCAGCTTGCTCCCGGGTTCCTCAAACCTTTGCCGGATTCGCCAGCGAATGCTGCCCTGCCCGACTCGCTTCTGCGCCGCTTCGGTTTGAATGGCTGCCACTTTTGCAGCCCTCACCGCTTCTGCCGCTTGCTCCCGCGCTTCCTTGGCCGCCTGCATTTTCCTAAGACTTTGCTTGGCTTTCTTCCCCTTGGCTGTGGACAGGTAAGCCATCGTTGCCTTTTCGGCGGCTTCTTCCACAGCTCTTGCCTGCTCCGCCGCCAGCCTAGCAGCCTTCTGGGTTTCTTTGCGAATTTCCGCGGCTTTATTGTCAAAATGCTGTTTTATCGTTTTCTTACTGGTCATTTTGAACTCCAGTTGCAGCCCAATGGCCTGAATGGAGCCCTTGGCGAGCTTGGTGAGATCGGCCTTCACTTTTTGTATGCGGGCCGACAATTTCTCTAGCTCTGCAACACTGCTGTTCACATCCATTTCTAATCACCACCCCCTGCGGGCAAACTTAAGACCTCATCCTGCGGGCAGCCCTTTCCTGCTCCTTGCGCACCTTTTCTTCCTCTTCCAGCTGGAGCATCATCGAAGCGTACATAAATCGCTTCACCTTCTCGTCCTTGTTGTATACTTCATCCGGAGGAATATGATGGCGCTGAAAAATAAGATGCACCAGGAAAGCTTCACCGCCCGCTTTAATCAGTTTTTTATGTCTTCTTCATCGCTGTCGAAGCCGCTGATTTCCAAAATTTCCGCAGACAGCTTGGCGATTTCTCCGGCCAGCAACAGACCTAAAATCGCTTCCGTCGGCGTTCCGTATTTTTCGATCAATTCCTTCGCGGACCAATCGGGAATGAGGCAGGCCTTTTGAATGACGAGCGCTCCGAACTGCTCTTCGTCCATTACTTTTTCGCGCTTTGAGCCTTTGCCGGTGTAATGTGTGCATTGCTCCTGAATTTTGTTGATGGTTTTGCCGTCGAGCGCCTGAATTTGAAAATCAACGCCCAGCCGCTTCATCGGAACATCTTTTTTCGGTTTACTTTCTGCGCTGAGCAGCGCCTGCAAAACATTGCTTTGTCGGTTATCGGTGGTGATTGCCATCGTCATTCATCTCCTCGTATTTGAAAAATATAAATGTACGCCCTGTCTGCGATAGAAAAGACATGGAACCCGGAAGAAACCGCCTTTTGCATACCGGGTTCATGCCGTTTCTGAAGAAGGCTAGCTTTCTTCCGCTACCAGTTTATCGAGCAGTTCATAACCGGTAAAATTAAACGGAAGCTCCTCCTCCACGATCGAGCCGACTTCAAAATGCATGAGCGGAATCTTGTCAAAAGTAACACCCTTGAGGCGTACTCGATAAGCCCCGTAAGATTCCGGGTCCTCCAGCTTCAGGATCAATTCCGTCGTGAATGTCCCTTTGCTGTCCTCAGCGATTTGCCCGATCAATTCCACGAATTCAGAGGTCACCTTGTACCCTGTAATCGTTCCCGATCCGTTAAGGCCTGTCACTTTATGCGCTGTCCAGCGGGTACCGGAGCGTTTGATTTCCTCCTTGGTGATTTCTACGTTGGCTTCCGCCGATTTCACGTTCGTCAGCCATTTCCCATCGTGATATACATATCCAAAAGTTCCATTGATAACGCGGGTTGAATCCAGCACTTAAAACCCCTCCTAGAAAATATTGATGACTGCGAATTTATACCTTCACGGTCAGGAAAATCCGTTCCATGCTATCGACTTCCGTAAAGCTGATCAGCAGGTAAACCTCATCTCTTTCGGACTTGCGGTCCGGGTCGAGCGTCACGGCGATATCCGTTAATACGTTGTTCAGCTGCAAACGCTCCAGATAAGCCTTCACCGCCGAAATCAGCGCGGCTTGCCCGTCAGCGTTGTTATCCAGCTTGCCGATGTAGGAATCCGCCGCCGCCTTGGCAATATCCGTAGAAATGGCTTGGCGCGCGCGCATGGCGCGGATCTTTTTCCCGCTGGTCACGAGGCCCTGCTCCACTTTGACTTTCTCTCCGTCATGCACCAGCACCAGAGAGCCTTTCTCCAGCGCGGCGTTAACTTCGCTATTCTTCAAGCGTTTAGTCACATCATTCGCGGATACCGGCGTGTAAGTCACCGACTTGTTGATGCCGGTTCCCGCGATCAGGCCCGCCACATATGGCGCGAATTTAGCCGAGCTGTAGGTTGCTCCGTCGACAGTTATCCCCGTGATGAGGTTGACCGTGTAATCGTCCTTCACAGAGACGCTTCGCGCGTTCCCTTTGGCCGGATCAAGGTCCTCTTCTGCCGTACCGCCAAACACAGTAATGAAGTGTTTTCCCTCATCCTCGCGGTTGTCTACGCACCAAGCCATCGCTGCTTTTTGCTCTGCGGCCGGAACCTCGCTCGGGTAGACGAATACATTAAATTGACGGGTGCTGTATACGTCCCGAATCGCGGTATAATCCGCTGTGCTCAGTTCCTTACCTTCCGCCGGTACAGGAACCGTATATACGAGTACCTCTTTGGCACCGCCCAGCAGCACAAGCCGAATCGGATCGATATGTTCCTCGCCGAACAAATCAACTGCTTCCTTTACTTTTTCAATCGTGAAAAAGCTCTTTGGCGCTGCGTTCTTGTACTGAAATAACGGCAGCGCTACCGTTCCGCGCGCTCCGCCCTTGATTTGGGCCGCTGCGGCCTCGACAAAATTAATGTACAGCCCCGGACGTACCGGCAAGCTGATTGGATCCCAAGTTCCACCCATGTTTACATGCCACCTTTCAATGATTGATCGTACGTATTTCAATTCTGCCTATTTTCTCGTGTGGTTTGAGAGACACCGATTCCCGTGAATTAATCAGAACGGTACCGACGCATTTCATCAATCCGCCCTCCAGTTGTTCCAAAGAGGCAATGGCAAACGAAGCCGCCCGGAGTGCCATGCCCCCTTCGGAGGGAACACTGCCTATTTCCGTTATTTCATTCATGATGTAGCGGCTTAGCGCTTCCATGGAAAGAACCGCTTCTTCCGCATGATTTGCAAAGAAACTGATCGTATACTGCCGTTCCGCCAAGGTGTGGCTGCGCGAATCGCTTCTTCGAATTTCCTGCTTAAGTTCGACGATAAACTCCCCCGCCGCAGGCTCCGCAGGGCCCTTGAAACGGTGAACCGTCACCCCGGGAAATTTTGTCATAATCATCTCCGTCAAACCGCTGACCTCTTCGGCCAAAAACATTAAACCCACTCCTTCCGGCCGACCTTCCAAAACCATAGCAACCAAGACAACTTAAACTTAGAATTGAATCCCTCGCTTCCGTCTCATCGTCAAGCCAAACTATTTTTTGGCCGCATTTCGGATTATAGATGGGGTCGTAAAACGCGAATAGGATGAATTTTTTTCACCTGGGGGGTGAAGTGAATTCATCCTATCGCAATGAGTGATAGATTTGATATACTGGACTTGACTGTAAACATCTGTAAGAGGAGGCTGAAGGATGGAGTTGATCCGTATTATGCTGGTGGAGGACGATCCATTCTGGCGGGATCATATTAGTTCGGATTTGGCCGATGAGCCTGATATAGAAGTTGTTGCGGTAGCCGCAACGAAAGAGGAAGCGATCGAAGCCGCTTCCCAGCGGGACATTGATGTGATCCTGATGGATATTAACTTAACGGGGAACAATCTGGACGGACTTGAGGCGGTAGAGAAAATTTTGCGTCTCCCCAATCTGAAGCCGGTGAAGATCATCATGTTAACCTCGATTACAGAAGCTGAAGTCATCATGAAATCATTTCGCCTCGGGGCTTTAAATTATATAAACAAATCCAGCTATGAAGACATCTTGCAGGCTATTCGCGAAGCGCAGCACGGACGCTCCTCGATTCATTCCGATGCTGCCCAAATTATGCGCAACGAGATGCAGTTGATGGAGCTTACGCCGATGGAGCGTGAGGTGTTCGACCTCCGTAAAACCGGACTCAGTAAACGGGAAATCTCGGAGCACCTCCACAAATCAACAAATACGATCAAAACCCAGCTTCGCAGCATTAAGAATAAATTGACTAATTTCAAGATGGATTAAGGTGGTCCAGACTGTGGCGCTCCCTTGTCAGCTTGATGTTATGCGCGCTGGCTCTGAACCTGAAGGCCGGAAAATGAAGCACGAACGTCGTTCCGATGCCCGGTTCGCTGTCCGCCGACAAGCTGCCTCCATGCTTCGTAATGACGCTGGTGCAGTAGGACAACCCAAGACCGTAGTTCAGCGCATTTTTTTTCGTGGTAAAAAAAGGTTCAAATATTTTGGATAGATACTCTTGCGGAATCCCGACCCCGTTATCCTTGATTTCGATGCGGAATTCCTTGCGTGTGGCCATCGTTCGCAGCGTAATTTTCCCGCCACTCGAAGGCATCGCATCCAGCGCATTGCGGATCATGTTCGACAGCGTTTCGCGTACATGAACAGCATCGCATACCAGGCGTCCCTCTGCTTCATACCGTGCGGTTAGAATGACCGGCTTGTTCTCAACCAGTGTACTGGCGGACTGCACGACGGAATCGATCAATGTACGGATATCATAGTCCCCCTCGTCCAGGACGATATCCTCCGCCTTCTCCTTGATGCGATTGACCATGTTCAGCAGGTGAGCGGTTAAGGAGTGGACCTGTTCTATCGTCCGAAACGCTTTGTCGGAATGTCCCGCCTGCAGCTGTTTCCTGCTTTTTTCGGCCAAATAGTCGATTTTCTGAATTTCATTTTTGATCGAATGGTTCAGAATGGACACGCCCATCGTTAACGTCCGAATGGAGTAGTCAATCCGCTCGCGTTCGATCCTCAGCTTAATACCTAGAAATCCGTAGCGGATTGTATAGAACAGTATGATCGCCACGGTGCCTAATATAACGATAAAGTTGGCTTCCCACATTCCGTTGCTCTTCAACTCGAAGCTCCACCAGCCGAGCTTAAGCCTCTCAAAGCCCACATAATCGCTGGTATAAGCCCACAGCATCACCATCGGAAACAGGAGAGTGCGTCTTCTTCGATGACGAAGTGAAGGATTGCGCTCACGGGCATACGCCAGATAATAGAAGAAGCAGCCCAAGGCGATGTACAAGCCATCCCACAAACGAAAACGGTCCACCTCAAAGGAGTTCAAGGACTCATTCAACAGGTGGCCGGTGAGCAGAGCTCCCGCCCCGAGCAGCAGCACCCCCGATATGTTCCACTTTAGGCGCAAGGACATGTGGTCATTAAGCCATAGTCCTCCCATGGCAAATACAGTGGGAAGTACATAAAAGTAGATGTTCATCGCCACTACCGTAGACAGGTATAGCAAATGACTAATGGAGACAGGGAGCCACTGCGCATGAACGAAGTGCGGCATGATAGACAGATGCATCGCGAAGGCATAGCTTGCCGAACCACCGAGCAATATCGTCAGCGCAATCCAGATATTGCCTCTAGTTCTGTGAAATAGGAAAAAGAGTCCTAGTGACCATAGAGACAGGAACATCAGAATATAAATGATTTTCATTGCACGTTAAAACCCCTTCACCGTCGCGGTAACATCTTACTTTTATTTTATGGTCTTCTAATAATTCCCTGCAAGTTATTTCGTTCCTGCTATCCTGTCGGATAATTTTAGGTCTACTTTCGTCCTATTTTCCGTCCCATGTATTTAAGTGCCAATGAAGTATATGGCTCTGCTGTCAGACACATTCCGATAATGCAACCTCCCGCGAATTGAACGGATAGCCAATTGAAGAGAAATTTAGAGGGAAATTCTCACGCTAATTAACCACGGATGACCGATTAGAAAAAATTAGAGGGAAATCCTCCTGTTAATATGATGCATTTCCCCCAATACAGTCGATATTAGAAAAATTAACGGGAGATTTTCCAGTTAATTAAGCCCAATCTACCTTTTTCACCAAAAATAACGGGAAGTTTTCCTGCTAAAACCTGCCGATAAAATGGCCCATACCGGGCAAGCGAGGGGGCTCCTCCCCTTTTCAAATGTACTTTTTTCAGCAACGCTGAAAATAAAAACAACGGCGAACCAGGTCTGAATAGAGTCCTGATGCGCCGCTGCTATGGTATTGATATCTAGTGTATGGTTTAAAGCACTTTTTCCAAAAAGTTGATCGTCCGCTCGTTCTTAGGATTGCCAAAGACTTCCTCCGGCGTTCCCTCTTCTACGATATAACCGCCGTCCATAAAGATGACCCGGTCCGCAACCTCGCGGGCGAAGCCCATCTCATGCGTGACGATGACCATCGTCATTCCCTCGCGAGCCAGGTCCTTCATGACGCCAAGCACTTCGCCGACCATTTCGGGATCGAGCGCCGAGGTCGGTTCGTCGAACAGCATGACGTCGGGATTCATCGCAAGGGCCCGGGCGATGGCTACCCGTTGCTTCTGCCCACCTGACAGCTGGCTTGGGAAGGCCTCGGCTTTATCCGACAAGCCTACCCGATCCAGAAGACGCAGCGCTGTGCTGCGCGCCTCGCCCTCCTTCATTTTGCCGAGCTCCATCGGGGCAAACATAATATTTTTCAGCACATTGAAATGCGGGAACAGGTTGAAATGCTGGAACACCATCCCGATATTTTCGCGTGCTTTGTTGATGTCCGTCTTAGGATCATTCAGATCCCGGTCATCGACGATCACTTGTCCCGCCGTAATTTCCTCCAGCCGGTTAATGCAACGCAAAAACGTGCTTTTCCCCGAGCCGGAAGGGCCGATCATGCAGACGACCTCTCCTTCCTGAACCTCCAAGTCAATTCCTTTCAGCACCTGTTGGGTGCCATAGTTTTTCTTCAATCCTTTAACCCGAATTTTACCCACGACGCACCCTCCCCTCCAGATAGCCGGAAATCTTCGTTAACACCGTAATGACAACTAAATACATGATGGCAACGACCAGCCAGATATCAAACGAGGCGAACGTTCTGGCGATAATAATTTTACCGGATTGCGTCAGCTCGACGAGACCGATGGCCGACAGAATCGATGTATCCTTGAGCGTAATGACCAACTGGTTGATAAAGGCTGGAATCATGACGCGTATCGCTTGCGGGATGACAATCTTCATCATCGCTTTGCGGTAAGGCAGGCCAAGCGAACGAGCGGCTTCCATTTGGCCGCGGTCAATCGACTGAATCCCGCCACGGATAATTTCCGTGATATAAGCTCCCGCATTCAAGCTGAGCGTCAGAATGGCAGCCAGGAACAACGGCATCTTAAAGCCCAGGGCCTGCGGAATACCGAAGTAGATGAAGAAGGCCAGAACGATTAGCGGAATGCCGCGAAAGACATCGACGAACACCGTCGCAACGCCCCTCAAGAAGCGATTCCGTCCCACTTTCATAAACCCAAAAACAAGTCCTAAAATGAAGGCAAAAATCAACGAAACAATCGTGTACATCAGCGTCTTGCCGAGCCCTGTAAATAGAGCGGGAAGCGACTTTTGAATGAGCTCCCAGCGGCTAAGTTGTTTTTCAGGCTGCCCTGCTTCGCCGAGATATTTTTCACGAATGCGGTCATATTCACCATTGGAATGCAGGTTGGCTAATCCAGCGTTAAACTTGGCCAAAAGCTCTTGGTTTTTCCCTTTGGTTACCGCAAAGCCGTATGAGGCGCCTTCTTCCTTATCGGTCACAATCTTCAGCCCGTTATTCTGGGTGACCCCATAGGCCAGTACAGGATAATCTTCAAAGCAGGCGACCGAGTTCCCGGTTTTAACGTCGTCGTACATCTGGGAGGAATCGTCGAACGGGACGATCGTGAACCCATATTTGGACGAGATTGATTCGGCGAAGCTGTAGCCTTCCGTCCCGGTTTTTACGGCAACCTTTTCCCCTTTTAAATCCTCGTAGCTTTTGATCGTGTCATTCTTTTCGCTCACGCCCATAACTACGCCGGACTGGAAATAAGCTTCTGAAAAATCGAATTTTTGCTTCCGCTCGTCGGTGATGCTCATCCCTGCGATGACGCCGTCCACCTGGTTCGCTTCCAGCGCCTGAACGGCTGCGTTAAACCCTAGCGGTTTAATGACGTACTTAAAATTCTGATCCTTGGCAATGGCCTCCATCAGCTCCATGTCGATACCGACGAAATTGCCGTTTACATCCTGAAATTCAAACGGAGCAAACGTAGTGTCGGTAGCAATGACGTACGTTTTGTCTGAACCGGATTCCGCAGCAGCGTTCCCCGTCCAACCGGATAATCCGGCCACCAGGAGGAGCAGCGATAGTAGAAAAAATGAGATCTTGGTTGCTTTCATATGTCCTCCCCTTCTTGATAACTTCAAGTGATTATCATTTATTTTCTGTGTAACAGTTACTTTCCCACCCTCGTTTAGGCCGTAATAAATATTATACATTTCTATGCACTAGCGTTGCATAAAATTGTACACTAAAATTCAACAAGATAAAATTAACTGTTTATGGAATAAGAAAGCTGTATCGCAGAGTTATAAAAATTCTCCTATTGCAGAGAAGTAGGCACGTTGTCCATTACTCTCAACAAGAGGAGAAGCACATGGATTAACGTTACCGCACCATCGATAAATCGTCAATAAATAAAAAAGCAAGGATATAATCCTCCTCGCTTGTAAAGTTATATTCAATTTTAGAGAGTATTAATTCTATGCATTTATTACGAATAAGAGTTAATGTAAATAGTGCAGCTATTTCCGGTTCAAAGTTACCAATAGGACGTTGTTTAACTGCACAAAATGCATTTAGTAAGTTCTACGGTATAAATTTTGTTCTAGCCAGTATGGGCCCTGCTCCTTTCGCTTTCGCGTAGAAACAGGGCCCAACCTATCCTTCTATGTTAACCGTTACAGTCCTTTGCGCTTCAGAATAACAATCCCATTCACCGGCAGCTCCAGAAGCCCCGAAACTGGATCTCCAGTTTCTGCGTTGACATAGCTTTGCTGATCCAGCTCGACTTTCGCCGCCTGTCCGGAGAAGTTTTGCACAAATACGTAATCATGAACTCCATCCGTACGAATCTGCGCCGTTACACCTGTCGGAAGCACGGTATCGAGTGCACGATGTACCCCCGCCTCTTCAACCAGCTTGCCGTACAGTGCCTCATAAAATGCCGGGTCGCTCACCCGAGCCGCCAAGTAGTACGCCTTGCCCTGCCCGAATTGGTTCACGGTAAATGCCGGCTTCCCGGCGTAAAAATCATGCTCATAAACCCCTAGCACTCTCGCGCCTTCGGTATGAATATGCTCGCACAGCTCATGAATGGCGAACGTGCCCGCTATGCCGAGCTCATGACCGCTCTGCATAATCAATGCGTTCTGGTCATGGTCATGAAGCCCATCAATTTCCTCGGCCCAGATCCCTAGCGTTTTCCGCAGAGGTCCCGGGAACCCGCCTAGATGACAGAGGTCGTTCTCATTCACGATGCCAGACCAATAGGTTGTGAGCAAGGTCCCGCCGTCCTTTACGAATTGCTCGATCTTTCGTCCGGTTTCCTCCCGAAGCAGATAAGCCATCGGTACGACAAGCAGCTTGTAGCCGGAGAAATCATCAAACGAACCGATGATATCGGTAGGTACGCCCAGCTCCCACAGCGCGCGGTACTGCTGTACCACAGTTTGTTCATAATGAAGTTCCTTGTTCCGCGGTCCTTGGGCATCATTAATCGCCCAGCGGTTATCCCAATCAAACAGGATCGCGGTCTCGGCCGGAACGGTAGTCCCTACCACCTCAGTCAGCCCGGATAACGTCTGCCCCAGCTCGGCGACATCACTGAATACCCGGGTATGCTCATGACCTGCATGATCGATCACCGCACCATGGAACTTCTCGCTTGACCCGCGGCTTTTCCGCCACTGAAAATATTGCACCGTATCGGACCCGTGCGCCACAGCTTGCAGCGAAGATAGTCGGTGCATTCCCGGACGCTTCAGCTTGCTGACCGGCTGCCAGTTGGTAAGGCTTGGCGTGCTCTCCATCAGCATAAACGGCTTCTTCTTGAGCGAACGGAACAGATCATGGTTAAAGGCGAACCAGGAAGCGATGTTCCCTTCCGATGCCGCTTCATGCCAAGTAGGGTAAGCATCCCAGGAAATGACGTCTACCTCCTTGGCAAATTCACGGTAATCCAGGCCATAGAACAGATCCATCATGTTTACCGTGCACGGCAGATCTGGATTGGCCAACTTCAAAGGCTGTATTTCATGCTTGTAAAAATCGATCGTCTGGTCGGATACAAAACGTCGCCAGTCGAGATTTTGCCCATGGACCATCATTTCACCATGCGGGGCCGGCGATTCGACCTGGGACCAGGAGGTATACGTATGGCTCCAAAATGTGGTCCACCAGGCTTGATTGAGCGCGTCGAGCGTTCCGTACTTGCGCTTCAGCCACTCGCGAAAAGCCTCCTGGCAGTAATCGCAGTGACACTCTCCGCCATATTCGTTGGATACGTGCCAGCCGACAACCGCCGGATGGTTCGAGTAGCGTTCAGCCAGCTCGGTATTCATCAGCCGCACCTTCTCACGATATACCGGCGAGGTAAAGCAATGGTTGTGCCGCAAGCCGTGGAGGTTGCGCTGACGGTTAGCTTCGACGCGCAGCACCTCCGGATATTTTTCCGACATCCAGGCCGGACGAGCGCCACTCGGCGTCGCAAGCCAAGCATAAATTCCGTTCTTGGCAAAGGTGTCCAGCACGCGGTCCAGCCATTCAAAACGGTAAACTCCTTCTTCCGGCTCCAGCATGGTCCAAGAAAAAATCCCTACAGACATAACATTGCAATGCGCCAGCTTCATGAGGCGAATATCTTCTTCAAACACCTTCGGATCATGCAGCCACTGCTCAGGGTTATAGTCAGCGCCATGCATAAACACCGGCAGCTTGCTGCTGATCGGCGGATATTTTGTCGTCATCGCATCCTCACTCCGTTTCATCCATTATAGATATCTAGGCCTATCCTATAGCAAAAAGGAGGGGACGGGCGTCCCCTCCTTTGAATCGAACTTATTTCGCTTGCGCAGCCAGGAAAGCATCGATTTGGCTTTGCAGTTCTTGCTGAATCTTATCAAGCCCGGCAGCTTTCAATTGTTTCACCAGATCTGCTTGGCCTTTGTCCAGGTCTTTGATCAAACCGTATTCGAGCGGAATTGCATAGCGCAGCATGACGTTTCCAACGTTAGCCACTTCGTTCTTCACTTTCGCGTCATCAAACACGAACGTTTCTAGTGGGAAGTGATATACCTTAGACTGCCAATCCGCGAGCATTTTATTGCCTTCTTCCGGGTAGGAAGCGTCGGTACGGTTCAGCAAGGAATTCCAGCCCCAGTTGGAAAATCCAGTGTAATTGGTGGCGTTTGGACCCGGATTGTACTTATCGTCGCCCACCGGTACGTAATGCTTGCCGGAAATCCCGTACATCGTCAGGTCATGGATTTGTTTGTCGTTTTGCAGCAGGTCAATCAGCATCAGCGAGCGTTCTAAGTTTTTAGAAGTCGCGTGAATGGCCATACCGTTCTGGGTAGAAATCGCCCCGATTTTTTTCTTGTCCGGCGTAAGATCGGCGATAGCCCCTACCATCTCCGGTTTGTCGCGGCGCAATTCGCCTACATTGGTCGAAATCGTCCCCAGGTTATGTGCGTACGAACTGGCTTTGCCGGCTTTGATATCCTGCCATACGTCATTTTTATTGCTGACGATATTTTTGGACCAAGCCTTGTTGTCAGCCAAATCTTTGTAGTACGTAATCAACTGCTTAAATTCCGGCGTGTCGTAAACGTTAAATACTTTGCCGGTCGCATCGTCTAATTTGTAGGCTAGAGGGAAATTGTAATCCACCAGGTTCCATTCGTTTTGCTGCTCCAGCAGGATTTGGTCCAGCTCATGCCATTTCCAGCCGTCGGCCGGTTTTGCGCCAAATGCGCTCATGCCCTTCTCGTTTGCGCCAACTGCCTTTAAATAAGCAGCGTATGTTTCCGGACTGTTCACCGGCTGAAGGTTATACTTCTTAAGCAGATCCTCGCGAATGAATACAACTTTGTCGGTTACTTCCTGGTTGTTGTTCGGCACCATGTACAGCTTGCCGCCAACTTTTGCTTGCTCCCAAGAAGTTTTTGGCATCGCTTCCCAGGTTTTTGGCGCATACTTTTGCAGCATGTCGTCGGTGATCTCTTTAAAGCCGCCTTTTAACACTTGATCGTTATAAAAAGCCCAGTTCGCTGTGTAAGCGATGTCAAAATCTTCGTTTGCAGCAAATTTTAGCGGATATTTCTGGGTCCAGTCGGACCAATCCAAAAATTCGGCTTCGACCGTCGTGTTGATTTTCTCCTTCAACAGCTTATTCAGTTCGCCAAACACTTCATCATAATCAGCCGGCTTGCCTCCGACCAGCAGCATTTTGAGCTTCACTTCCTGGGACATGTCTACTTGCCCATTACTGGCAGTCGCCGCATTTTTATTTGTCTCCGTACCGGCATTGCCGCTATTTGCCTTGTCGCCTCCACAAGCGCTTAGAAGAGTGGCCAGAGTCAACACCATTACTAGCAAAAACGCCGCTTTCTTCTTCATCTGTTTCATGAATTCAGTTCCCCCTAAATTCAAATTTTATAAGTATATTGATAAACCGGGTTGCCCCGGGATTATCCTTTCACAGCACCAATCGTAAGTCCTTGAACAAAATAACGCTGAATGAACGGGTAGGCGAGCAGGATCGGGCCGGTTGCTACAATCGTCATGGCCATCTTCAGGCTTTCCGAAGGAATGTCCGTGGTTACTACGGCTCCAGATTCCATCATCGCTTTACGCATTCCATCCATATTTCCAAGCAGACGGTACAGGTAATACTGCAACGGCATCAAATCAGATTTCGAGATGAACAAGAGCGCGTTGTACCAGTCGTTCCAGTATGCCAAGGCTATGAACAAACCGATGGTTGCCAAGGCCGGCTTCGAAAGTGGTAGAATAAACCGGACAAAGATTTGGAAGTCTCCCGCTCCGTCAATTTTGGCCGATTCAATAATCGCCTCCGGAATGCTGCTCATAAATGATTTCATCACGATGATGTAGAACACGTTCATCAGCATCGGCAAAATCAAGACAACCAGCGTATCCTTCAGGTTCAAATAATTCACAATGAGCAAATACCAAGGGACTAGGCCGCCGCTGAACAATGTCGTGAAGAAGAAGAAGAAGGAGAACTGGCTCCGCCATTTAAAATCTTTTCTCGACAATACATAAGCGGTCATGGCTGTCAGGAATAGACCTGATAAGGTGCCAAGCAGCGTAACCGAAATCGTGATTCCGTACGCCTTGAGCATCTCCGTTGGATATTTGAACAGGAGGCTGTAGGCTTCGACCGAGAAATCGGTCGGGAACAGCTGAAACCCCTCCTTAATGATGGTGCTCTCCTCCGTTAACGAAGAGGAAATCACCAGGAGAAACGGAAAGATACAAAACAGCGCAAGCAAGGTGAGTGCCGTGTAACCGATGATTTGCAGTGCCAAACGGTCTGCTTGCATGCCCCGTTTAGTTCCCGGCCCCACTGCCGGGTTGCTATATTTTGTAGCCATAGTACTCATGAAAATTACCCCCAATTCATATCGTGTTTGCGTATCAGCTATCGGTACTTGGAACTGCTTAAGACTCAAGGCGTTCTAGAACAAAGCCCGTTCCTTGTCGTATTTACGTACCGCATAGTTGGCAAGCATGATCGTCGCAAAACCGAGTATGGACTGATAGAAGCCGGCTGCCGCAGACATCCCGATCTCGTTGGAAGTCGTCAGCGAACGGAATACGAAGGTGTCGATGACGTCGGTCGACGAGAACAATAGACCGTTGTTGCCAACCATGTTGTAGAACATCCCAAAGTCGCCGCGGAAGATGTTACCGATCGCCAGAAGCACCAGGATAATTACGGTTGGAAGCAAATTAGGAATGGTAATTTTAAGAATCCGCTGAAAGATGTTGGCTCCGTCGATTTCTGCCGCTTCGTACATTTCCGTATCGATGCTCGTAATCGCCGCCAAATACATGATCGTCCCATATCCAAGCGTTTTCCAGGCCGAAACAACGATCAGGATCACCGGCCAATAGGCAGCTGTGTTGTAAATATCGATTGATTCAAGCCCGATCGCGTTCAGGATTACATTGATCGTACCGTAATCGAAGTTGAACAAATTGTAGGCGATCGCCCCTACCACGACCCACGAAATAAAATACGGGAGAAACAACATCGTCTGGGTGATTTTCCGGAACCATTTCCCGGCGACCTCGAACAACAGAATCGCTGCAAAAATTTGCAGAACGTTGTTGACGACGATGAATGCAATATTGTATAAAGCCGTATTTCTGGTGACCCTCCAGGCATCTCCCGAATCAAAGAAGAAGCGGAAGTTATCGAGTCCGTTCCATGGGCTACCGAAGACACCGCCGGTATAGTTGAATTGCTTAAAAGCCAACACGATTCCCGCCATCGGCACATAAGCGAATAATAGAAAAAATAGAACGGCTGGCGTCAACATAAGCAGCAAAACCTTGTACTTTTTGACATCGCTCCAAAAGCCGCGTCCCTTCATTTCATTTCTACTCCCCTCTTGTTGTGTGTCTAATGTCTATATGCTTAGTATAAAGAGAAGTATTTTGTAAGGGGATTCAGCGAAACAACTAAAACTAATACAAATTCCACGATGATCAAAAATTAAAGTTTATAAAAGACCTGGCAGCTTTCCAGCAGGCTGCACAGGTCTTAGGCAGATCAGATTTTGTTGGATTTGCGATATTCCCCCGGCGTCATCCCGACCGCCTGCTTGAATTGACGGTTAAAATAGATGATATTCTTATACCCCATCCTTTCCGCGATTTCATAGATTTTCAGCCTCGGGTCCGTCAGGAGCTCGCAGATGCGCTTCATCTTAAGTTCATTCAAATAATCGCTGAAATGAACGTTCGTCTCTTCCTTAAACAGGTAGCCCAAATAATTGGGGGTAAAGTCGAAATGGGCGGCGACTTCCTTCAGTGTTATCTTCTGCTCCAGATTGTTTTCTACATAGTGCATAATTTCCTGGATGAGCTTGCGCTTTTGCTTTTGCTTCTTCACATACAGCAGCTCCGAAAGCTCAAAGAAGCGTTTCCTGAGCCAGGATATGATATCGTGCACCGTCTCAAACTGAAACAGCAGCGCAGGCTGATGCGAATCCCACTTTAGCAGCTCATACAGATTTTCGTTTATTTCCCGTAGATCGGCATGAAGCTTTGTGGTGATCCGGATAATCAGATCATAAACGTCATTTTTCTGGGGTAACGCAGTCCCTTTATAAAAGAGTTCAAGCAAACAATCGTCAATCGTGACCAGGTCATAGTTTAAAATCGCCGTTTGCATGCGCTCAAGGGCTTCATCCGTACGTCTTTCCGCAGACCGGTTTTCTGAGGACAAGACGCGTGTCTCTCGAATCAATCTATCCTTGCCAACCAGCCACTTTGCGCTAAGGGCCGCCTGGGCCTGACGGTAAGACTCCCGAAGCTGCTCCTCAGTCTCGGCGAATCCTCCTACACCGACCGTAAGGGAGAAGGGTGAGCTCTGCCGAACAGCTTGAATCAGCTCTTCGAGCATGTCCAGAAAAGCGGTCTCAGTCACGCCGGATAAAATCACAAACCTTGTCTGATGATTGGTGATGAACGTACCCAGCTTCTTTTCCATGGTAAGTTGTTTTACAAAAGACATCACCTTCTGAATCTCCCGGCGCCGCTGTTCCTCATCCATATCGCCGGTTTTCCATTCCAAGTCATCAATTTCGACCAGGGCTACCGCCGTACCCTTTTTCAGGAGTAAATCAAGAAAACCTCGAATATGACTTTCTACCTGTTCCGGTGAAATATCGTTCAACCAGCGCAGCAGCAGCTCTTCATTTACAAGCGTCAGCGCCTCGGCGAGCGTTCGATTCTTGTCGCGTTCCCGCTCAATGGCGTCGCTTAGCTCACTGAGCATCTTCAGCAGCTCCTGATCCTCTACCGGTTTCAGCAGATAACCGGAGGCGCTGATCTTTATCGCTTCCTTCGCATATTCAAAATCCTCGTGCCCGCTAATAAACACGATCTTTACCTGCGGGTTGATTTCCTTGGCGTTCCGGGCAAATTCGATGCCCGACATAATCGGCATGCGGATATCGGACAAAATAAGGTCGACCCGTTCCTGCTCCATCGCCTTCAGTGCGTTAAATCCATTGTTAGCCGTAGACACTTCACCAAAATGGATTCCGCTTGCCAGCACCCTACGACGAAGCCACTCCAGATCAATCGCTTCATCGTCAACCAGTAAAACATTTATACTCATGTTTGTCATCCTCCGGGTGTAATTACTTCCTACCACGAGCATACTTACCAAATTCCGCCATGAACATCGCGCTTTGCAACGAAAACCTATACTATTTCACCGAATTGAGCTATTCGGCATCGTCATTCTCTTCAGTAGTCACCGGCAGAAGGATTCTTACCGTCGTTCCCCCGCCAAAAATGCTAGCGATGTGGATGCCGTATTTTTCACCGTATCTGAGCTTGATTCGTTCATTTACATTTTTCACTCCGTATCCGCCGGTTTGGCTAGGTCCTACCAACAACCGGTCTACTGTTTCCGGCCTCATGCCGATCCCGGTATCGATCACTTTAAGCTCAATTTGATCGCCAAGCCGTTTTCCCGTGATACAAATTGCGATGGTCTCCCCAAACCAGGCGTGCTTGAAGCTGTTTTCGACGAATGGCTGTAAAATGAGCTTCATGACCTGAACCTGCATGATATCGGGGTCCACATCATAATAAACCGATAGAGCCCCCGCGTACTTAACCCTCTGAATATCCAAATACGTCTCTACCTGTTTAAGTTCATTTTCCAGCGCGGTGAACACATTCCCCTGATTCAGGGTTAAGCGATAAAACCGGGAAAGCCCTTGAACCATATCGGTTACCTTCCCGGTCTCACCCAAATTGGCCAGACTGCTAATTGTTGATAATGTATTGTAGAGAAAATGAGGATTGATCTGTGCCTGGAGCGCCTCGAGCTCCGCCTGCTTCTTCTGAATTCCCTGCACGTAAACCCTATTAATTAGTCCCTGAATATTAGTGGCCATGTCGTTAAACGCATCGGCTATATGAACAAATTCATCATTTCCCGAGAAGCGGATTCGCTTCTGGAAGTTTCCGTCCCGGAACGATCTCACCAGGTAAACGATGCGGGACATCTTCCTTCCGGACAAACGGGCCACGATGTAGCCGATGAAAGCCATCCCCACAAAACTAATCGCACACACGGCCATGATGACTTCCTTCAGCCGGCCGGCATCTTTGGTCAAATAAGCTTTAGGCACCGTCGTTTCGATGATAAAATTCGTACCCGGAATGGGCTCGTGCAAAACGAGATTCTCCGATGGCTCTTTCTCTTGCTTGCCAGTCCCCCGTTGATACAATAAGCCTCCTGACGGCGTCGTATCGACCAGGCGCAGCGTAATTCCTTCTTCGACCGGAAACGTGGAGAAGTCACCGAACAAATCATCCAGCGATGCCGTAATGCGGACATACCCAATCACGGTCATGTTGCCGCTATACGAAACCAGTCTGCGAATGTGCGATATATTTCCCAAGCGCTGGTCCGTGTCGATCTGCAGCCAGATATTATCCCGCTCCGAATCTTTAAACTCTTTATACCAGACGCTATCCTTGATGTCTTCAAAAGGTAGAATGTAATAGTCGCTGTCCTTGATAGGTTCCTCCAGATTATCGCCGGACACGATGTTCAAGTCCGAATTCATCGTATAAAGCATCAGTCGAATATGATTTCCAAACAGCTTTAGCGGGTCCGTAATTTGTGGCACGATCTGATCCAGCATCGTTAGATAGATATCATAAGGCTCCCCTTTTGTTTGGAGCGCTCGTTGAAATGACAGACTGCTGAACAATGTATCCGACATCCGCTGAATCTCGTCCATTTGATATCGGATATTGTTTCTAGCCTGCTCCATGCCAGTTCGGATGTTCGACTCCGCCATCTCTGTTCTGGATTTAATAAGCATTGTGTACGAGGTATAGCCGATAATCACATCGGTGAGTAAGACAAGAATCAGATAAGGAATCAGCATTTTATAGGTAAAAGGAATGTATTTTTTCATAGGGATCCCGGCTTTCTCTGCTGAAAGGATAGGTATCTCCATCATATCGGCCGAGCGTAAGAAAATAAACAACTTGTTTGCTTACAAAAAAAGCCAAGCCGGCGTGGGACAGCCCACCCGACTTGGCTTTCTGTAGTACCTTCAATTGCTACGACAAAGTTTCCGCATTCTTTACGGCGTGTTCCCAGCTAGGGAAATAAAACAAAGCGTTACGCATCAACTCCGGATCATTCTGTTTGACCTGCTTCTTGCTGATCGAACTCCCATCCATTTGCAGCTGCTTGATTCGGCGGACAACCTCATCTGCTCCAAGAGTAGCATCCATTAGCTTTGCTCCTTCCGTATATATTCTTTTTTTAGGTTTTCCAAATATATCACCGCATATACGTTTCACTAGAACAGTCACACCGATACGCGAAAAATTCACCGACCACATACTTTCTCCATATTTATTGCATACAATCAAGCCATGAAAACAAAACACTTATGGAGGAAAACAATATGAGCATGACGCATTATATGTCCTTGCTTGCGGATAATCAGCCTTGGAATCTCATCATTTTCATGGCGATACCCGTAATCTTTGCCGAAACGATTACGGTCACAGAGTTTTTTATTCTGTTTAACAAAAGTCTGCATAGCGGCCTAAGAACCTTCAATAAAATTTGCAGCATCTTGGCAGGCTTCTACTTTACAGGGATCTTCCTGTACCTGTTCCCAACCGCCTTTGTTCCGCTAACCGTAAATGGCGGATGGCACACCTGGGTGGACGTAGTTGCGGTATCCTTCTACCTAGGCGGCGTCTTCTTCCTGCTCCCTCTTGCCCTCCTCGAGCTTGGCCTGATTGGCCGGAAGCAAACTGAGGAAGGAAAGATGAAGCTGCACTTTCTCTTCGTCAGCGGCTTTCTCGTGGTAGCTCACGTGGCTATGATTTTCGGAATGGTCAATCCTTTAATCATCGGCGGCATGGCTGGCATGCCGGGAATGTAATGCCGGTTCTTTCCCAAATAGAAAGGCTCCTCTCGCCGAGGAGCCTTTCTATAATATTCATAATGTTAGATGTTCATCTGCTCATCTCGTGAAGGATTGAATGAATACAGCCATTTCATTGCTAGCCTTATTCAGTCTTTCAATCACATCGCTAAATTCAGTGACAAGCTCTGCCTGCACCGTAGAAGATTCCGCAATCGATTGGATCTCTCTTTCCATCTGTTTGATGGACAGCTGAACAGTGCTCAGGGATTTCTCGATGTCATGCGTCGCTTCTTTCGAGTTTACCGCCAGCTTGCGGACCTCTGTCGCAACAACACCAAATCCTGCTCCAAGCTCCCCAACCCGAGCCGCCTCAATAGAAGCGTTCAAGCCTAGCAGATTTGTCTGTTCGGAAATTTCGCGGATAAGACTGGTCACCTTATTGACTTCCTGGGAATCCTCTACGGTTTTACGGGTGTTATCCAAAATATGGGTGGTCGTCGCTGACAGTTCCTCCGCATGAGCTGCCACATTCTGAACCATGTCGACCAAATGATTGGTGATTCCGTTAACTTCCTTCGTCAGTGACTCAAGCTTCTCTTCGTTTTCTAATGTATAGGCCAGAGCAAGCGCTCCGACCACGGTTTGATCCGGACCATAAATCGGTATACCGGCCGAAATAACCGGATTTCCGTACACCTCTGCCGGAAGTCGGTTAATCGTTCTTTGTCCGGCCAAGGCATTCATCAGTGTTGCATCATTCGAGGGAATGGGGCTTCCCTTATCCAGCCCGAGGTCGAGTGTCCTGCTAGGGGCGTAATAATGAAATACCTCTTTATCTGTAACTCCGATCATAATGTCCTGAGAGTGAATTTTTTTAAAATAGGGTGCTGCCAGAACCAACGCTTCAACGATGTCCATTTTTGCCCTCCTGATGGGAATAAAGTATATAAGGGATATCGGTATATTATTCCTTTTTTTGTAGCACTCTTGGCCTTTCGGTTAACATGGCAGCATTTCTACATATCGCTTTCTTCAAAATGCTCTATGGCCTTCTCGATGAAGGTGAGCACTTCCCTCTTGATCGGATATAGATGTAGGGCCACCGAAGCAGTTTCCGATTTTCGAGCCTCCCAAAACTTTTCAACCATCTCGGGGTGGTCTCCAAACGTTTCCCTCGTGAGCAGCTGAATATCCTCCGCGATTAACTGGCCTTCCTTCGAACTCGGAGTTTTCCCATCCTCCAAACAACACTCGATCCGTTTGACCAAATCGATCCATTTAATCGTCTGTCCCTGATCGTCCTCCAGCTTTGGAAGCTGCTTCGATAGAATCGAAATTTCCTCCTCGTTAAACAAGGACTCCCACTGCCTCTTAGCATTCTCTCGACTTCTGCTGCGTTCCTCATCGAGTACTAGCGGAGTTAACTGATCCCAGTAAAGCTCTCCATCCAGCTTCAGTATATTGAGCAGAGTATTGGTATGCTGTAAAGCTTCCTTTAACTGTTTAATGTTAGTTTCAAGCTGTTCTTTATGTACGGACAATACCCTGTCAATAGTCACTTGGTTAATGATTTTCTTCATATCCTGCAGCGACATGGAGGTAGATTTTAATAACGCGATTTTCTGAAGGAGCAGCATATCCTCATCCGAATAATAACGTCTGCCGTTATCCTCTCTCACGGAGGGGACCACCAACCCGATCTGGTCATAATAGCGCAGCGTACGCAGGGACATTTTAAGTTTCTTTGATACTTCCCCGGTAGAATAATAGGTCAACTTTTGTCCTCCTAAAACTAGAGCTTGCAGGTGACGTAACGTCACCATTTACACTTGATTCTAACATAACTGAATTATAGGAGGAATTGCTAAATGATGATGAAAAAAGAAGCTTTCAAAACGATGTCATGGTCCTGGAAGGAGCTGCTGCTGCTCTTGCTGGTCGCGTTTGTGGTCGTCCCAATATTTATTGAGACGCAGCTGCACGCCTTGCTATTCAGCAGATTCCAGGACAGCTTATACGCAGGCACCTCCACGGGACTTGCGATGGCGATCGTATTTACCTTAGCCGTTTATTTTTTAGCAATAAAGCCGCATCGTTTAGGTTGGAAGGAGGTCGGGATACGCGCATTTTCAAGGGGATATTGGACACGTATTGTAATGTGGACCTTAGCTTTAATCGTAGCGAGTGGGGTTATTCTTACGGTGATGGATCTGCTGAACATTTCATGGGAAAACGCCAAAACCAAGTCTATAAAAACGGACATGACCTGGGTTACATTTCTGATTGGCTTCGTATCCTCGGCAGTTGTCTCACCGGTTTATGAGGAAATCTTTTATCGCGGCTTTCTTTATAAGTGGATGCGCATAAACTGGGGAGTCTCCGCTGGGATTTTGATCAGTTCCGCGATTTTTACGGCTGCCCATATCCCTACCTATAATACGCTGCCGGTGAATTTCATTACCGGAGCCGTCTTTGCGTGGACCTATGAGAAGACAGGCTCTATCTTCCCCGCGATGATCATCCATGGTACGTTTAATGGCGTAGCGGTCATCCTTACGGCGTTGGCATAGGACTTGCTATATGGAGCCACATCCTCCGACAAATGTTCCGTTAGTAAATCTCCAGAATACACTTAGGCTAAATGCAAAAAGTACATCTATTTAGTGCCAATTTCGCGTTTTTCCCTATCTAGCTGCATTTCCTACATCTAAAATGCCATCATTTCGATGTACTCTTCTGAACAGCCCGATTTAGATGCACTTTCTGCATTTAAATTTAACCACCCGGCAGATGGCGGAAAAATAGCTGTACAAACAATCCCGTAATGTGCCATTCCGACCGCCGCGGATGAAAATAATTGTGTACTCGCACCTGTTTTTCAAAACTTAAACCTTAAAACCTACAAGCCTAAATAAAGAATACCTGTCGATACTGAAACTGACGAATCCGAGGACGGTGCATTTAGTGGGGATTAACCCTGTTGTACAAACCGTCCCGTTGCACCCTGCGAGAACCGCCAAATGTACGCCGAGTGCGAGTATAAAGATTCACTAAAGAGGGTGCAATGATTTGTCAGATGACGAGAAAGCAGGTTGAGATCATGGATGCCATACGAGAAAATTGTTGTGGGTTGGACGTTCATCAGGAAACAGTCGTAGCCTGTTTGTTCAAAGGAGCGCTCGACAAAAAACCAATCCCCATCTTTGCGGAATTTGGGACCACAACCAAAGAATTATGTAAACTGCAGGACTGGTTGGCCGACCACGAATGCAAGGAAGTCGTCATGGAAAGTACCGGGGTGTTATGGAAGCCCATTTGGAATGTATTGGAGTCGACCTGCGAACTAGTCGTAGCTAACGCCCGTCATGTGAAGAACATGCCTGGACGCAAGACGGATATGAAGGATGCGCAATGGTTGGCAAGTTTGCACCGGTGCGGCTTGATTAAAGGAAGTATGATACCGCCGGAGCATATTCGGGATTTACGCGACTTGACTCGGTACCGGCGAAAGTTGGTGCAGG